>CAMCSH010000064.1 GCA_945877655.1 Lentisphaera araneosa HTCC2155 | reverse complement strand
CTACGTCCCCCAGGCCTTGTTCCAGTCGGATTATCAGGTCTGGAAGGAATGGAACCGCAAACACATCGAGACCTGCCGACAGCGTCAGCGCGCCGATGGCGCTTGGCAGGCCGGCGAAGGCGAGGCTTTCGCCACCGCCACCACACTGCTTTCCATTGCGTTGAACTACCGCTATCTTCCCATCTACGAACGCTGAAACCCATACCCTGAACCGACAAACGGAGACCCTCTCATGACGCGCAGCTTATTCCTCACGGCAGCCCTTCTCCCCTTGGGCCTCTGGGCCGAAATCAAGGTCCAGGATCCTTCGAAACCCCGCGAAGGCATCGCCGTCGAACAGGCGCGCACTGAAACCGGCGCGCCGATCACCGCCAAGACCGGCAACGATGTGATGAGCTTCCTCACCGGCGACCGCAGCAGCGGCCAGATCCTTTCGATTGATCCGGCCAAAGGCATGCTCTTCCAGCTTGCCGATGCGGAACAACCGGTGCTCTTCAAGACCAGCCGCATCAACAGCATCAACCTCGGCACCACCGGCGGCGGCCAGGGCGGCGGCACTCGCGTCAACCTCACCAACGGCGACACCTTGATCGGCACGGTCACCGAAATCAGCGCCGAGAAAGTCGTTCTCGACACCTGGTATGCCGGCACCCTCAACATCGAGCGGATGATGGTCAAGTCGATCTCCGCGGGTCAGGCCGCGGCGAAGAGCATCTACGCCGGTCCCGGCGACATGAGCGGCTGGAGCCGTCAAGGCAACGGCTGGTCAGTGAAGGACAACGGCCTCAATTTCGACGGTTCTTACGGCACCATCGGCCGCGAGGTCAAGCTTCCCGAGCGCAGCCTCATGGAATTCACGATCGAACACCGCGGCAATCTCCAGGTTTCGGCAGTCCTGTACTGCGACAACAAGGAAGCCTCGGGCGGTAACGCCTACATGCTGACCTTTAACAACAACTACATCCAAGCCATGCGCGTCACCACCAATGAAGGCGGCGACACCGTCGGCCACTACCCGATGCGCAACGGCCTCAAATCCGGCGCTAGGATCGGCATCTACACCGACAAGACCACCAAGACCATCAGCATCGTCATCGACGGCAAAGTGGTGAAGAGCTTCACCGACGCCAATGATTTCGCCGGCAAGGGCAACATCATCGGCTTCCAAGGTCAAAATGGCCAGGTCCGCGTCACCGACGTCAAAATCTCCCCTTGGGATGGCCGCCTTCCCGGCGAAGAAGGCAAGGCTGCCAAAGAGGGCGCCGCCAATGCTTCGAAGACCGACGTCTGCACCTTCGCCAACGGCGACATTCAAAGCGGCAAGCTGAAGCTCTTGAAGGCCGGTATCGCCACCTTCACCACCTCCTTCGGCGACCTGCAGATCCCGCTCGAACGCGTCGCCCTGCTCGAGCTCAGCCAGGAAGAAGCCGAGAAGGCGCGTAAAAACGCCGGCGATGTCGAGCTGATCATGCAAGGCATGGGCAAGCTCACCCTGAAGCTCACTTCGCTCAGCGATGGCGCCGTCCAAGGCGAATCGGAGAACTTCGGCAAAGGCAGCTTCAACATCAAGGCTTTCAACACTCTGCGGATGAACATCTACGCCGAGCGCCCGGCCGAGAAGAAATCGGAGTGGTGATCGTTCTCGCCTTCCTCAGGGCCGCTCGAAAGAGCGGCCCTTTTTGCAGGCGGACGGAGGATGACCAAAAATCGAAAAGCAGCATGTCATGCGACTGGGTTTGTCAAAGAATCCGGGTAGATTCGCGGCATGTCCATACTCATCACAGTCGCCGAAACTCCGTTAAATCAAGACGCTACCATGCGTCTCGGCGAGGTCTTCGACGCCTTGCCTGAACTGGCCGTCCTGGAGACCTGGGATGCCGTCAACGAAGAAGATTTCTATGCATTGACTCTGGAGGTCTTGTCCGGCCGAGTCCGCGCCTTTGTCTGGGAGACTGACGACCTCGATCACGACCTGCCCGCCGGCTTGGCTTTTTTATCCTCCTTGGAAGCCCAGGCCTCGCTGATCTACCGTCTCGAGGACAAAGCGCTGAAAGCACTCCAGTCCTTCTTTACTCCACCGGTGATGATTGCCGGTGCCGGGCCCGGCGAAGAAGAGTGGATCACATTGGAAACCGCGAGAAGCCTGGCGATTGCCGACTCCTGTTTTGATGATGCCCTCGCTACTCCCGCCCTGCTTCAGCTTCTACCGCCCCATGCCCGCCGCCATCATGTCGGAAAACGTGGCGATTCCCCCAGTTTCGACCAAGATGGAATCAATCAGCTGCTGGTGCGCGACGCCAGTCTCGGACGCAAGGTCATCCGTTTGAAAGGCGGAGATCCGGGCATCCTAGGCAGGATCACGGAAGAGATCGACGCCTTGAACCAGGCTGGTATCCCCTGGCAGGTGAGCCCGGGCGTGTCGGCCTTGCAGGCGATCGGCCCCTGCGGCGGCCTGTTCCTGACCCAGCGCGGCGTCAGCGACCGAGTCACCCTGACGACCGCGCGTCAAGCCGGCGGCGGCCTTTCCCCCCTGCTGCATTTCGATCGTGCCACTTTGGTCGTCTACATGGGGCTTCTCTCGGCCGATGACATCCGCGCACAACTTCTCGGCGCCGGCTACCCCGCCGACATCTCGGTTTGTGTCGCGGTCAATCTCGCCCGTCCCGGGCAGACCTTCTTGGATGCGACCCTGGCGGATTTCCCGGAGAAACTGGCCGCCGCCAATCTCCGTCCTCCGGGCCTTATCATTCTCGGCGATGTCGCCTCGCCGCCTCTGCGTCGCGTGTCGCCCCGGGCTCCCTTCAATGGTTTGCGGGTGCTACTTGCCTGTTCTGACGGCGCCCTGCGCTCGGAATTCGAGACCTTGTTGCGACGCTGGGGGGCGAAGCCCCAGCGGCTTCATCCCCTGATGACGTCCGAGGAGAGATCCCGTCTCCCCGCCCCGGATCTGCTGATCGCCGTGACTCGTGCCGATGCGATGGATCTGCAGGCGCAGATTCCCGAGCTGCCTGCAGGAACGCGACTTCATGCGCTGCAGCCTGATACTGCGGTCATTCTTGAGACTCTGTATGATGCGCCGCCGTCGCGTGGCGGCTTCGAACAGCTCAAGCTCCGCCTCTTCCTGGATCAGAAGGCGTGATTTTCCGGCTTGACCGCGAAGTCCTGTTCCCGCCGGTGGAGCTGGCGGAACCGGACGGATTGCTTGCTGTCGGCGGTGATTTATCACCGCAACGCCTGATTTTGGCTTACAGCTCGGGGATTTTTCCGTGGCACGACCGGCCCTTGATGTGGTATTCGCCTGATCCGAGAATGGTGCTGGATCTGGACTCCTACACCCCCGCCAAGACCCTGATCCGACTGGTCAAGAAAAAGCGCTTCGAAGTCCGTTACGACAGCAGTTTTGCCGAGGTGATGACAGCCTGCCGCAAGACCCGGGTCGAAGGCACATGGATCTCGCCGGCCTTTCTCCGCGCCTATCAACGTCTGCACGAACTCGGCCTCGCCCATTCGATCGAAACCTGGCTTGATGGCGAGCTTGTCGGCGGCCTTTACGGCGTCAGCCTCGGCGGCGCTTTTTTTGGCGAATCGATGTTCCACACCGTCAGCGACGCATCTAAAATCGCGTTCTACACCTTGGTGAGACAACTGCAGTCGTGGAATTTCACCTTGCTCGACTGCCAGGTCGAGAATCCCCACCTGGTCTCCTTGGGCGGAGTGAATCTGCCGCGTCACACCTACCTGGAAGCCCTGTCGTCGGCCCTGCAAGAAGAAACAAAAAAGGGCAGCTGGGCTGCCCATTCACCTGGATTCGACCTGCCTCTCGGGCCGCCCGGCAATCAGGTGGCGCCGCCGACGAGCTGAGCGATTTCGGTCAGCCGGGCCGCCTCGGAGAGCAGTTTCTCCGCTTCGATTTCACGGATCTTAAGATTGCCAGATTCGATCCGCGAGCAGCTGGAATCAAGATCTTCCTTGACCTTTTCGATCTCGAAGGCTACCGACTTCAGGTATTCGGCGTAAGCCTGGCAGCGCTCGACGGAAGCACTGTAATCCTCGCAGGCATCCAAGGCGTCGGTAAGCATGCCGGCGAGCCCGCGCAGCGTTTGTTTGGTGTGAGCCGGAATCTTGCTGGAAGCGAACTGGCGGTCGGCGTAAAGCAGCGCCCGGACCTCTTTCTTGTCCTTGCCTTTGGCGCTGTAGATCGGCAGGACGATGACGCTGCGAAGTTTGAGATCGCGCATCGAGTTGGTGCCGTTGCCTTCGGAAGCGTCCTCGATCAACACACCGGCATCCGAGCCGACGGCCTGGACGATGAGGGAGCGGGACAGGAGAAACTGGCCCTCTTTGCCATTGCTGCGGCTGGCGACTTCGGTGAAATCCACTTCGCCGGTGTCGGAAGCTCCCAGAATGAAGGCGTAACCTCGCTCCTGGCCGGAGACTTTGAGGAGAATGTCGATCGCCGACAGCATGGTCTCGCGCAAGCTGCAGCGAGGTTTGAATTCTTGCAGATAGCCCATCACCAACTGCAGCCTGGCTGCATCGGGGCTGGTGCGGACTTCGGCCGTCTCGCCACCGCGCGGCGGATGGCCGCCAGGACGGGGGATGTTGCTCTTCTCGGTCATGTTCTGATTCTCCAGGAGGGGGTTCTGTCATGAACCATAGCATTAAAACGCCCGGCTCCCAAAATTTTTTCATAAATAACTGCACGTATTTCATCAGAGGGTTAAATTCCTCCCATGATTACAGAATCCCAACTCTCGACCCTCAATGATGCCGGCGATCACCTCGTCCTGGTCATCGACGACATGGAAGACAACTTGATGGTGCTTCGCACCTTCCTCACCCGGCGGCATTACCGTGTCATCACGGCGAAGAACGGCAGGGAGGGAGAAGAGATGGCGCTGCGTCTGCGTCCCGACATCATCCTTCTCGATCTCAACATGCCTCCCGGCCGTAGCGGCCTCGAGGTATGCAGCAACCTCCGGCGCCATCCCGAAATGGCCGACCTCGCCATCATCATCATCACTGCCATGACTGAGGCCGATTGCATCGTCAAAGGTTACGAAGCCGGTGCCGACGACTTCGTCCGCAAACCCTTTGACTACCTCGAACTGCTGATGCGGATCCGAACTGCGATCAAGGTTCGTCGCGTCCAGGCCCAGCTCCGCTGGGTCAACGGCCATCTCGATGACATCAACCGCGACCAGGATGAAGTCATCCGCGTCCAAGTGGCTGAGCTCGAAAAAGCCAACCGCCTGCGCCGCTGCTTCTCGCCCGAAGTGGCGGAGCAACTGCTGGCCCAGGACAATCCCTTCGAACGCACCGGGGAAAGACGCGACATCACCGTCGTCTTCCTTGATCTGCGCCGCTTCACTCCCTTCGCGGAAAAGTCGCCGCCGGCCGAGGTCATGCAGGTCCTGTCGGAGTTTCATGCCTTGGTCGGCCCCTTGATCTTTGCTCACGGCGCCACCTTGGAGCGTTTCACCGGCGACGGATTGATGTGTTTCCTCGGTGCTCCCAATGACATGCCGGATCATCCGGCGCGTGCTTTGGCGATGGCCAAATCGATTCACAACGAATATGAAAAACTGGCGGTGGACTGGATCGCCCGCGGCTGCGAGCTCAGCCTCGGCATCGGCATCGCTTCAGGCAGTGCGTCGGTCGGACCGATCGGCTTCCAAGGACGGGTGGACTATGCCGCCATCGGCTCAGTCACCAACCTTGCGGCCCGTCTGGTTTCCATCGCCGAGGCTGGACAGGTTCTGGTCGACGAAAGCACCTGGAACCGGGTCAGCCCCACTCCGACGCATTTGAATTGCCAGGAAATCACTCCGAAAGGCTTCTCCAAGCCGACACTTGTCCATTCGCTCGACTGCAGCGCCGAGCTGTAATCACTGCGGCGGCAAATAGCATTCGAGCAGCTTGGCGATGCGATCCCAATTGTAGGGCTTGGTGGTGAAGGCATCACAACCGGTTTCCGGGCTCAAGGCCTTGTCGGCAAGATGAGCGTCGCCAGTGACGGCGATGATCGGCAGATCCGGATCCAACTTCTTCAACAGGCGTGCAGCAGTGAAGCCGTCCATGCCGGGCATGTTGAGATCAAGAATGATCAGATCGAACTTCTCGCCGGCTTCGATCTTCTTTAGCGCCAGAGGCGCCTCCTGGACGGTCTCGACCTGAAGACCGAGCTTGGCGAAGAGCTGACGCGAAATGGTCAAAGTGATCGAGTCGTCATCAATCACCAAGACTCGCCCACGAAGGCGGCGGACGGTGGAGATCAGGATCGGCGCATCCGTCATCGTCCTAGCCAGTTCATGGCTGCCGAATTCACTGGACTCGCTCCATTCCTGCTTGGCAACCCCGCAGAGCAGATTGAGGGTGAAGGTGCTGCCGGCTCCAGGAATCGAGGAGATGTCGATCTCGCCGCCGATCAAGGTTGCCATGCGGCGGCAGAGATACAGCCCCAGTCCAGTGCCGCCATAGACCTTGGCGGCGGCTTCATGGAAGTCGGCGAGGCCTTTTTTAAGCCCCTGGACCTGTTCGCTCGACATGCCGACACCGGTATCGCGGACGCCGAAGTGAAGTCGGACTTTGTCGACTCCGACAGGTTCCGCCTCGAGAATGAGGGTGACGCCACCACTACGGGTGAAGCGGATGGCATTCTGAACGAGGTTGACCAGGATCTGCTTGATGCGCAGCGGGTCGCTAATGATCTGGCGCGGCAGGCGTCCGCGGGTTTCAAGGCGGAAATCGAGCTGCTTCTCCTGGGCGCGGAGGTGCCAGATCTCGACGATATGGGCGACCAGATCTTCCAGGCTGAAAGTCTGGGCTTCGATCTTCATCTGTTTGCTGTCTTGATGGAAGTCGAGGAGGTCGTTGAGAAGCTGCATCATCACTTGGCAGTTAGAGTGGATGATGCGGAGCGATTCCTTGCGTTTGTCGGCGTGCGGGTCCTTGAGGAGCAAGAGCTCGGTGTAGCCCTTGATCGAGGAGAGCGGATTGCGGATCTCATGGATGATGCCGGAAAGGAGAAGCTGCTGTTCCGTCTGCTCCTGCTTCTGTTTCATCATGCCGCTGAAATCCTGCCGGATTTCGGCGCTGATGCGCGGCGCCAGACGCTCGAGGAGACCAAGGCACTGCTCCGGTGCTTGCACGGGATCATTGAAAAACAACGACAGGACACCGATGGGCAGGCCTTCGTGATCGATGCGGACCGACTGATAGCCTTTTCGCCCCCACATCTTCATCAGGCTGTCGCTGGCGTATTCATCCTGCATACCGCTGAAGAGACATAGAGAACCTTGCGTCAATGTGGCGCCGCAGGGGCTGCCGGAAATCTGACGGACGAAGGCCGCTCCCTCAGCTCCACGGATGCTGGCGCCGATGACTTGCAGCCGACGCTCCCCCTCCGGCTCGTCCAGGCGCATCAGCAGGACAGCGGTGGCGCCGGTGGCCCGGCACAACTCCGCCGGAAGGAGCTTGAGAAATTCCTTTCCCCAGCAACAGGACAGAGCTTGATGGAGCGAGTCGAACATGCGGTAATCTCGCTGAGTCGATGGTTTAAATCACGACGGGCGGGAGCCGATCGCCTGGACATGGAAGCCGATCTGGCGGAGAGCCGCGTGATCAAGGATGTTGCGGCCGTCGAAAATGAACGCCGGTTTCGCCATTTGGGAATAAGCAGCGGCGAAGTCGATATGACGGAAGACCCGCCATTCGGTCAGGACGGCGACCGCGTGGGCACCTTTCATCGCCTCCTCGGCGCTGGCGCAGAACTGCACCTTCGAGGCCAATTCACCGAGCTCGAGACGGGAGTTGTCGTTGGCCTCCGGATCGAAGGCTGCGATCTCGGCGCGCTCGCCGAGCAGACCGCGGATCACCTTCAAAGCGGGCGACTCCCGGACGTCGCCGGTGTCGGCCTTGAACGCCAGACCGAGAATCGCGATGCGCTTGCCGGAAAGGCTGCCAAACATCGCTTCGTTCATCTTCGAGACGAAGCGGTCCTGCTGCCATTCGTTGATGTCGACGACGCCTTGCCAATAGCTGGCGACTTCAGGCAGGCCGAATTTGCGGCAGATGTAGACGAGGTTGAGGATGTCCTTCTTGAAACAGGAACCGCCGAAGCCGACCGAGGCGTTGAGGAAGCGGCTGCCGATACGGGCGTCCATGCCGATGGCACGCGAGATCTCGCGGACGTCGGCTCCGGTCTTCTCGCACAAGGCGGAGATCGAGTTGATCGAGCTGACGCGCTGCGCCAGGAAGGCGTTGGCGACCAGCTTGGAGAGCTCGGAGGACCAGGTGGAAGTGACCAAGATCCGCTCGCGCGGGACCCAGTGGGCGTAGACATCGACGAGCGCCTGGACGGCGGCGCGACCGGCGGGAGTGTCGCCGCCGCCGACGAGAACGCGGTCGGGATTGTCGAGGTCTTTCATCGCCGTGCCTTCGGCGAGGAATTCCGGGTTGGACAGGACTTCATGCTGGAACTGGGAATCACCGCTGTGCAGAATGCTGTCGACCACTTCCGCCGTGCGGACCGGCACCGTGCTTTTTTCGACCACGATGAGATTGCGGCTGGCGCATTCTTTGATCATCCTTGCGGTTTTCTCCAGGAATGAGACATCGGAGGCACAGCCGGCGCCTTCACCGAAGGTCTTGGTCGGTGTATTGACGCAGATGAAGACCATGTCGGCCTTGGCCAGTTCGCCGCGGACATCGGTGCTGAAAAAGAGATTGCGACCAAGAGCCTTGATGACGATTTCATCGAGACCGGGCTCGTAGATCGGCGGCGTGCCGGCTGCCCAGGCGGCGATGCGCTTCTCGTTGATATCGACGACGGTGACGCGGATGCCGGGGCATTTCTCAGCGATTTTAGCCATGGTGGGGCCGCCGACGTATCCGGCGCCGATGCAGACGATGTTCTTCATGATCGGGTCTTTCATTCTTGGTGTGTTGGGAGATGAGCAAGATTGCGAAAGTCTAACACCTGAGCGGAATTTTTCTCTAGCCGCCCTCTGTGCGGCAAGGATCGGGGATATATTCATGCTCAAGGAACCATCTACCATGACTGAAATCGATGCCTTGATCATGCTTCTCGACGACGAGGATACGCAAGTCGCCACGACGGCGATGGAACGACTCCTTACGCACGATGAAGCCGCGCTGGAGGCGCTCATCGCGCCCCACCGCGACAACCAGGAACTGCTCGGGGCGCGACTGCGTCAGGTGGAGACGATTCTGAGTGACAAGAAACGCTACCGCGAACTATTGGGCCGGATCGATCGCAACGAACTGAAGATCTGGGACGACCTACTCTTCATCAACCATCTGCTCGATCCCGAAATCAGCCAACAGGCAGTCGATGAAGCCCTCGAGCTTCTCGCCCAGCAGATCGAAGGCGTCGAGGTCGGCGCGGTCGACATCGCACGTGCCATGAAGGAACTCGGCTACGTCGCGCCGCAAGAGCACACCCTTGATCCCGGCCTGAATCTGATCATGGACATCATCGGCGCCGGCAGTGCCAGCCCCTTGATGCTCTGCATCATCGCCCAGCACCTCGGTCGCCGCCTCGGCTGGCAGGCTACCGTCGTGCTCTCCAAAGGACGCCACTGCCTGCTCGACAACAAAAGCTTCTTTGTCGACCCCGGCCACAACTGGAGCGTCACTCAGCTCAAGCCGAATATCCGCGTCTATCCGTGCAGCAACCGCGACCTGCTCTTGACTCTGGTCTCCCAGCTCTTCCTGTCGCAGATGGCGGAAGGCCATTTGCGCTCGATCTACCATCTCTCCCGGATGATGGCCGATCTCGGTGGCGTCAAGTCAGAATCCCTGCCTTTCCCGGTCGGTGACGAGTTGCGGCAACGCCACTGAAGCGGAAATAAACCCCGAAAGGTTTTTCGGGATCGCCAACAATTCCTTGGGTCCTGCGTCTTCCGCAGACACGCGTTTCTTTGTCGATGAAATCAGATCAGCAAAAAGCGCGAAGACTGTCAAGTCTTCGCGCCTTTCAAGAAGGTCAGGATCTCAGTCGGATTTGACCGAGGTGCCTTTCAGGTAGCCGACAAAGGCCAGGATCATTCCGATGACGATGCCAGCATAGGCGCCGTAAATCTGGGATTGCACCGATTGTTGATCCGCTGCGGGACGGAAATGCAGGTCGGTATTGAGGAAGAGCGCAAAAAAAACGCCGGCGCTGTAGAAGACGATTCCGAGGATGAATAGAAGGATTTGCATGGTCATTCACTCCCTGTGAGGTTGTCAGATGATAATGGAAATGCGGCACTTGTCCAACAGCAGGAGCCGACTTTTTGGCCTTAGCGGCGTTTTTTGTTCTTGTCTTCAAAGCCGAGCAGTTGCGCCATGTCGATCTTGTCGTGATCCTCCAGGAATTTGGGCACGAAAGAGTCCTTCTGAAGGAGCTGATCCATGGTCAAGACCTTGGCCGGCGGACGATAGTCGTGCTGGGCGAGATTCTGGTTGATCACCCGCCACTGTTCCAGGGCGCCTAGCTTATCAAATCGAGCCTTGCTCTTCAGGAGCCGCTCCAGTTCAGCCCTCTGGGCCTCGCCCAAGGCGCCGAAATCTTTCTCCAAGGCACGCTGGGCGATCTTGAGTTTTTCCGGGAGTTCGTCGTCGGTGATGAAGGGGTTCATTTTGAGCTCAAGTTGAAGGTTGTAGTGAGAGTTGAAGGTTGTGGTGAAACTCAATCAGGCGGGAAGCCGAAGTTGGTCAGCAGTTCGCGGACATGGTCCAGGTCGCGGGCTTCCATGAGTTGGTTGCGAAGCACCGCTGCATCGGGGAAGCCGGCGGCGTAGATCTTGTAGAAGCGACGCAGCACCTGGAAGTTTTTTTCGGCGCCCCAGTTGTCGTGGAATCGCCGCGTGTGGAACCACAGCAAGGCGAGGCGTTCGGCGGCATCCGCCGGCGGCTGCTCGGGACGGAAGAGCCAGGGATCATGGAAGATGCCGCGTCCGATCATCACGCCTTGCAGTCCGTGTTCGGAGCATTTGGCATCGGCCTCGGCGAGACTGCGGACATCGCCATTGCCGATCACCGGGATGCCGGGAGCCAGCTCATCGCGCAGACGCGCAGCGAGGCCGATCTGAGTCCAGCAGGCGAGGCCGTCGCTCTGTTGTTTCTGGGTGCGCCCGTGCAGGATCAAGGCGGCAGGGCGGACCGAGAGGATTTCGGGGATCCATTTCTCGGTGTCGTGCTGGTTGATGCCGGTGCGGGTCTTGACCGAGATCGGCAGGTCGATCGTTTCCTTGCAGGCGATGACAATTTCTTTCGCCAAGGAGGGGCTGCGGATGAGGGCCGAACAGCCGCCTTGTTTGACGATTTTCGGCACCGGGCAGCCCATGTTGATGTCGATGCC
Source organism: Lentisphaera araneosa HTCC2155 (assembly GCA_945877655.1). Taxonomy (GTDB): domain Bacteria; phylum Verrucomicrobiota; class Lentisphaeria; order Lentisphaerales; family Lentisphaeraceae; genus CAMCSH01. The sequence continues at coordinate 4,958 of CAMCSH010000064.1, read as the reverse complement.
GTCGAAGCCGCGGAAGGCCTCGACCTCGCGCAAGGCTTGGGCGAATTTCTCCGGACGCGAACCCCAGATTTGGGCGACGATGCGGATGTTTTTCTGCTTCAGCAAGAGTCGTTCGGCGTCCGAGATGAAGAGGCGATGCGCCACTTTTTCGCGTCCCACCGGGTGGCAGAGGCCGTCGGTAGAGACGAACTCGGTGAACATGGCGCCGAGGCGTCCGGGCACGGCGGTGCTGGCGACGACCTCACGGAAGGCGGTGTCGGTGACTTCCTCCATGGGAGCGAGGCAGTGCAGGGGAGCAGTCAGGTGATTCCAGAAATTGGGCATGGGGATCTCGTCAAGGATATTTGAAGAATGTTTTATTCAGGTGGCTGGCCGACTTGCCAGTGACCGCCCTTAAGCGGGCCAATACGATGAAGGCGGCCTTGCGATTTCAGCTCTTGAATGAGCTTGTCAACCGTGCGTGCGCTGAGCTTGAGTTTCTGCGCCAATGAATCAATTGTGACATCAGGATTCAATGTGATCGATCTTAAAAGCACTTTCTGATTCTTTCGTTTTTTTGTTAAGATTCTCGATTTGTTTTTGTTATGAAATTTTTCTGGCGCATTTTCTGGCGCATTTTCTGGCGCATTTTCTGGCGCATTTTCTGGCGCATGTTCTGGCGCATTTTCTGGCGCATTTTCTGGCGCATTTTCTGGCGCATTTTCTGGCGCATTTTCTGGCGCATTTTCTGATTCTGCTACGACAGGAAAGAATCTGGCAAGGAAGTGGTCGTTATTGGTGATGAATTCAGGAATGGGAGAGCCGTTGGCTTTGAGGATGCGGAGGATTTTGGGGATGCCGGTGGAGCGGCCTTCAGTAAGGTCGAGCTCCTTGAGGAATTCACCGATACGGCGATTGCGGTAGTGACGCGGCAGGGCTCGTCCTTGGCGGATGGGTGTTTGTCGCGAAGCGACAGGGTGAGAGTAGCCGGGGCTTTTAAGCCCCGGTAGGCGAGAAAAATTGATTGCCGTCGCGGCAGCGACGGAATGACGTGATGAGGATGAATCAATCAAAGAGATACTCCTCCCGATAGGCGACCCCGTGTTTTTTCAGCAATTCTCGATACTCGTCCTCAAAACTCTGCCTGAGATGATGGGCTTCTTGGCCTCGAATATACTTCGCAACCTTATCAACCTGAGAGCGGCTGACGGAGAATGCGCCGTAGCCATCCTGCCAACAGAAGCCGTCTAACTCGGGGAAGGTTTGATGGATCCAAAAAGTGCTGCCACCTTTCAGGATTTGCGCAAGGCGCGCATGACTGAGTGTGGTCGGCATGCTGACAAGCGCATGGCAATGATCCACAACGCCACCGATTTCGACAGGCATGATGCGGTTCTCTTTAGCTATGCCTGCGATATAGGCCCAAACCCGCTCCCGAGTTCCCGGCAGGAGGAGATGACGTCGCTTTTTAGTGCTGAATACCAGATGGACGTAGAGCATGGAGTAAGTACTAGCCATATGTAGTTCTCTCCATTTGATCGTGCCTAATGTCATCCCGTCGCTGCCGCGACGCATGATTATTTTTATCGCCAACCGGGGCTTGAAAGCCCCGGCTACTCTCACCCCGTCGCTCCGCGACGAACCACAAGCGCTCCCACTCGGCAATCTGGCCGCGAAGGAGCTTATCTAGGTTGAAGGGGGGATGGAGCATTGAAGACGCGACTTCTTACAGTTTTTCTAGCCGCTTCCACGCGGCTTCCAGGGCGGGGACCTTGGCGATCTCGAAGAATTCCTCTTTGCCGGTGGAGGGCGCGAGGCCTTTGGCGATGCGCTGCTGGCGGCGGGAATAAGACAGGAGTTGCTGGAGGGAATCCGGCCAGGCTGGGCTGAGGCGGCGAGAGCCGTCGGCGTGCAGAATGTTCTCTTCTTCGAGGATGATGCCGATCTCGATCGACTTTTCGAGCGGGATGGCGATGTTTTCGGCGGCTTCGGCGTAGAGGCGGTCGCGAGGCACGGGTTCGCGAGCGACCTTGAGCAGCAGGTCGTACTGCTTGATGACGGCGGCGGCGGCGCTGCCGACGAGAAGCGGGTGGATGCGTTCGTTCATGCCGGAGACCTTGCGGGCCATCGACAAGACGATGCGCTCCAGCCAGGGCGGCAGTTTGCGCAGTTCGTCGAACATGATCTGGCGGTTGATCGCCATGACTTCGCTGGGCTCGACCGCGACGGCGGTGGCGCTGCGCTGGTCGTGAGTGAGGGTGGCAAGCTCGCCGAGGACGGCGCCTCGGCCGCAGATGTCGAGAGTGGTCGGACGTCCATCAACTTCACGGCTGACTTCGATCTTGCCGGAGACGACGATGTAGGTTTCGTCACCATGTTCACCAGCGCGGATCAGGACTTCGCCGCGGCGGAGTTTGCGCAGGGTGCTGAGGTTGCGGCCGGAGAGGTAGGAATCGAGGCAGGAGATGAACTCGGCGACGGACTTGAAGCGCTCGGCCTTGATCGGCGCCATCGAGCGCAGAATGATGCTGGCGAGGGCGTTGGGGATGTTGTGGCCGTTCGGCGTGTCCTGCGGGTGGAGGAAATCGCCTTTTTCCGCCTTGAAGAGGATCTCGTCGAGGGTCCGCTGCGGATAAGGCGGCTGCAGTGCGAGGAGATGATAGAGGGTCGCTCCGAGGAGGAAGATGTCGGTCTGGCGGTCGATCTTGGAAATGTCACCCATCGCCTGTTCGGGGGAGATGTAGGCGAGGGAGCCTTTGATCGTACCTTCCATGGTCATCAGGGAATCGCCTTCGCCAGCTTGGAAGTCGTGCACGCGTCCCTGAGGCGCGGCGGCGACATCGGCCTTTTTCGCCAAGCCCCAGTCGAGGACCAGGACTTCACCGAAGGGGCCGATCATGATGTTGGCCGGCTTGATGTCGCGGTGGATGATGCCGCGCGAGTGGGCGTAGGCGATGGCATCGCAGACCTTGCGGAAGATGGTGAGCAGCGCGCCCTGAGGATATTTCAGCAGGGTGTCGGGATCCTTGACCTTGAGCTTGGCGATGATGTCGCCCAGCGACACGCCGTCGATCAGCTTCATGGTGTAGAAGGGCTGGCCGCTTTCGGCGATTTCTCCGAGGTCGTGAACCGGGATGATGTTGGGGTGCTGGAGTCGGGCGGTGATCTTGGCTTCATCGAAGAAGGTGCGCAGGATCGCCGGATCGTCCTTGAAGCGGTCGCCGAGGATCTTCATCGCCAGGATGCGTTCGAGGACGGTGTCTTCGACGATCATCACCTGGCCCATGCCGCCGCGACCGGCGATCGACTTGATCAGGTAGCGTCCCTGCGCGTCGGCGAGATTGGCGAGTGCCGCCGCCTGGAGGGCGTTTGGCAGCTGGGCCCGGGGCACCGAAACGGTGCATTCACCTGGATTTTCTGTGGGGTCGGCCATGATCGGGTCTCCGGGGGGATAAAGGACGGAAATCAGGCTTCGTCAACGACGAAGGCTTGCACCTTGTTGAGAAGATGGGGTGGGATGCCGGCGCGGATGCGGACGCCGTCTTCTTCATAAGTCTCTTTCTCGACCTTGCAGGCGCGGTGCAGGTAGGCGACGAGATCAAAACGGTCGACCGGCAGCACCAATTCGAAGATCTTCATTTCATCGGCCAGCAGATCGGCCAGTTCGCGAGCCAGCAGATCCATGTTGAAACCGCTGTGGACGCTGACCGCGATGGCGTCGGGCGCGATCTGGCGCAGACGCATCAGCGGCAGCTCGTCGCCGTTGAGCAGGTCGACCTTGTTCAGCACCGTCAGGGTCCGCTTATGCTCGGCACCGAGCTCGGAAAGGACGCGGAGGGTGGTCTTCATGTGTTCGTCGGCCTGCGGGTCGGAGGCGTCGACGACATGGACGAGGAAGTCGGCAAGGGCTGCTTCTTCCAAGGTCGACTTGAAGGCTTCGACCAGATCGTGCGGCAGGCGGCGGATGAAGCCGACGGTGTCGGTCAGCAGCAGCTCTTGGTTATTCGGCAGGCTGACGCGTCGGGTGGTCGGGTCGAGCGTGGCGAAGAGCTTGTCGTCAGCGAGAACGCTGGCCTGGGTCAGTCGGTTGAGCAGGGTCGACTTGCCGGCATTGGTGTAGCCGACGATGGCTGCGTTGGGCACCGGGCGCTTGCGGCGGGATTTGCGCTGGGTGTCGCGCTGGCCGCGCACCACGGCGAGTTCTTCTTTGAGTTTGAGGATGCGGTTCTTGACCATCCGGCGGTCGAGTTCGAGCTGCGATTCGCCTTCACCTTTCTGGTTGACGCCGCCGCCTTTTTGGCGCGACAAGTGGCTCCACAGGCGGGTCAGGCGGGGCAATGAGTGTTCGGCCTTGGCAAGGGAGACCTGGAGGCGGGCTTCGGCGCTGGTGGCGCGGGAAGCAAAGATGTCGAGAATCACCTCGCGGCGGTCGATGGTGGCGAGGCCGGTGACTTTTTCGATGTTGCGTTGCTGGGCCGGGCTGAGTTCGTCGTCGAAGACCAGGACCCCCGCGCCGAGCTGCTTGGACAATTGATTCAATTCGTCCAACTTGCCGCTGCCGATGAGAAAGGCCGCTTGCGGATGGTTCAGCTTGACGATCTGACTGCCGACCACTTCCAGCTCCAGTGTCGCACAGAGCTCCGTCAGCTCTTCGAGCAGGCTTTTGGAATCTTCGGCCGATTGGCCGAAGCGCTGGATTTCGACCAGATAGGCTTTGTTGGCGGCGATCAAACGATCTTCTTCAGTCATGTCAGACAATGGGGATTCTCCGGCTCGGGTTTCGCCGAATTTACAGCCGCAAGCGGGACTTGACCTTGGCGCCCGCGAAAGTGAATCGCCCTTACTTCGAAAAAAGTCTAAAACCCCTAACACCCCTAAAACCCCTAAAACCCCTAAAATCGCCCTTGCCGCGAAGCTCGGGGCGAGCATAGTTGCCGGACATCATTTTCAGCATCGGGAGACACATCATGGGCGTTTTT
>CAMCSH010000063.1 GCA_945877655.1 Lentisphaera araneosa HTCC2155 | reverse complement strand
CACTCCCTCACTCCCTCACTCCCTCACTCCCTCACTCCCTCACTCCCTCACTCCCCCTAGCTCGGACCTCTTCATGACAATCGAACTCGACAAACTGATCGGCGTCTTCTTCCTCGTGCTGGAACTGGTCGGGATATCCTTGGCGGTGGACGTCATCATGCGCGGCCGGACGCCGCAAGGCACGGTCGCCTGGGCGGTGGCGCTGGTGATGATGCCGATACTCAGCATCCCTTTCTACCTGATCTTCGGCAGCCGGCGCTTCCTCGGCTATGTCCGCGCCCTGCGCAAAGGCAAGGAACGCATTCATGAACGCGCCCGGCAGATCCGCGAAGACATGGGCGACTGGCGAATGGAAAACCGCGACCCCGAACTGACCGCGTTCGAGCGCCTTGCCCGCCTGCCTTTCACCCACGGCAACCGGGTCAGCCTGCTGATCGACGGAGAGGCCACTTTCGCCGCCATCTTCGCCGCCATCGAGTCCGCCCAGAGCAGCATTCTGGTGCAGTTCTACACCATCCAGAATGACGGCCTCGGCATTCGCCTCCGTGAACTTCTCGAACGCAAGGCAAAACAAGGCATTGAAGTGCTCTTCATCGCCGACCGCATCGGCTCCAACAGTCTGCCCGAATCCTACCTGAAATCGCTCCGACTCGCCGGCGCCGAGGCGGAATTCTTCCGGACCAAGAAGTTCGGCACCATCCGATTCCAGATCAACTTCCGCAACCACCGCAAGATCGTCGTCGTCGACGGCCGCATCGGCTTTGTCGGCGGCCTCAATGTCGGCGACGAATATCTCGGTCTGGTCCCCGCACTTTCCCCTTGGCGCGACACCCAGCTTGAAATCGAAGGGCCGGCAGTGAAAGCCCTGCAACTGGCCTTCGCCGAAGACTGGAACTGGATCACCGGCCGCCTGCCGCAACGCGACTGGGCCTGCCCACGCCCCCCCGCCGGCGCAACTTGTGAAGCCTTGGTCATCGCCACCGGCCCGGCCGATGAACTGGAAAGCTGCTCCCTCCTCTTCGGCCAGGCCATCGCCCGGGCTCGCAAACGCCTGTGGATCGCCTGTCCCTACTTCGTCCCGGAAAACGACATCCTCCACGCCCTCCAGCTCGCCGCCCTCCGCGGTGTCGAAGTGCGCATCCTCATCCCCAGCCGCAGCGACAACCTCCTGGTCCGCCTCAGCGCCTATTCCTACTTCGAAGAGGCTGGACGCGCCGGCGTCCGTTTCTGGCGCTGGAAAGAAGGCTTCATGCACCAGAAGGTCGTCCTCGTCGACGACGACCTCGCCTTCGTCGGCACCGCCAACATGGACAACCGTTCCTTCCGCATCAACTTCGAAATCACCGCCATCCTGCACGACCGCGAAGCCGCCGGCGACGTCGAAAAAATGCTTCGCCAAGACTTCAGCCGTTCCGAAGCCGTCGGCTCCCCCAGCCGCCTGATGAACACCTGGTTCGCACGCCTCGCCGTGCGCCTCGCACGACTCCTGTCGCCGCTGCAGTGACGAATTAAGAATTAAGAATTAAGAATTAAGAATTAAGGCCGAAGTGGGAGTCCTCTGCCGTTAATTCTTAATTCTTAATTCTTAATTTTTAATTCTTAATTCTTAATTTTTAATTCTTAATTCTTAATTCTTAATTCTTAATTCTTAATTCTTAATTGCCCTCTCACCTCGCCAACTGGTCCTTCAGGTAGAAAAACTTGATATTGGTCAGGCGATGCTTGGCCAAAAGATCCATGAGATGGACCAGCTGCTCCTGATTGGCCAAGGTCGAAAGTTTCAGATTGCCCATCGTCCCGAGGCGCTCAGGCATATCTGGGTCCGGCAAACTGTTGGCCTCGAAGAAACTCATCGCTTCCTGCAGATCCTCCGCCTTCGCATAAGGCTGACCCTGGAAGTAATAAGCGTCCGATTGCACCGTCAGGTCAAAAGTCACCGGAGGGGTGATCGGCGCCGTTTTCCCCGGGTTTGGCGCGTTGATCGCCACAAAGGACTCCTCCTTCACCTCCTTCTGCATCACCACGAAGTAGATCAAAAGCAGGAAGGTGACGTCAATCATCGCCGACATCGGCACCTCGGCGGACTCTTGGATTTTTCTGCTCATCGGAAATCTCCTGTTTGTTGAGGCTCACTTCGCCCTCATAATTCATTATAATCGACAATTTCAACACTGTCAATTAGGTCATTTATTTTTCCTGGCGTCTGCCTTGCCGACAAACTCCTCGCTTGATCCTTGTGCGGCGAAGCTAGGGGAACTAAGTTGGGCGGACCAAAAACCCGGAGACTTCCTCGCATGCAAGAATACGATAACGCCGTCCTGAAAGCCCTGTCCGTCATCCAAGACCCCGACCTCGGAAAAGACATCGTCAGCCTCGGCTTCATCAAAGAGCTCAAGACCGCCGGCGGCGAAGTCTCCTTCTCAATCGAGCTGACCACTCCGGCCTGCCCGGTGAAAGAGGAATTCCGATCCACCGCCGAGCGCCTCGTCAAAGCCCTCGACTGGGTCAAGTCGGTGAAGATCACCATGACCGCCCGTCCCCAGGCTCCCGGCGGCAACGCCAAGATGAAAGGCCTGCAACGCGTCCGCAACGTCATCGCCGTTTCCAGTTGCAAAGGCGGCGTCGGCAAGTCCACCGTCGCGGTCAACCTCGCCTACTCCATCGCCCGCACCGGCGCCAAGGTCGGCATCTTCGACGCCGACATCTACGGCCCCAGCCTGCCCAGCATGGTGTCGCCCGCCGACCGCGACATCTACCAGAACAACCAGATGATCGCGCCGCTCGAATACGAAGGCGTCAAGCTGATGAGCTTCGGCTTCGTCAACTCCGGCGACGAAGCCGCGATCATGCGCGGCCCGATGGTCAGCCAGGTCATCGGCCAGCTCCTCGGCGGCAGCGACTGGGAAGAGCTCGACTACCTCGTCGTCGACTTCCCCCCCGGCACCGGCGACATCCAGCTCACCCTGCTGCAGCAAGTCCCCTTCTCCTCCGCCGTCGTCGTCACCACGCCCCAGAACCTCAGCTTTGTCGACGTCGTCAAAGGCCTGCAGATGTTCGAAAAACTCGAAGTCCCGGTGGTCGCCGTGGTCGAGAACATGAGCTACTTCACCTGCGGCAAATGCGATGAAAAACACCATCCCTTCGGCCACGGCGCCGCCCGCCGCCTGCGCGAACTCTACGGCATCCGCCACAGCTTCGAACTGCCCATCGTCCAGGCCCTCAGCGCCGCCGGCGACACCGGCATCCCCACCGTCCTCGCCGAACCAGCCGGCGCCATCGCCAAGGCCTTCGCCGACATCTCCGCCTCGGTGGTGCGCGAGACCGAGCGCCTGCGCCACACCAAGCAGCGTCCCCCCAGCGTCCAGTACATTGCCGGCGAAGGCATCGTCGTCAGCGTCCCCGGCGAAGAGCCCTTCAGCATCGCCCCCGCCACCCTCCGCCGCGCCTGCCGCTGCGCCCGCTGCATCGACGAACGCACCGGCGAAAAGATCCTCCAGGACCACGAGGTCGACGCTGGCGTCCACCCCGAACACATCGCCCCCATGGGCAACTACGCCGTCGCCATGAGCTGGAGCGACGGCCACAGCTCATCCATCTTCCCCTATCAGGTGCTGCTGAAGTACCAGTGAGTCGCAGTTCAAAGGCTGTGCATGGCTCAACTTTGAACTTCTTAAACTTGCAACCTTAAACTCCGATCACCATGAGCCTCGACGATCACATCTGGTACGCCGTCAATCAGACCCGAGTTCTGGTTGAGCCGCGCCGCACCCTGGAAACCTTCGGGGCCAGCCGGGTCGACTACATCATCGCCTGCGAAGCGCTCGACCGTCCGGGTCTGGTGCGTCTGCGCGAAGGCGTGGTCACCAGCTCCCGTCCGAGGCTCCTGCTGCCAGGTTTGATGGCTCAGGAACTCCTCGACGGCTTCGGCGAAGAAGCCCGCGCCTACGCCGAGTGGCTGACCCAGCACGGCGACCAGATCCAGATCCTGCAATACGGACTCCAGATCAGCAAACAGGAAATCTGTTCGCACGAAGTCCACGAACCCCTCGAAGAAGTCCTCGGCAAACTGGTGGCCGACGCAGCGCGCCAAGGGAATCCCCGCGCCGTCATCGCCGGGGTCGACGAAGCCTGGGAGATCTCCCTGCTGAAGTTCCTGCGCAGCCACGTGATGCGTTCCGCTCCGGGCAACTCGCGCGACCTGCGCGCCGCCGAGAGCGCCTGGCGCCAGGAATCGCGGGCCCAGCAAGACTCCGCCCTCGAAGAGGAATTCTTCCGCGCCCGCGGCCACCGCCAACGACTCGGCGAACTCGGCGCCAAGCTCCGTGCGCAGGGCATGTTCGAGCGCTACGAAGACCGATTCTTTGCATTATGGAAAGAGGTAAGCCCATGATCCTGATTGCCGCCGCCACTCACAACAAGAAATTCGAAGAAGCCCATGCCTGGCTCTGCGACCAGCTCGGCTTGGAAGCTGCCCAGCTCACCCGCCTGCTCCTCACCCTGCTGCTCTTCGCCGTCGCCTTCCTCGCCCGCCGCCTCGTCCAGTCGATCGCCAAGCGACGCATCGGCGACCCCGCCAAACGCGCCGTGGTCAGCAAGACCGGGGAACGGGTGATCAATGTCTTCGCACTCTTCATCGTCATCCACATCTGGTTCGGCGGCTTCTCGTCGCTGATCCAGAACATCGGCATCCTCTCCGCCGGCCTCGCCATCGCCCTGCAGGAACCCCTCACTCACCTCGCCGGCTGGCTCTTCCTCACCATCCGCCAACCCTTCGTCGTCGGCGACCGCATCCAGATCGGCCAGCTCAAAGGCGATGTCATCGACATCCGGCTCTTCCAGTTCACCCTGCTCGAAGTCGGCGAATGGGTCCATGGCGAACAGCCCACCGGACGCGTCATCCACGTCCCCAACGGCACCGTCTTCAAGCAGCCGCAATCGAACTATTCCCAGGGCAACGGTCTCCTGCACGACGAACTGCAAGTCTGCCTCAGCTACGAATCCGACTGGCGCCGCGCCCGGGAGATCATGCTCGACATCGCCCGGCGTCACGCCAGCCAGGAAGTCCCGAGAGGCGACGACGCCGGCCGCCACGCCGACCTGATCGCCGAGCATGACCACGAAGGTCTCGCCCCCAGCGTCTGGATCGTCCCGATCGAACGCGGCATCACCCTCACCCTGCGCTACTGCTGCCCCCTGCGCCAGCGCCGCCTCGTCTCCCAGCGCCTGTGGGAGGACATCCTCATCGCCGCCGAAAAAGAAGCCGCCTTCGAATTCGCCTACCCCACCACCCGCATCGTCCATCGCCGCAAGGACGATCGCAGCAACCCGGTGAGCGACAGCGAGCAGCCCGATCCGGACGAGGAGAAGTGGGAGCGGTGATAGCAGAGGAGTCGGCTCACTCCCCTACTCCCCTACTCCCTACTTCCTCACTCCCCGAGCACATTGAGAACAATCCGGTAACGCGCTTGACCCGATTTCAGCCGCTCGAGCGCCTGATTGACCTGGCTCAACGGGAATTCCTCGGTCAACGGCAGGATGCCGTGGCGGGCGCAGAAATCGATCATGGTGCGGACCAGGGCCGGGCTGCCGAGCGGGCTGCCGGCGACCGATTTCTGGCCGCTGATCAAGGCGAAGGTCGGGATCGACAAAGGTTCCAAAACCGCGCCGACATGATGCAAGACTCCGCCTGGCGCCAAGAGGCCGAGATAGGCGGTCCAATCGAGCTTGACGTTGGTCGTGTTGAGGATCAGATCGAACTTGCCGGTCACGGCAGCCAAGGCCGCCGAGTCGTTCGACGCGATGACCTGATGGGCTCCCATCTGACGCGCCTCCTCGGCCTTCGACGGTGACGAGGTGAAGACGCTGATCTCGCAGCCCCAGCGACGCAGGAATAACAGCGCCATGTGACCCAAGCCACCCAGTCCGATGACCCCGACGCGCGCCGTCGGCGGCACCTGGTGCTGCATCAGGGGATTGAAGACCGTGATACCACCGCAGAAAAGCGGCCCGGCCTTGGCCATCGGCAGCGCCTCGGGCAGCTTCACCGCCCAGGCCCAATGACAACGCACACGATCCGCAAAACCACCGTGGCGACCCGTGGCGACCGACAATCGTCTGCTCCGCCGAAGCACAGAGATTGTGCCTTCCCGACAAGCAGATGTCGCAGTGAAGACAGCTCTTCGAAAACCAGCCGAGGCCGACGGCATCGCCGACTTTTAAACCCTTGACCTGGGGTCCGGCGCCGACGATGCGCCCGACCACTTCATGACCGGGGACGAAGGGATAGCTTGTGAGGCCCCAATCGTTGTCGAGCATGCTCAGGTCACTGTGGCAGAGGCCGCAGTATTCGACCGCGATATCGATCTCTTCCTGGCCCAGCTCAGCGAGCTGATAGGTGAAGTTTTCGAGCGGGGCTCCGGCGGCGGCGGCGGCATAGGCGTGGACAGTGATCATCGGGACTTCCTCCAAGGGATTGTGGACCGCGCAAAGATATGCCGGATGGGGTTGGAGTTGTTGATCAAGTCAATTTAAGGCAAAAGCAAGTTTTCAGCGGCAGAGGATCCAGCCGCCGCCGAGCGACAAGCTCGCTGCCAGCAGGAAGCGCGGACCGGGCCAACGGCGATGCAGGGCGCATTCGATCGCGGTGGCAAACAGCGGCAGGGTCAGGGCGAAGCCGCTGAGCAGGGCGACCTGCACCTGACTCATGGCGTAGAGATAACAACCGAGACCGCCGACAGTGCCGCAGAGACTTGCGCCCACCGCAACGGCCCGATCGCGCGGCGCCAGGGATCTCCAGCCGCTGAGCAAGTTCACCGGCTTGATGGCGTTGGCGATCGCAAAGAAAATCAATGCCCCGGCGCAGCGCATCACCACCACTTGCAACGGGGTCGAACCAGCCACCGACAGGGCATGGCGGGAGACGACGTTGCCGGCTCCGTCGAGGAGCAGAAACACCGCGATCAAGAGCAGGCCTTTGCGGTAGTCGCGAGGCTTGTCGCCCTCGACTTGTTTTTCGCCGCTGAGCACCAAGGCCGCCGCGACAAAAAAGAAGATGGCGAAAAACTTCCGCGGATCGAGCGTCTCGCCGATGAAGGCCCAGCTCATCGTGCCGATGACCAGCGGCGCCGCACACAGGAAGGTGAAGGTCCGGGCCGGGCCGATCTCCTGAAAGGCCTTGAGGATAAACAGGTCCGCTAAGCCCAAGCCGAGCGCGCCGGAAATCAGCAAGCCGATGCAGTTGCGATCAAAAACCAGTCCTTGCCCCGACAGGATCAAGGCCACGGCGAAAATGCCGCCGCCAAGCAGGCATTTGAAGGTGTTGACCCACATCGGCCCGAGCTTGCCGACGATGCGGGTGAAGCCATTCGCGCCCAGCGCAAAAAAGAACATGCCGAGCAAGGCGGAGATCATCCAGGTAGGTGGCATTTCGACTTCGCAAATTTGGTGAATGGAGGGACGCCAAGATGCGCCGAGTTGCGGAAAACGCACGGAGATTGACACAGGGAGATTTCTGCGGCAGCCTTGCGCGCAGCGCCTTGGACTGCGGCAAGGATTGCCGCCTTGCTGTTAAGCGCGGAGCGCTTGGGAGCTCAGACGCGGCTCCGCCGCCATTTAAAGGCGGCAATCCTTGCCGCAGTCCAAGGCGCTGCGCGCAGACTCAAACTGTGAATTCCGCCGCCACCTCGGTGATCACCGAACAGATGCGCTCGACCTCGTCATCGCGAAGAGTCGGGTGACAGAGGAACATCAAGGAAGTCTCCCCGAGTTCCTTCGCCACGGGTAGTCGTTCGGCGGGACGCCAGGGAGTGCCGTCGAAGGCTTTTTCAAGGTACATCTCGGAGCAGGAGCCGCCTTGGCAGGGGATGCCGCGGGCGTTGATCGTTTCGATCATTTCCTGCCGGGTCTTGCCGGGTTTGAGGCGCTCGGGGCGGATGAAGGCGTAGGCCTTGTAGCAGGCGTGACGGATGTGCGACGGCACTTGCGGCACCCGCAAAAGACCGGTGGCCTCGCAAGCGGCCCAGATGCGACGGGCCTTGGCCTCGCGACTGGTCAACATTGCGTCGAGACGAGCGAGCTGATAACGGCCGAGAACGGCCTGGATTTCGATCATCCGCCAGTTGGTGCCGAAGCTCTCGTGGACCCAGCGGAAACCGGGAGGATGAACGCGCGTCGTCATCGCTTCGTAGGACTTGCCGTGATCCTTGTAAGACCAGGCGATGTCCCAGCACTTCTGGTGCGGCGTGACCAGCATGCCGCCTTCGCCGCCGGTGCTGATGATCTTGTCCTGGCAGAAGGAGAAGGCGCTGGCGTCGCCGAAGGAGCCGGTGGGCCGTCCCTTCCACAGTGCGCCGTGCGACTGAGCGCAGTCTTCGACCAGCAGCAGCTTGCGCTCGTCGCAAAGCGCGCGGAAGGCGTCCATGTCGCAGGGCCAGCCGGCGAGGTGGATGCAGAGGATGGCGCGGGTGCGAGGCGTGATCGCGGCAGCGGCGGCGCGGGGACAGAGGTTTTGCGAATCGCGATCGATGTCGGCGAAGACTGGAGTGGCGCCGGCATTTATGATGCTGCTGACGCTGGCGAGGAAGGAGCGAGGCGACAGGATGACTTCATCGCCGGGGCCGATGCCGAGTCCTTTCCAGGCGAGATCAAGGGCGACGGTGCCGTTGGTACAAGCCACGGCGTAAGGCACTTGGCAATGGGCCGCGTAATCGGCTTCGAAGTCGCGGCAGATGCGCCCGGTCCAGTAGTTCACCCGGTTGGAGAGCAGCACCTGGGAGACCAGCGCCGCTTCTTCTTCAGAGTAGGAAGGCCAGGGGGAAAGCGAGGTGCCGAGCATGAAGAAATCTCCTGTGATGAGGCGAGCTACAAGCGGGATTCGTGCCAAGCGCAGGAGTCCTGATCCAAGATCACCCCGCCCTGCAGCTGACAAACTGTCTCTTCCCGGCCGGTCCGAGGTCGATGATGTCGGAGAAGCTGAGTTCGAGCTTGGCCTTGGTCGCTTCGCGCTTGGCGAGGGCCATTTCCTTTTCGACCGCTTCGGGAGTTTTGTAGAGGAAAAAGAGGCCGCCAGGGGCGAGCATCTTGCGGACTTCGGGGATGAGCTCACCGGTCTCGGCGACGGCGCGGGCGGTGATGACAGCGAAACGGCCGGCGAATTCGGGTTTGCGGCCAGCTTCGCGGGCGCGGTCCTTGACCGCTTGGAGATTGTGCAAGCCGAGGGTCTTCGCGGCCTCGCGGACCGAGTCGACCTTAGTGCCCTCGGAGTCCATGCCGGTGATGCGGAGCGAGGGGTTGGCGAGGGCCAAGGGAAGGCAGGGAAAGCCGCCGCCGCAACCGATGTCGAGGACTTCTCCGTGCAAGGTGCCGTCGAGCAGGCTAGGCAGGGCGGTGGCGCCGAGGAGCGAGTCGAGAATGTGACGGGTCCAGAAGGGCTCCGGCTCGGTGATCCGAGTCAGGTTGTGGAGGGCGTTGAGACGCAGGACTTCGCGGGCGAGGGCTTCGGCCTTGGGGAGAAAAACCTCTAGGCTGTCGCGGAGTCCGCAACGGGCAAGGAGGGCGGCATCGCGCTGGACGAATTCAGCGAACATGACCAAGCAGGCCCGGGATGACGAAGGCGAGAGTGGCGAGGCAGAGTCCGCCGGCGGCGGCTTTGGCGAAGCCGGGGCGGCTGGCGGATTTTTCGAGCAGGTCGCGCAGGCGCCAGGGCTGGCCGAGGACGAACATCGCGGCGAGGCCGAGGGGATAGAGCGACAGGGCGAGGCAGAGGCGTCCGGGTACGGCGGCGGCGAAGGCGAGCGGCAGGAGCTGGCAGACGAGGAGGAGGAAGAGTCCGGCGAGGGCCCGGGCGAGGAGGTAATCCATCCACAAAGCAGTGGCGATGATGGCGACGGGGATCAACACCGGCAGGAGCTGGGTGATCATGCCGAAATCCTGACCGAGGAGAATGTAGGCTTCCCATCCGCCCCAGCTCAAAGCAAGGGCCGCGACGATGGCGCCGAAGAGACGCTCACGAGTGAAGCGGCTGGCGGCCTCGGGGCTGCGGATGCGGAGCAGCGCCCCGACGATCACCAGGATCGGCAGAGCGCTGAGGAGGGCGCAAATAGGAAGCGTCAGACGCATCAGGCGAGCGACTGCTTGATCAGTTCGGAGAGGGTTTTGCCGTCGGCGTCTTTGCCGGTGGCGGCGATGGCTTCGCGGGCGGCTTTCATCACCAGGCCCATTTCCTTCTGGGTCTTGGCGCCGCTGCTGGTCACGGCGGCGGCGACGATGGCCTTGAGCTCGGCTTCGCTGAGAGCGGCGGGCAGGTAGCTTTGCAGCACCTTGAGCTTGGCTTCTTCTTCGGCGATCATGTCGGCGCGCTCGGCTTTGCGGGCGTGCTCGAGGGTTTCGTTCTTCTCTTTGATCAGAGTCTTGATCGCCTTGAGGATGCCTTCATCGTCGGGGGCGCCGGTGCCGAGGGTGGAGAGCTTGATGATGGCGCCTTTGATTTCGCGGACGGCAGCGAGGCGGAACTGGTCCTTGGCGATCATGGCGGCTTTCAGGTCTTGGGCGATTTGGGCTTCGATGGACATGAGGGGCTCCGGGGACATTCTGGTGGTGAGGTTGAGAGGCCGCCAATCTAGCTCGGCAAGTCCGAGTCTCAAGAGGTAACAGGGACACGACTGGGACACAGTTGGGACACGACTGGGGGAGCTCAAACAGTCAGGCGAATCGGATCCCGGCAACAAAAACACCGCACGGAGTGCGGCGGTCCCAGGGAACTCGCGCTTCAGTGCGGCGCGGGATCGTAGGCAGGGGCGTCCTTGAGGGTGCGGATGAGGCGCAGTCCGAGGCCGGGGCCGCGCGAGGTGTTGGAGAATTTGTAGCGGACGGCAGAGCGGCAGTCGACTAGCTTGTCGGACCAGCGTCCGCCGCGGGCGGCGTACCAGCCGGCATCGCCGCTACGCACGAAGGTCGAAGTCTGCCAGACCTGCTCGTCCTTGTCCCAGCGGCTGTTGCCGTTTTTGTCCCAATAACACAATTTCCCTTGAATGCCTTTCTGGCCGGCATAGGTCTCGGGTTTCTGGCTGGTCACGCCACCGTTGAAGACGACGAGATCCTTGTTCGGCTCGAAGGTGCCGGGGTCGAGCACCGCATCGTCGGCAAAGATTATTTCGCCGAGGTTCCAGCCGCCATCTTTGTTGCGATCGATGAAATAGATGCCTTGGCGAATCCCCTTGGTTCTGAGCGCGACGTTGAAATTCTCCTTCGTCGGCCATTCGCCGGCGGCATTGACGATCGGCAGGTCACCTTCGGGATAGCCGTCGTCGGCAAAGAAATCCGGACCGCATTCGTAGTGGAAGATCGGCGTCGAGGTCCACTCGTACAGGCTGCCGTGCATATCGCGCAGGCCCCAGGCATTGGGACCGCGGGTCCCGGCTTCAAGGTGAACGCAGTCGTTGTCCTGGCAGGACATGTAATGGACGGCATCATAGATATCGACCCCGAAGGACCAGGGGCTAGTGGTTCCTGCGCGGCAGGCGTACTCCCATTGTTCTTCCGAGGGGAAGCTGTAGGTGTAGGGCGAGAGGCCGAGTTCGCGATTGAGAATGATGAGGAAATCCTGACAATCGAGGAAGCTGATCCACGCCGCCGCGTATTTGGGCCGATAGGGATCGTCATTGAGGCGCCTTGCAATCTCGACGGCGGCGGCTTGGCAGGCGGCGACGGTGTCGGCATTGCCTGACTTCAAGCCATTCTGCACCGCCTGATAGGCCGGTCCGCCGATTTCCCCTAGACGTTTCTGCACCTGAAGACGCTTGTCCTGCGGCAAGCTGGCCAGGGACTCGACTTGTTCCTTGGCCCAGATCGACATCACCTCGTGCCATTGCTCCTGGGTGACTTCTGTGGTGCTCATGTAGAAAGGCGCGTTGATGGTGACGTTGTGCAGATTTTCCATCTCGGTGCGTCCGGCTTCTTCCAGCGGCGAGCCCATCAGGAAGCTGCCTTCCGGGATCAGGCGGAAATGGATGCCGAAGCGGTTTTTGACTTCCACCGGCAGGCCCCGCTGCTGGCTGCAGCTCTCCTGGTTCTTCAAGGCCTCATGGACGCCGTTCAAACGCAGGTTTTCCGGGATTTTGACCAGCTTGGAGCCTTCCACCGGTGTCAGATCAGGCGGCAGAGCCGGCTTGGCCAGGACCGGAGCCGCCGGGCCATCCGCAGTCATAAGCGGATTGGCGCTCCTCGGCAGTTGCTTGTCGCCGCTGAGGCTGAAAGTCACTGACAAGGCGATCACCACCAATAGCAAAGCCACTGGAATGATCACCTGTATGGGGCGCAACTTCGGCGCCCGCGCTAAACGCTCTTTGAGCTCCTGCTCGCGCTTGATGCGCTCGATCGTCTGCTGATTCTGCTGACTGAGTTGAGGTTTCATATCTTGAGCTCCTTAAAATGAATTGAACAAGCTCTTTGCTTGTTTTATCAATAATGTCAATTCTGTCACATTCAATCCGGCGCGGCTTATTTTTTGGCGCTGATCAGGAGTCCGACGCCGACAAAAATCATGACGGGCAGTGAGGCGCCGAGCTCCGGCGACAGGCGTCCGTCGACAGCCAAGTGAATGGAGAGTTCGTGGACGACGTAGTAGACCATCATCACTGCGAGAGCCTTAGCGGAGGAGGCCATGGCGACTTGGCGGTGGGCGGTGACGGCGAGGGGGATGCCGAGGAGGACGGCGACGAGGCAAGCGAAGGGGGAGAAGATGTTGTTCCAGCGCATCGCCATCAGCTCGGTCCGTTGTTTGGGGCTGATGGTGGAGGCCGGGTTGGCGAGGACGCCGTCGATCTGGCTGATGCTGAGGCGGGCTTCGAGCTGGCTGTTCAAGGTCGGAGCGTTGGGGTCGTCGTTGACCTCGAGGAAGAAGCTTTCCAGGTGTTCCGTGCGCTTGATCGTCGGGCCGGGATTGTATTCGACCCGGTCGACCTGATCGAAACGCCAACGGGAGCCGAAGTACTCGGCTTTTTGAGCGCTGATGTCCCAGAGCAGGTGGCCCTCTGCATCGCGTTCGCTGACGATGGGAGTGCCGAAGCTGCGCGGATCACTGCCTCGGCTGTAGCTCCAGCTGCGGCGGTGGCCGGATTTATCCTTGACGGTGAAATTCAGCACCTGCATTTCGGTGGAGTCGTCTTCGGCACGCATCCGGATGGCTTCGGAGACGATGCGGCTCACCGGGAGGAGTTTTTCATTGCTGAGGAAGGTCAAGCCGGAGAGGAAGAGGGCGAAGAGGATGATCGGCAGGCAGAGCTTGAGCAGGGAGACCCCGCAGGCCCGGATAGCGGTGATCTCGTTGTTGCGGTTCATCCCGGCGAAGCAATACATGGTGCCGAGGAGCAGCGACATCGGCAGGATGACCTCAAACTTCTCCGGCAAGATGCAGGCGAAATAGATCACCACCGCCTTGGTGTCGCCAAGCTTGAGCATGTCGACCAGCTTGTCCTGCATGTCGCCGATCAGGAAGATGAAGAGGAATCCGAAAAAGCTGCACAGAGTCGGCAGCATGACCAGCCGCAGGACGTATCGGGGAAGGATGCCGAAGAAGCCGGTCATGGTTGAGCCTCAGAGGAAGTTGAAAGGTTGAAAAGTTGAAAGGTTGAAGCGAAATGATGAAGAGGAGGAAAAATTCATGAAGTCGTCAAGACTTTGCTCGCCTTTCAACCTTTCAACCTTTCAACCTGGTTCTTAGACGAACTGGCCGGAGAAGCGCAGGTCTCCGGAGTGGAGGTGGCGGATGTCCTCGATCTTGAAACGCATCATGACGAGGCGGTCGAGACCCAGGCCGAAGGCGAAGCCGGAGAACTTGTCGGTGTCGATGCCGCCGTGCTTGAGGACGTTGGGGTGCACCATGCCGCAGGGCATCAGTTCGATCCAGCCGGAATGTTTGCACACCGAGCAGCCCTTGGCGTCGCAGATCTGGCAGGAGATGTCGAGCTCGAAGCCGGGTTCGACGAAGGGGAAGAAGCCGGGGCGGAGGCGGATCTTGACGTCGCGCTTAAAGATCTCCTTGAGCAGGGTCTTCATGGTGTGGATGAGGTGGGCGACGGTGATGCCTTCGGCGACGACCATGCCTTCGAGCTGGTGGAAGGCGGCTTCATGCGAGGGGTCGGTGCGCTCGACGCGGAAGACCTTGCCGGGGCCGATGATCTTGAAGGGCGGCTTGAGCTTCTCCATGGCGCGGACCTGAACCGCCGAGGTATGGGTGCGGAGGATGGCGCCGTTCTCGAAGTAGAAGGTGTCCTGCATGTCCCGGGCCGGGTGGTCCTTGGGGATGTTGAGGGCTTCGAAGTTGTAGTAGTCGAGCTCGCAGTGCGGGCCGTCCTGGATCGAGAAGCCGAGCGACGAAAAGATGTCCTCGATCTCGTACTGGACGCGGGAGACGGGGTGCAGGGCACCGAGGCGCGAGGGGGCGGCATCGAGGGTGACGTCGAACCATTCTGATTTGAGCTTCTCGTCGAGGGCGATCTTGTCGAGCGCGGCGCGTCGGCTGGCGAGTCCAGCTTCCATCGCGGTCTTGGCGTCGTTGGTGGCCTGACCGACACGGGTGCGCTCTTCGGGAGACAGGTCTTTCAGGGACTTGAGCAGTTCGGTGAGCGGGCCTTTTTTGCCGAGGAATTCCGCCTTCAGGGACTCAAGCGCCTGGCTGTCGACGCAGAGCTCAAGGCGAGAATGGAAATCGGCGAGAAGGGAATTCAGACGGTCGCTCATGTAAGGGGGTCCTGGTCAGTTTTGTGCAGGCCCTGACATTAGCACAGCTCGGCCCGGCGCAAAGCCGGGACGGAGAAGTGCGGAAGGCGTTTTACTGGCCAGGAATCAGAGGCGGATGCCTGGATCGTCCTCATAAGCGGAATCCATCGCAACCAGGCGGTCGAGGGCGGCTGAGAAGAGATTGAACAAGGCCCGCAGCTCGTCGAGATCAGTGACGAGTCCGCGTCGCGAGCAGTAAAGCATGTCGACACCGTCGGGGAAAGAAGTGCCGAGCCAGCCTTCGTCATCATGAATTTCGAGATCGACATCGGCGAGATTGGCGAGACAGACCTGCAGGGGACGATGGGCGAAGAACTGGCGCAATTTGACTTCGTTGTTGCCCTTGATGACATAGGCTTCGTCAAAGGCCGGCTGACCGATTTCGATGTCCTGCATGCCCAGTACCTTGCCGAGGGGACTGAAGAGGCCGCTTCGGTAAATCTGGAAATACAGGCCATCCTTGTTGATGAAGGGAGCGCGGATGCGGGTGTAAGTGTGCGAGTGCTTGCCACTGTTGCGGGTATAGGTATCGAGCAGGATTTCCCATTCGCCGCAGTGGACCCGCAGGCAATCCTTGCCGAAGAAGCCGCCCGCCTCGTAGTGGCCGCCGTATTCACGGGCGATCTGGCTCCAGATTTCTTCTTTCGAGGGACCAAAAAGGGCGCGGAGGAAACTCATGCCGGGGACTCCTGGGGATTAGGTGATGCCAAGAGCATAATGCCGGGAGGGGGGCGAATGCAAGAAAATCACGGATGGATTTTTTACTCGCGATTCAATGAGACATAGACCACGCATGTCTTACTTAAGCGATCGCGTAAGGATCGATGACCAGGAAGTAGAAGCAATAAAAAGTCGATCAGCTGAAATGGAATCAAGACAATCAAGAGAAGGAGAAATATAAAAGGATTAAAAAACCAAAAACATGCCGTGACAGCAACAATAAAAACTGATATGGCAATCAAGAAGTCAATGTATTATTTCGTCTTGTGCTGTGCCGCCTATAGCATTTTCAATTTCAACATCGTAACCAATATAAATCCCATAAACTCCGGATCTCTCTCCTGAATTCAAGTTAATAACTTGATTATCTGCCGATGCCGATAAATCAATTGTATCAGTTCCGCCAGCATCCCAAATAGTAGCAGGCGCATTGAAAAAGCCTCCTAAAGTATAAACTGTGTCAGTCAAATTGCTCATGTTTGTTCCATATAAATGCTGCAGCTCGACTATATCAGCCTTCATAAAACTAGTGGGTTCTGGATTTGACTGGTTATAGGACATAACTGTTTCGGCACGATTGATGCCACTCCATAATGGGCTGTCGTATGGATGGCTAAGCCCTAAAGCATGCCCAATCTCATGAATAAATGTTAAATAGTCATAACTTCCCGGAGTCAAAGGAGTGTTGACTTCTGCACTATTAAACTGAACTTCCCCCCGATTCAAGCTCAATGCTGATGTCCTTATGCTTAAAATGTTCCCATGTAAATGTTTGTCATAATCTATTGAAATCAAGATTTGATAGCTCTATAATCTGGCCATGTATCTAGACATCGTACCCAACCGCAA
>CAMCSH010000062.1 GCA_945877655.1 Lentisphaera araneosa HTCC2155 | reverse complement strand
GGCAGGCCGGAATCGCTCAGTCCGCGGCGGGCAATGAGGCTGCGCAGGACTCGGTCATGATGGGTCAGGAGCCGGCGCAAAGCGGTCGCCGGGAGGTCGCGTCCGGAGAGGGCGAGGAGGCGCAGGACGGCGGAGTCGGGGGAATGGCTGAGCATTTCCGCCAGGCGCGGCGAGAAGTCGTCGCGGCTGAGCAGGGCATCGGCGACGGCGGCATCGGCATTGCGGGCGAGATCTTCGAGCTGATCGCTGGAGCTGTCGGGTGCGGCGGCGAGCACCGCCTTCAAGTTGCCGCCGGAGTCTTCGGAGAGGGCGTCGCGGGCTTCGTCGGCGAGACCACTTTGGGCGGCGAGGAAGGCGCGGACCAAATCGTTGCCGTTTTTAGCGAGGCCGACTTGGATGGGCGGGTCAGGAAGTCGTTGCTCGATCGCGGCGGTGGCGATGTTGCCGTGCGGCGACAAGGCGAGGGATTCGAAGCAGTCGCCGTCGAGATCCTTGCGTTGCAAGAGGCCGGCTTGGAGCAGCGGCTCATCGGAGTCGGCCCATTCGAGCAGTTCCGAAGGCGAGGGCTTCGAGGCGGTGACGGCGGTCGCGGTGACACCGGGATCCGGATCGCGGACCAGGCGTTGCAGGAGATCGCGGTCGAGGCCTTTGCGTCCGGCGAGCGCGGCGCGGACGAAGGGCTGCGGGTCGGAGCTGAGAAAAAGAGCGATGCGGCTCGGCACCGAGATATTGCGGGCGAGGGTGGCGCGGACCAGAGGAGACTCGTCTTTGGCGAGGAGTGCCGCGGTGCCCGGGCTGATCTGTTTGTGAGCGGCGACGGTGAGGCGCACCGACGCACTTTCGGAGCGGGCGAATTCCGCCATGGCGGTGACTGGCAGGCGCGGGTGCTGGCACAGAGCCTTGAGCACCTCTTCGTCGTAGCTGCGAGCGAGAAGCTTCTCGATGATGGCAGTGGCAGTGCCCGGAATCAGGGCGAGAAAGAGGTCGGCTTCGCCCTGTGATTCGAGCTCAATCTGAACCTTGGAAGGAACAAATTCATCTTTGCGGAAGACACGTGCGGCACCCTCTGCGCCGCGTTCGCGGATCAGTTCAAGAATGTCGTCAGCTGTGGTATCGATCGCCAAGAGTTCGGGAGCCTTGATTTTGCCGCCCCCTTTTTAGCATGCCGGAAGCTTCTTGTCTGCCTGTCATGCACAAAAATGGCTGCAATTTAAGAGCTGGGATCAGGCGGGGATACAACTGGGACACAACTGGGACACAATTGGGACACAACGGGGGAGCAAGGAGGGCAGAATAGGGAGTAAGGGGACACAAGAGCGGCAGCGGACTAGCGGTCAGCCAAAAGGGCGATGCCAAGCAGAATGGCGATGAGCAGAAGCAGTCCGGCGACGATGAGAAGGCGAGGGGAGCGTCTGGAGGAGGGGGCCGGCAGGTCTTTTTTGACCGTGGCGGACAACGATGCAGGTACTTCAATGCTGCTGACGGTGTGTTGATGGACTGGGCGGCCGATCATGGGTTTGAGCAGGGCGTATGCAGCGGTTTCAAGGTCGGCTGGGCTTTGGTAGCGTCGCGCGGGATCCTTCTCCATGCAGCGCAGGATCAGAGCCGCCGTGCCGGGGCTGAGCTTGGGGTTGATTTTATGCGGATCATCGGGCTGGAGGATGGCGTGTTGACGCAGCAGCATCGAGGTGTCGATGCTGGTGAAGGGCAGGCGTCCGGTGGCTGCGTGGAAAAGAGTGCAGCCGAGGCCGTAGATATCGGAACGGCAGTCAGCGCTGCGGGCATCAAGGGCTTGTTCCGGCGCGAGGTAGGCGGGGGTGCCGAGGCCGGAGCCGACGGCGGTGATGTGGCCTTCGTAGAGACCGGCGGCGGGGCGGGCGAGGCCGAGGTCGGCGAGTTTCCACAGGCCGTCGCGAGCCATCATGATGTTGTCGGGCTTGATGTCGCGATGGACGGCGCCTGCCTTGACCGCAGCGGTGAGGGCTCGCGATACGCTGGTGGCAATTTGTAGGACGTCTTCTTCAGGCAGGGGGCCGCCCTTCATCGATTTGATTCGTTCGCCGAGGGAGGCTTCGGTGAGTTCCATGGCGTACCAGGGACTGTCGCCGTTGAGGCCGCATTCGAAGACGCGGACGAGGTGGACGCTTTCGATGCGGGCAGCGGTGCGGGCTTCGTTGATGAAACGCTGAGCTGAGCCGACATGCTCTGCCTTGGCGGCGAAAAGCTTGATCGCCACCGGCATTTGAAGTTGTTTATGGCGTCCGGCATAGACGACGCCCATGGCACCGCGTCCGAGTTCTCCTTCGATCACATAAGGTCCGACACTTTGGGGCGGGAGTTCATCTTGCGGCGAGTTTGGCACTGGCAGATCTCCGTAAACCGGGCATAATGACAAGAGACCCACACGTACCGAATCAGTCAAGGAGAAAGCCCCGATGAGCACCGAGAATCCCTTCAACGACACCGGCTACAACAAAGAAGAGCTCTACATCCGCCAGAAGGAAGCTGAGCATCGCGCCGAGCTTGACGCCCAGCGCGCCGAGCAGCAGGCTCGCGAAGAGCGCAAAAACCACTGGATGCGCTGCCCCAAGTGCGGCGGCCAGATGAAAGAGCAGCGCCTCGATGTCGTCCTTGTCGACATCTGCGGCGATTGCGGCGTCGTCTGCTTCGACAAAGGCGAAGTCGAAATGCTTCTGCAATCGAACGCCCGCAGTCACTCCTTCCTCGGCAAGTTGAAAGATTTCTTCGCCTGAAGTCTGAGTGATCACGGGAGACTCCCGCATAGCACGAAGTCCGCCGCGGCTTCGTGCTTTTGATTTTAGCTGCGAATCCAAGTCCAGAGCAGGCCGAAGCTTTCGTACATCGCTCTCTCACTGCAGCGGAGATTCCCTGATCCGGGCAGGAGATGGCGCCAATTCGCCGGCCAGGGACCTTCGGCGGCATGAAAATGAGCCGCGGAAAAACTGGCGTTGATGCCAAGATTCCGGCACAGCAACCGGGCCCTAGGTAGATGTGAGGCCGAGCTAACCACCACGACCCGGCCTTGGCTACCCAATTCCGCCCGGCAACGGGTCAACTCTTCGCGGGTGTCGCGTGGGACGCAATCGCAGACGATAGACGCTTCGGGCACGCCAAGGCTCATGGCGGCGCGTCGCATGATCTCGCCATTGCCGGTCGGATCGGCGCCGCCATAACCAGTGAGGAGCAGCTTGGCCTCCGGACAGAGTCGCCAGACCCGTATCCCTTCGGTCAGGCGCTTCAGCCCTTCTTCGCCAAGACGAACCGAAGCGGGAAAGTCGTCGCGACTGGAATGACCGGACCCCAGGACATGGACAAGGGTGACGCCGGATTCGGCGGCACTCAAGGGACTTTCGCTTTTCTCCAGCTGCCAGATGGCCCAGCGCGGCAAAGGGCCGGCCGAGGACAGCAGCAGGAGCAGGAAGCCCAAAATGACAAGCCCTCGCCCGAGGCGTTTGCGCCAGCCGCTCCAATCGAGAATCAGGCCGACAAGAAGGATCGTCAGGCAAATCGGAAGAGGTGAGAAGAAGTCGCCGAGAAGTTTTTTCAGAATAAACATGCGTCACCTTGACAGAGTTTCACGGAACTGACATGCTCATCATTCGTCAGAGAAGGCATGTTCAAAGTCATCAACTTTGCTCGAAGATGTCAAACCAGCAACCAAGACAAGGATGTAATCATGATCAAATCTGCTCTCTCGCTCGCAGCCCTCTGCAGTTTCGCTCTCTCCTCCTCCGCCACCGAAATCCGCGATGAAGATCGCCAGGGTGGCTTCGCTGTCGGCGCTCAGGCCTATTCCTTCAACCGCTTCAGCTGCTATGAAGCAATCGAGAAAAACGCCAAAGCCGGCGGCAAGGTCATCGAGATCTTCCCTGGTCAACAGATTTCCCGCGATGACAAGGGCAAGATTGGCCCCGGCATGAGCGAAGATCAGATCAAAGCCCTGAAAGCGCACTTGGCCAAACACCATGTCCGCGCCGTCAACTTCGGTGTCGTCGGTATCCCCAACAATGAAAATGAAGCCCGCAAGATCTTCGAATTCGCCAAGAAGATGGAGCTCTACTGCATCACCACCGAATCGGCCGACGCCATTGACGTCATCGAGAAATTGGTCAAGGAATACGACATCTGCGTCGCTTACCACAATCACCCCCGCCAAGATAAGAATCCCAACTACAAAGTCTGGGACCCCAACTACATCGCCGAGCTGGTGAAAGGCCGCGATCCCCGCATCGGCGCCTGCGCCGACCTCGGTCACTGGGCCACTTCCGGCATCAAGCCGATCGACGGTCTGAATATCCTCAAAGGCCGGGTCCTTTCCTCGCACGTCAAGGATCGCAGCGCCATCGGCCACGACACCCCCTGCATCCCCTTCGGCACCGGCGTTTCTGACATCGCCGGCTGTCTCGCCGAGCTGAAGCGCCAAGGCTTCAAGGGCAACCTCTCGATCGAATTCGAAGCCATGTGGGAAGACAACACCGCTGAAATCGGCCAGTGCATCGGCTTCGTCCGTGCCACCGGCATCGCTCTCAGCCCCAAGCCCTGAGCGTTTTCGGCTCGAAAGAAAAAACCGGTGTGGCTTAGGCCACGCCGGTTTTTTGCGTCCGTCGTGAAGATCACTCCGGCGGCAGGGCCGAGGTGTCGGTCTTGTCGCGGAAACGGCGGACGTACCAGCGATAGGTGTTTTCGACTTTGTCGCGGGCCCAAGGAGTCTGGCGCAGGAAGCGCAAGCTTGAGCTGATCGAGGGCAGGTTGTAGAAGCAGCGCGCCGGGATCATCCGCGACAAGGCTTGCCAGCCGAAATAATCGACCAGTTCGGTCAAAGCCTGTTCCAAGGTGACGCCGTGCATCGGGTCTTTCGATTTGAAGGCTTTTGCTGCCGGGGGCTTCGGCGTCGGGGCTTTGGGTTCGGGAATCTCGTCGGGAGTCATCGTCTTCTCAATTTGGATTTCAGTTGCCGAGCAACTTGGAGGGAATCTGGAGTTCTGCAACCCGGCGCTTCACAAGGACAGGTCGTGCAGGACCCGGCGTTCAGCGCTGAGGCTGGCGCCGAAGAGCGAGATGGCTTCTTCACGCAGGCGCGGCGCATGATCGCGGAAATAGGCCTGCAGCGCTTCCGGCGAGCTCAGGGTGTATTGGCAGCAGCTGCGGAAGGTGCCGGCGGGGGCGTCCTGCACCTGCCAGGTCTTGACCCCGGTGAAGCCGGGAAGTGTAAAGATCTCGGCGATGTGGCGGCGCAGCCAGGCGCGGTAGCGGGCTTCTTCGGCGAGGGGAACGGTGGCGGTGACTTCGTAAAGCAGCATGAGGGGGACCTCTGGTTGGGAAGTTGGGGGGACTTTAAACTCTGACAAAGGGGTTGCCGCGGCGTTCGTCGCCGATGCGGGTGGCGGGGCCGTGGCCGGGGATGACTTCGGAGTCACCGTCGAGGGTGTAGAGGCGGGTCTTGATCGACTTGGCGAGCTCGTCGAAGTCGCCGCCGGGGAGATCGGTACGGCCGACGGAGCGGCGGAAGAGCGTGTCGCCGGAAAAGATCATCTGGCGCTCGCCGCTGGCGAGGCGGAAACAGGTGGAACCGGGAGTGTGGCCGGGCGTGAAGAGGACTTCCAGCGAGTGCTGACCGAAGCTCAGGATCTGGCCGTCCTGGAAATATTCATCGACCGGGTCGACGCTGGCGCGAGGCAGACCGAGCATCATCGACTGGGTTTCGTGGAGGTCCCAGAGGAACTGGTCGGCCTTGTTGAGATAGCTGCGGCCGCCGCAACAGGCTTTGACATCGGCGGTGGCGCCGAAGTGGTCGAGGTGGGCGTGGGTATGGATCAGGGCTTTGACGGTCCAGCCACCGGCCTTGAGGCGTTTGGTGATGGCGTCGCCTTCTTCACCGGGGTCGATGACGATGGCTTCTTTGCTTTGCGGGCAGCCGAGGATGCTGCAGTTGCACTGAAAGAGGCCGACGGGGAAGCTGTCGAGGAAGAGATTCATGAATCACCTGGGGGAAATTGAAGAAGGCGCAGCCACGGGCTGCGCCTCCCTGTGGAGCTGAAGTTCGATCAGAATTGATCGGGCTTGAAATCTTCTCCCTGCTGCCAGTGCAGGACCTTCAGGGCGTCGACTGCGGCTGCGAGGCCGTCGTTGCCGGGGCCGAAGGTGAATTTAGGGCCGATGCCGCCGCGTTTCAGCGGACCGACGTTGGCAAAGACGTGGGCGGTGATCTGGCCGTCGACATTGACGGTGAAGAGACCTTTGTAATTGTTCCAGCCGATGGCGATATGGTGCCATTGACCGGGAGCCCAGGCCGCGGTGTTTGACAGATCGTCGCACTCGAAGGTGAATTCGCGAACTTCTTCCTTGGCGGCGGCGGCGGCAGCTTCGTCTTCGCGCTTCTTGGTTTCTTCCGCCAGCTTCTTGGCTTCTTCGGTGGTGGGAGCCAGGGTCGGGCGCTTGTTGATCATTTCCAACGCCTTCTCGATGACTTCCGATTGTTTCAGCAGGGGGTTTTCCGTCGCGATCTGCTTCAGAGCATCGATATACTGCTGCTCTTCAATGTTGCCGAGCTTGAGATTGTATTTGGCCAAGGCTTCGGTCGCCTTGAGCTGCAAGGAGGCGAAATCAATGCTTGCCTTGGCTTTCGGGAAGAGGGCGCTGACGCTCAGTTTGAGCTTGCCGTCGGCCTTGAGGATGAGCTTCATGCTGGTGCGGCTGTTGCTCTCTTCAACCAGGATGCTGTCCTTCCCTTTGACTCCGAAGGCTTCGCGGGTCGGGCTGAGCCAGAAGCCGAGGGTGCCGATCTCGGGATTGACATGATTGCCGGTGAGAAGATGCATTTCGGTGCGCTGACGGCTGTCGGAGAAGTCGAGGGCTTGACCGCTGCGGCCAGGAACCAGTTTGGCGGGGCCGGTGACGGTGATCCAAGTGGGGCCGGCAGGGCGGCCTTTGGAGTCGACGGCGGTGCAGACGAGACTTTGCTGACCACGGCCGCTGGCCTGGAATTCGCAAGAGTCGAAATCGACCGAGTGGACTTTGCTTGCATCGGGAGCTGCGAGAGTGGTGGCAGCCAGAGTCATGGAGCCCAAAAAGGCGCGCTTGAACATGTGTACAATCCTCGACTTGCGTTTTCGTGGGGGGTGAGCGTCTGACGTTAGCACCTTGACACTTGAATGCCAAGAGCTGCGTCTGATTATCCCTGAATTCTTGCCGCGGCGCTTGGGCCTCGCCTCCTCATCTTGCAAGGCCATGGCCGCCCAGTCGCGCAGGGTCGCGGGCTCGTCCAGGAGCTCGAGCGGGATGCGGAAATAACGCAGATGAATGAGCTTGCCGCGAGCCTCGTAGCTGAAGTCGGCAAGACCTTGCTCGACCTCAAAGAAGCGGCGGGCACGCGCCGAAAAACCGCGAAAGTACAGATCGTCATCGGAAATGATGGCAAAGAAACGGGCGCCGCAATAAAGCCCCTGGCCGCCGAACATCTTGCGGACTCGGATCAAGCCCAAGGGGCTTAAAATCTCATCAAGCTGATCGGCCAGTTCCATGACAATCGCCTCCCGGGAAGTGAGGCCCAAGCCTAGATCTGCAGACGGAAATTGCCACCGCCCGCCACCAACGCCGCTACTCGGCGCTGGCAGGCACGGGACTTGAGTGTAGGATTGAGCTAGAGATCCCCAAGGAGAACTGATCATGGATTTGACTGGCAGGAAAATTCTCGTCACCGGAGCCGACGGCTTCATTGGCTCGCACCTGACCGAGATGCTCGCATCTCAGGGGCGCCAGGTCCGCGCGATGGTCCAATACAACTCTCTCGGTTCGCATGGCTGGCTCGACACCACCGCGCCGCAGCTGAAAAAGGAGATTGATTGCGTCGCCGGCGACATCCGCGATCCCGACTTCGTCCGCGATGCAGTGCGAGGCTGCGATGTCGTACTCCACCTCGCCGCCCTGATCGCCATTCCCTACTCGTACAAATCGCCCGCCGCCTACGTGCAGACCAATGTCGTCGGCACGCTCAACGTCCTGCAGGCCTGCCGCGATCTCAATGTGTCGCGACTGGTCCAGACCTCAACTTCGGAAGTCTATGGCACTGCCCGCCAAGTGCCGATCAACGAAGAGCATCCGCTGCAAGGGCAGTCTCCTTACGCCGCCTCGAAGATCGGCGCTGATCAGCTCGCCCTGTCCTTCCAACGCTCCTTCGGTACGCCCGTCGCCGTCCTGCGCCCCTTCAATACTTTCGGCCCGCGCCAGTCAGCCCGAGCCGTCATCCCCTCGATCATCACCCAGATCGCCGCTGGCATCACCGAGCTGAAACTCGGATCGCTGCACCCGACCCGCGACTTCTCCTACGTAGAGGACACCGCCCGCGGCTTCATTGCCTGCGCGGAAGCTGACGCCGCCATCGGCGAAGTGGTAAACCTCGGCTCGC
Organism: Lentisphaera araneosa HTCC2155; assembly: GCA_945877655.1. Classification (GTDB taxonomy): domain Bacteria; phylum Verrucomicrobiota; class Lentisphaeria; order Lentisphaerales; family Lentisphaeraceae; genus CAMCSH01. Next base: position 7,956 of record CAMCSH010000062.1, on the reverse strand, counting down.
ACTTTGAAATCAGCATCGGCGACACCGCCGCCGCCATCGCCGAGGTGATGGGTGTGGACATCAGGATCAGTGAAGATGCCAGCCGCCTGCGCCCCGCTGCCAGCGAGGTCGAACGCCTTTTTGCCGACAACCGCAAGGCCCTCCGCCTGCTCGGTTGGAGCCCCCGCTACGCCGGCCTGGCCGGCTTCAAGGAAGCCTTGCGCCCGACCATCGACTGGTTCCGCCAACCCGCCAATCTCGCTCGCTATCGCTGCGGCGAATACACGACCTGATCCTCAACTCATCCTCCAGGAATTCCGCTCATGGACAGACGCTCTCTCTTCGGTAAATCGATTTTTGAATTCGGCGGCCTGGTCAAGCGCGCCTTCGAGGAAAAACGCCGCGAAGAAGCCGACGCAGCCGGTCTGCCGCCCAAGCTTTTTCGCCCTCCCGGCGCCTTGGCTGAGAAGGATTTTCTCGACAAATGCACCCACTGCAACGACTGCATCGAAGCCTGCCCGCACGGCGTCGTTTTCAAGCACTTTGAAAGTCACAGCCCGGACAACCTGACGCCGACCCTGTCGCCCGGCGTCATGCCCTGCCGCATGTGCGAAGACGTTCCCTGCGCCAAGGCCTGCACCACCGGCGCACTGGTGGTCCCGCTCGATCGCAAGGCGATGACTATCGGCAAGGCGGAAATCCTGATCGACACCTGCCTCGCCTGGAACGGCGCCGAATGCACCGTCTGCCTCGAGACCTGCCCGGAAACTCCCAAGGCCCTGGTTCTAGATTCGGAAAACCGCATGCGCGTCCGTGAGTCGCTGTGCACCGGCTGCGGCATGTGCGAACAGAATTGCCCCCGAGGCAGCTTCGCCATCCGCATCGTCCCGCTTCGCAAAGAGCCGGCTCCCAAAGCCTGATCAAGCTTGGGCTGATCTCCAGCTTGTGATGGGCTAGCTGCCACCCCTTCAGCCCCGTAAAACCACCAGGAAGGCAGCGCCGTATTTCTCGGTCCGCGGTTGGCCGAAGCTGCTCACTTGGGCGAGGCTTTCGGCGTCGCGGGGATGGGCGGCGGCGACCGCTTCGAGGGCGGAGTTGGGAGCGATGATGAAGGGTGGCACCTCTTCTTCTGCAGCGAGGCGGTTGCGGACTTCGCGAAGAGCTTCAAACAGATCGCGATCGTAGACCGGCGCCACTTTCACTGCGGCCGCACGTTTTTCGACCGGAGCGGAGCTGCGGGAACTGGCTTCGGTTTTTTTGGCGGGAATCGCAAACTCCGGAAGAGCGAGGCGAAGCGGCTTGGGACGGCGGTTGAATTCGCGTCCCCGGCTGGTGATTTCGACCAAGGCATAACGGCCCCTGCTGCGGCCGACAAAGCCGATGCCTTCTAGCGACTCGAAGGTGGCGATAATGGTCTCTTCATCGAGGAACTTGAGCTTGCCGAAATGGGGCGAATCAGTGAGGCGCGATTCGAGGGTTTGCTGCGTCCGTTTGCCGGCGAGGACGAGGGCGAGTTTGGCGAGGCCGATGCGTTCGTGGTGATGTTCGACACCGCTGAGAAGGAGCTGGAGGATCGCGATCTCCTGCGGCCCGGTTTCGCGAGCGGTGAGACTGCCTTCAGCTTCGCGGCAGCGGTCGCAGGCGTGGCAGCGCCAACCCTTGACTTCCTGGCCGAAATAACTGATCAGCTGCGCCTGGCGGCAGCCACGGGCCCGGGAGAAGGAGATCATGGCGCCGAGGCGTTCGACGTCGAGCTGCTTTTTCTTCTCCACCGCTCCGTAGTCGATGCCGCTGGGCTCGGCATCTTCGCGCAACACCGCGATGCCGCGTCCGGAGAAGGGCGGGGTCCAGTCGAGCAGGTTGTCGCTGCGGAGGGCGTCGAGGACGCGGGGCAATTGTTCGCGGGTGAGGCCGGAGATGTCGGCCAGGTCTTCCCAGGAAGCGGCGACGCCGTCGGGAAGGCTGCTGCCCCATTCGCGCAAGGCCTGGCCGATGAAGATGCTGCGCTGGGTGCGTGGACCGCCAGCGCGTTCCTGCCATTGCGGCAAGGGGGCGCGGGCCCGCAGGACGCCGCGGCCGCCGCCACGGGCGGAACGCTCGACGAAGCCGGCGCGCTCGAGCAGTTTGAGGGCGCCGGAAACCTGCTGCTCGCCCTTGAGGCCGGCGGCCTTTGCCAAGGCTTCCTGCGGCTCTTCGACCAAGGGGCCGCTGCTCATCCGGCGTTGACGCAGGACTTTCCACAAGGCCCGGACGCTGGCCTCGTCGGGCGCGCCGATCTCGATCAGGAATTCTTGAATCTTGCGATCCATGAAGCACCAGAGAAGGATGCAATCGGCGCTTTCGCCATCGCGTCCGGCACGTCCGGCTTCTTGGTAATAGGCTTCCGGCGAGGCAGGGAGGGAGTAGTGGATGACGCGGCGGACATCGGAGCGATCGATGCCCATGCCGAAGGCGTTGGTGGCGGCGAGGACCGGGCAGGGATCCTTGAGAAACCACTCTTGCGACTCGGTTCGGGCGGCGTCGCCCATGCCGGCGTGGTAGCCCTTGATGCCGAGGTTTTCGGCGAGGGATTCGACCTGTTTGCGGGTCGAGCAATAGATGATCGTCGGCTTCTTCTCAGCTAACAGTTCGCGCAGGATTTCGTCCTTGCGTTTCACCGATTCGGCTTCGAGGACACTGAAGGCGAGGTTGGGACGGGTGAAGCCGCTGACCAGGGTAAGCATGTCGGTGCGGCGCAGTTGGGCCCGGATATCATCGCGCACCAGCGGCGTGGCGGTGGCGGTGAAGGCGGCGACTTGCGGGACGCGACAGGCGGCGGCGAATTCACCGACGCGGGAATAATCGGGGCGGAAGTCGTGGCCCCATTGCGAGATGCAGTGAGCCTCGTCGATGACCAGCAGCGACGGCGGATTGGCGGCGATCATTTCGCGGAAGCCGCGAGCCCGCAGGCGTTCCGGGCTGGCGTAGAGGAGGCGGATTCGTCCGTTCAGGGCGCCCTGGATGACCTCGCGCTGAGTGTAGACGTCCTGAGTCGAATCGATCCGCGCTGCCGGAATGCCGCGGGCGTTGAGGGCGTCAACCTGGTCTTTCATCAAGGCGATCAGCGGCGAGATGACGATGGTGTAACCCGGGCGAAGGAGAGCGGGGAGCTGGTAGCACAGCGATTTGCCGGCGCCGGTGGGCATGACGACGAGCACGTCTTTACCGGTGGCGACGGCGCTGACCGCAGGGAGCTGGCCTTCCATGAAGTCTTCAAAGCCGAAATGCTTCTGCAATCCTTGGCGGAGTTGTTCGGGGCTCATGAGTCGGTCTCGTTGCGGGTTGAATTCATTTCCGCAAAGAAACTAACACTTGTTTGCGGAATCCGCGAGATTGGTGAGGTGAGAAAACTTCTTTCCATCAGCTGGTTTTTCATGATAACAGCCATGGCTCTTCTGGGCGAAGAACCTGGGGGAAGCTAGCCGTGTTGCAATTGGATAACTTCAAAATTTTCGAAACCCAAAAAGGGTCAGGGAGAAAACTCCCTGGCCCTTCTGTTCAGAGGAGTGCTGGCATGAACGCGAAATCCTTCACCCTGATCGAGTTGCTGGTGGTGGCGATCATCGGCATTCTCGCCGCGATGCTGTTGCCCGCTCTGGGCCTTGTTCGCGAGAAAGCCAAGGTCACCAATTGCAAGAGCAATTTGAAGCAGATGGGGCTGACCCTGAATTCTTATTATTCGGACGGCACTTCCCGTGAGTTCGGATCCTCCTTTGTCGCCCGGATCGTGATCAATGCCACCGTCCACCGGCCTACAAGGCTTCGGCTTCGGCTTCGGCTTCGGCTTCGGCTTCGACAACGCCATGCTATTGAAGGTTTGAAAGACCACCCGCTGTCTTGCTTAATCGCCTTTCGTGTCATAAATTACCTCAGAGGCAAGGAGGCCAAAGATGAAAGGCAACAAGTATGTATCGCACCCGATAGATGCCACCGGGCAGGTATCTTGGAGTGCGGAAGAGGATTCGATCTGGGCGTTTTTAGTCGAGCGCCAGCTGCGCCGCAGCGTCGACACGGCCTGCAGCGTCTATCTCGAAGGCTTGGATAAACTCAAGCTGCCGAAGGACCGGGTTCCCCAGCTCGAAGAGGTCAATGCCGTCCTGCGTCAATGCAGTGGCTGGGAGCTTGCCGCGGTGCCCGCACTGATTGATTTCGACACCTTTTTCGACCTGCTCGCCAGCCGCCGCTTCCCCTGCGCCACCTTCATCCGGACGAGTGAGGAGATCGACTATCTGCAGGAGCCTGACATCTTTCACGAGATCTTCGGCCACTGCCCGATGCTGACCGATCCCCGTTTCGCCGATTTCACCCACCGCTACGCCAAGATGGGCAAGGCGGCCTGCCACAAAGACCGCGTCCGGTTGGCCCGGCTGTACTGGTTTACGGTCGAATTCGGCCTCATCCGTGAAGCTGGAAAAACCAAGATCTACGGTGGCGGCATCCTTTCCTCGATCGGCGAGACCGAGCACGCCCTGCACGCCCCCGCCGTGATCCACGAAAATCTCGATCTCGTGCAAGCCCTTCGCACCCCGTACCGGATCGACATCATGCAGCCGAAGTATTTCGTCCTCAACAGCCTGGATGAGCTCGAAAATCTCAGCGAGGAGCGGATTCTCGCCGCCTTGGCGGAAGCGACCTCGCTAGGATTGCTGCCGGCCCTTTTTCCGCCGAAAGCCGGCTGATTGAGAGAGGGAGGGAGCCCCGGGATCTTGTATTGTCGCCGCTCACCCGCATGGTGCTCGACTGACAAAAAAAGGTTGCCATCATGATGAAATCTCCTCCCCGTCCCCGTGAAGATTCCCAGGCTCACGGCTGGGCCGCCGTCGCCCACGGCATGGCCCGGCAAGTCCTCGTCGATGGCAAGCCGCTCGACCGCTGCCTCTCCGGCTTCTTCCGCCTCGAGAAGAAGTTCGGCTCGAAGGACCGCGCTTTCCTCTCCGAAGCCTGCTTCGCTTTCTTCCGCTGGTACGGCTGGATCCGCCGTTGCCTGCCCGGCTGCCAGCTTCCCGAATTTCCAGATGAAAACTTCCGACGCGCCATGGCCGCCGCTCTTCACCTCGATGGCGCAGCCGCCCACCCGGTGCTGACCCTGTGGGGCGGACGACTGAGCTCTTCCGCGCCCCTCCCGGATGCCAGTTTTGCCATCAAAGCCCGTTGGGTCGAAGGCAGCCTCGGCGGTGGCCCCGCGAGCTGGAAAGAACTGGTCCCCGACTGGTTCCTCGCCGAAATCCCCGCCGAATGTCCCCAGGAAGAGCTGGTCAAGATTCTGCAGCAGCGTCCGCCGATCTGGCTGCGCATCCAGCGCGCCGATCCCGCCGCCGTCATCGCCGAGCTCCATGCCCTCGGCCTGCAGCCCGAAACCCCGCTGCCCTCCTTGCCCAAGGCGGTCCGCCTGAAGCGCTCGAAAATCAATCTCTACGACCTTCCTCCCTACCGCGAAGGCCGCCTCGAAGTCCAGGATCTGGCGTCCCAATGTATCGGCGCCGCCTGCCTCGCCCGCCCCGGCCAGCGCTGGCTCGACCTCTGTGCCGGCGCCGGCGGCAAGACACTGCTCCTCGCCGATGCCCTCGACAACCGTGGCGCCATCGTCGCTACCGACAAACGCGCTTGGAAGCTCCTCGACCTGAAGAAACGCGCCCGTCGCGCCGGTTTCGGCAACATCCAGCCGCGCGAACTCAAGGGCGGCAAAGCCTCCTCGAATGACGCCACTTTCGACGGCGTCCTGGTCGATGCCCCCTGCTCCTGCACCGGCACTTGGCGTCGCAACCCCGACGGCCGTTGGACCTCGAAACCCGGTGACATCGCCGAGCTCGTCACCCTGCAGGCGGAAATCCTCGGCAAGGCGGCCAAACAGGTCAAACCCGGCGGCGTCCTGATCTACGCCACCTGCTCCCTCGCCCGCGCCGAAAACGAAGAGCAGATCGAGCATTTCCTCAAGCTCCATCCCGGCTTCGTCCTGGAAGACTTTCCGCACCCGGCCAGCGGCGCTGCCACCGGTGGACTGCTCAGCATTCTGCCGGCCCTGGCCGACAACGATGCGATGTTCGTCGCCCGGATGAAAAAGGCGCCGCCGGCGAAGTGATCCATCGAGCTGCGCCCGCCGGATTTTCACGAGGCTGGCGCGGCAAGATCTCGCACTTTTTGCAAGATGGGATTCCTTAATCACATGGAGGCACACTCTCATGATCCGAATCGCCCTCGTCCGCCACTGCGAAGCCGCAAATGCTTATGCCGACTTCAAACGTCCCTTGAATTCCAACGGCCTGGCCCAAGCCCCTCGCACCGCGGACTTCCTCCGCCAGCAAGGAATGCCTTTGACGCGCCTGGTCTGCAGCCCCGCGACTCGCACCCGCGACACCGCGCGACTCATTGCCGAGACCTTGCAATGGCAGGTGACGCCCGAGGAGAAAGCCGCTCTCTACAACCCCAGCACCTTGACTCCCTTGTTGGCGGAAATCGCCGCGGCTCAAGATGGGCTGGTCCTGGTCGGCCACAACCCTGGACTGACGGATCTGATCTCCGAGCTATGCTTGATTTATGTCGGCCTGCCGCCCTCCGGCGCCGCCATTCTCGGCAGGGAAGATGGCAAGTTCACCGTTCTCGCCCGCCATCTTTGCTGATCCTAAAAACCGCAGTTGAAAGGTTGAAAGGTTCAAAGGTTGAATGGATTTGCTGCAAAAACAACAACTAACGACTGTGAAGAAAAGCTTCGGCAGTCATCTTCTCTGCCCCTGAACGATGCTCTTAGAATCGTCTCTTGTTGCTGTTGTTCATGCGCTTCCGTTACAACCTTTCAACCTTTCAACCCGGTTCCATTCCTCTGCTGCGGTTTTTAGGCTGATTCCTCAGTCTTTTTTCTTCCGCACGTATTCGCCCTGCCATTTTTCGGGAGGAGGCTCTTCGATGTAGTGCTCGACTCGTTCGATCATGGCTTTTGAGGGGCCGTCTTCGGGACGGATTTCGAGAGCGCGTCGGAAGCAATGGATGGCTTCGTCCCAGCGGCGTTCTTCGTGCAATTTGAAGCCTTCCTGGTAGAGATCGACGACCTGGCGGAATTCGGCGGAAATCTGGCCTTTTCGGGCGATCAGTTCGTGGATCGGAATGGCCTCGGTCTTGCCTTTGACAACGATGCGGTCGAGGAAGCGTGATTCGATCTCGTCCTTGGCCAGCTCCCAGGTCCGTTGACCGATGATGATCAAGGTGTCGTAGTCCTTGTTGGTCGGCTCAAGGCGGGCGGCGAGGTTGACGGCGTCACCCATGACGGTGTAGGAGAAGTGTTTCGACGAACCCATGTTGCCGGCGGAGACAATGCCGGTGTTGACACCGATACGAACCACCAGGCGGTAGCCGAACTGGGCAAAGAGATCCTCGCGCATGGCGGTTAGTTTGGCCTGCTGGTCGAGACAGGCATGGCAGGCGGCGACGGCGTGGCGCGGATCGTGTTTCGGCACTCCCCATTCCGCCATGATGCCATCACCGGCGTATTTATCGAGATAGCCGCCCGATTCCATGATGATGTCGGTCATTGGCGTGAGGTATTGGTTGAGCAGATCGACCAGTTTGTCGGGGCCGAGGGCTTCCGAAATGGTGGTGAAGCCGGCGACATCGGAAAACATCATGGTCGCTTCGGTGCGTTGTCCCGACAACGAGAAGGATTCCGGGTTTTCCTCCATGTGGTGCAAGACTTCCGGCGACACCATGGTGGCGAACATCTTGCGGACCTTGAGCTTTTCGCGTTCTTCGGAGAGGTAGCGCCAAACGGTGAGGGCGATGAGGGAGACGATGATCTGCAGCAGCGGGATGAGGATGGGCATTTGCGGCAGATTGCCGAAAGCGCAGGCGAACGAGACGACGAGGATCAGGACGATGAGGAGGAAGTGGATCAGGGCCATGCGCGAGACGCTGAGGACACGTGAGCTCCAGGCGCTGAATGCGGCGACA
>CAMCSH010000061.1 GCA_945877655.1 Lentisphaera araneosa HTCC2155 | reverse complement strand
GAATTCGCGACAAGGTCGCAGCAGCCAAAGGAGGTGATCAAGTGTCATAAACATCTTGCACATTGCCCGTGCCTGTGTCATAAATCGGCTGGGGGATGGTCAATTCTAGATGAGACAAAACTGATCACTTTTTCATGAGACTTGACATTGATCGTGGAACAGGATTTCTCCGCTGCCGGCTGAGCCGCTGTAGCTTTCATCCGCATTGATGCGAACGAGGCGGTGACTGCCGGGAATCACACAAAGAGCGCCGTTGTCGACACCGGTGTCGTCAAGATGCAGGCGCAAGGTGATCATGCTCTCGAGAAGCGCCGTCGGAGCACTGGCGTGGGGGGACGCCGTCCTTGATCGACCAAGGACCATAACCCTCGACTTCGACTCGCACGATCAAGGCGATGCTGAGGTCCTGATGCCAGAGCACCGGCCAGTTCTCGCCCGGAGTCTTGTCGAAGAGGATGCTGCGGACGGGAATAAATCCCTTGGGAAGGAACTGCAAAAATCGCGGCGAAAGCGCCAGCTGCCGGAAGAGTTCCGAGCGTCGCTGCAGATGACGGACGCAAGCGCTACCAGCCTCGCGGGCGAGGCGCTGCGCCTCGTCGCGACATGATTGCAACTCATCCTCGTTCAAGCCGGAGGGCAAGATGGTTTTTCGGAGGATTTCATGATTCCAGAGGGAGAAGGGCAGGCGGGAGTTCTCCGGCGGCTCGCGAGCGATTTTGACGATGGCGGCGACCTGCTCCGTGGTTGAATTCCGCTGGCGCGCCGCTCAATTTTGCTGTCATAGTGATGTTCTCCGAGTTCCATTGCATTGCAACAGTGTGCGCATCGCCTGCACCTCGTCGTCTTGTTGCATTTTGACTCTCCTTTGTCAGTATGATTGCTGAGCTCTGGAGTATGACACGAGGGCGGCTTTACGCGCGGGCCGGAGCCGCTCCGCGCTCCGCGTTTACGGGCTCGCGGGTGTTCCAGTTTAATTGTCGTTGCTGGCTCAGTTTAGTTGTCGTCGCGCGGCCAATCCCGAGATCCAGATCGACCTCAGCAGTGCCTACAGCGACCGCGCCGACTCAGTGCTACGTCGCGTCGGGCTGATCGAAAACCGCTAGCGTCTCCGCGTCGAAGACCGCTTCGTCCTCAAGGCCGCCGCCCCGATTCTCTGGGGCATGACCACCGATGCCGAGATCAAGCTCCGCCCCGACGGCTCAGCGTTGCTGACCCGCAAGGGCCGTCAGCTTGACTTGAGGCCCGCATCATCTCTCCGGAGCCAAGTTCAGCAGCTCTTCGGCCGAGCAGAAGGTGCCAGAGAACCCCGACAAAGGCCTCCGTCGCCCCGAATTGAGCGTCTCGGCGCCCGTCGGCGAGTCTGCAATCGAAATCGAGCTCGCCAGCGCCAGAAAGCCCTGATTCCACATCCGCAGCTTTCTTGACCGGGTTCCGTTTTTGCGTCAGCCGCAAGGCTTCAGGGGTTGGCGCCGATGATCTTGGCGGCCTGACGGCGCGCTCGGACGATCGGTTCGTGGAAGCTCTCCATCCAGGCGAGAATCATCGCGCCTTCGCGGAGGAGAATGATCTGATAGGCGATGTCGCGGGCATCGGGAATACCGGCTTCACGAGCCCAGCCCTCGATGCGGGAGCGAACCACTTCTTTCGCTTCCAGGATCACCGCTTGCTGATCGGCGGCCGAGGGACCCAGCTCGGTCGAAGCGGAGCTCAAGGCGCAACCCCGGAAACCGGGCCGTTTGAACTCCTTCAGGGCGACGTCGAAGAGCCCGAGAATCGACTCTCTCGCGTCCTTGCCCTTGACCTCGACATCCAAAGCGGTCAATTGCTGCTCGGCCAGACGGCGGAGATAGGCGGTGACCAATTGATCTTTTGATTTGAAATAGTGATAAAGCGACATCTTAGCCACTTTGGCCTTCGCCGCAATGCGGTCGACACCCACTGGCGTAATTCCTTCCTGCCCGAAAAGTTCGGCGCTGGCAGAAAGCAGTCTTTCCCGTAAAGGGGAACTCATGCGCTGCTCCGGAGTCATTTTTCGACGTCCCATAATCATCCTCCTGGGTTGTTTGAGGGCTTATTAGTCCCACACTGAATTATAAACCGAAACATAAGCAGCGCGCAAGATCATTTTGGCGTTCTTTAGAAGTTTATTTTGATAGTTTTGATTTTAAAATATACAATCATGTTCTTACAATATAAAAATTATGCAAGCCATTTAAAATGAGTTGGTTAAGAAATTTATTGAAGACCTGTAATGGGCATGAATGGGGGCTGATGATGATGTTTTAAGGAAAATATTTCCGTTATCTTGTGGTCCTCAAAAGATTGAGGGAGCCTTTGTTTAGGATTAAAGGTCCGGGACAAGCTGTCCGATTTGTCGGAGATCGATACGACTGACCGCTATTTGTCCTTCTCGGATCAATCTTCCGTCGGCATCGGCAGACTCATCCTGGACGTAGTTGTGCAGGTGATGGTGCCAGAGGCCGTCATTGCGCTGCTGAAACAGCGATCCATACCAGCTTTGGCCACGTCGCGCTGGCTTCAATTCCCAATCGGGCGCGAGCTGCTCGGGAATGTCGATGCACCAGGTCACCAGATCCTGCAGGAAGCCGGGGCGGTTGAAGAGTCTTTGCTCAATGCGTTCCAGCACGGCGCGGCATTGCGGCAGGACACGCGCCAAAGTCTCTTCGCTGAAGCGGCGGTGCAGGGCCCATTCCTGATAGTCGCTAGGCAACATCAGACGTGACAGGGCCAATGCCGGCAGTCCTTGGATGTTGGCTTCGAGGGCGGCGCCGATGGTGCCGGAACTGAGCAGGAAGCCGAGGCCGCAATTATGGCCGATGTTGATGCCGCTGATCACTAAATCGGGACGCCCGGTAGGCGCATGGTGGATACCCCAGTTGACGCAATCGGCGGGGCGGCCATCCAGGGTGAAGGCTGGGTGGCCATGCAGCTCGGTTTCGGCCAGCTTGAGCCCCTGCCAACGGCTCATCGCCTTGCCGGTCCAGCTCTGCTCCTCGAGCGGCGCCACAATGCTGAGCTGGTGACGCGCGCCGAAGACGGCGGCGACGATGGCGAGAAGGGGCGAAGCAAGGGAATCGTCGTTGCTGAGAAGGATGTGCATGTCGTCTCCTGGAAAGTGGCAAGCTTAATCCTGAAAACCGCAGTTGAAAGGTTGGAAGGTTGAAAGGTTGAAGGGATTCACTGCAATCGCAACAGCTAACGACTACTAAGGAAAAGCCACGTGTCGCGTCACTTATCCTTGCCGTTCATGCGCTCGCGTTTCAACCTTTCAACCTTTCAACCCGGTTCCATTCCGCTGCGGTGACAATCAGGGATTTCCGGCTAGAGTCCGGGCAATCAAAACCAGGCCCCCTTCCCATGACCGACGTCTTGCCGCCCAACGACCTTTTCCCGCCTCTGCAAATCCGGGACGAATTGGAGCGTTTCTTCCAGCGCCGCAAGCTGCCCCTCGGCGACATGCGCGCCGTCCGCAACGGCGTCTTCCAATTGCATCAGGATTACGACCAGATGGAGGTCGGCGACGCCACCAAAGCCGCCTGCAAGGAGCACTTCCCGATCCCGACCCTGGAAGTCCTCGAGCGCCAGGATTCCCGCCTCGATAATTCGTCGAAACTGCTGCTCGGCACTCGTGACGGCCTGAAGATCGAAACCGTGATCATGCGCGCCGGCACCGGCCGCACCACCCTGTGCATCTCGTCACAAGTCGGCTGCACCGAGAAATGCTCCTTCTGCTCCACCGGCCGCCTTGGCTTCAAACGCAACCTCAGCACCGCCGAAATCCTCGCCCAGGTGGTCACCGCCGGACGCATCCTCGCCAGCGAAGGACGCCGTCCCCGCAACGTCGTCTTCATGGGCATGGGCGAACCCCTGCGCAATCAGGAAGCAGTCGAAGAAGCCGTTGCGATCCTGGTCAACCCCGTCGCATTTGCCCTGTCGCCGTCGCGGGTCACCGTCTCCTCCCTCGGCTTGCCGAAGGAGATGCTCGCCTTTGCCGAGCGTTTCCCGCAAGTGCGACTGGCGCTGTCTCTGCACGCCGCCGATGATGAGACCCGCAGCCCGATCATGCCGATCAACCAACGCCACAACCTTGCCGAACTGCGCGCAGCTCTGGTCAAAATCCAAGAGATCCGCCAGTCCGATCTGCTGATCCAATTCACTCTTTTCCGCGACCGCAACGACAGCGAGGAACATGCTCTCCGCCTGGTCGAATTCCTCCAGGGTCTGGACACCCATATCAACCTGATTCCCTACAACGCCTCGGACTCCCGTGACGTCTTCCAGCCGACTCTCCATTCGCGCATGCTGCGCTTCCAGGAGATTTTGCAGGAAAAGGGCTTCAAGGTCACCCGCCGCTACTCCTTTGGCCAAGACATCGCCGCCGCTTGCGGTCAGCTGGCCAACAAGAGCAGCTGAGCGGACTCGGGCTCATATCAGAGGCCGCTGGGAAGATTCAGCATGCGCTGGTAGTTGTCGAGCGGGTAGCGCTCGGGATGGGCGATCCAGTCTTCGAGCAGCGGGATGCGGTCTGATCCCCAGATATTCATCTCGCCGACGCGGAAGGTGGGGACGCCGAAAACGCCTTTGGTCACGGCGTCGTTGGTGGCGCTCTTATAGAGATTGCGGCCACCGGATTTTTTGATATAGCCATCGAGATCTTCCCATTCGGGGCGCATTTCTCCGGCGTCGCGGAGGACTTGCACGATGCGTTCTTCGGTATCGACGGCGATCGACTTGGCCCAGGCGGCGCGGAAGAGCAGCAGGGTGATGCGATGGCGCAATTCGAGGTCTTCGATGCAGAGGAGGAAGCGCATCGCGGGGAGGGTGTTGAAGGGGTGTCCGGGCGGGCCTTGGATGTCGACACCGAAGCGGGCGCATTGCATGCAGACGTCGCGCAGGGCCTGGGGGCGTTTGGCGGGGATGCGGGCGGGGCCGGGGTTGCCGGTCTGCTCGAGGATCTGGCCAAGGGCGACCGGGATGATTCGGGTCTGGTGTTGCTGGCGGAGGGAGCTGCGCTCCCAGAGCTCGAGGCCGAGGTAGGTGTAGGGCGAGATGATGTCGACGTAGAGGTCAATGATCATAAACGGATTCCTTGAGATTCAGGTCAATGCGGCGCGCCATTCTTCTTCGTCGAAGCCGATCAGGACGCTGCCATTGGGGAGGAAGGCCATGGGGCGTTTGACCAGGTTGCCGTCGTGGCTGAGATGGGCCAAGGCTTCATCGATGGTCATGCCGGGCAGACGCTCGCTGTATTTGCCTTCGCGGTAGCTGACGCCGGAGGTATTGAAGAGGCGACGGAGCTGGCCGCCGACGGTGGAGAGCGCGTGTCGCAATTCCTGATTGGCCGGCGGCTGGTCGCGGATGGCAATCACCTCCGCCTTGACCCCGAGCTCGGCGGCGAGCTTAAGGGCTTTACGGCAGGTGCCGCAATTGGCGTAGGAGTAGATCTTCACTTGTCGGTGCCGAACTTGATGTTTTTCATCAGCTTGTCGTTCTCGGCGCTGAGGATCTTGCTGCGCTCTTGCGAGGCTTTTGCCTTGGCCAGCTCGGTGGCCTTGTCGGCAATCACTTTGGCGTCGGCGTCGTTGGCACTGGCGATCCAGAGGAGCTCGCTGCCTTTGGCGCCCGGGGTGACGATCAGATCACCTTTCTGGTGTTCTCGGCTGCTGAGATCGGCCGCGAGGCTGGCTTCGGTGGCTTTCTGAACCTTGCCGAATTTCAGGGCTTCAAGACGGCTGCTCAGTGCTTTGTTTTCGAGTTTATCGAGCTCCGACTTGAGCTTGGCGCTTTCGGCTTCGGCGTTTTTGGCGCCCTCGGTTTCGTTGAGCTCGCGGCAGAGGGTCAGGTCACTGCCGTTTTCGCCGAATTTAAGGGGGTGTTCCGGGACGATTTTGACGAGGATGCCGACGTTAATGTCAGTGCCGTCCTGATTCGAGCTGGCGGCGGAGACCGGGGCTTCGTTGCTGAGGCGATTCCAAGCCGGGTTGATCTGAGTGCGTTCGACGGCGGGGTGCTGTTCGAGCATGGCGCCGGCTTTGACGGCGGCCTTGCGGGCTTCATCGAGAAACTTGTCGGCGGGCAGAGCGGTGCTGAGCTTGATCTCGTCGACGAACTTGCGGGCGACCTGGTTGGCGAGGCGGGCCGAGCGACGCTCGGTTTCGACCTTGCGGATCATGGCCAAGGCTTCGGCGTGCGGCACTTCGGCGCGGATTTCCTTGACGAAGATGAAGCCTTTCTGGCCGGGTGAGAGATCGATCACGCCCGAGCAATCGCCATTGGTGGCTTTGGCCAAGAAGCTGCCGATGGCGCCATCGGGATTTCCCACATCCTGCCAGTCATCGAACTTGCGGACGTTCACGCCTTTTTCGGTATCGGCTTTGATGCTGCCTGTCTTGGCGGCGACGAACAGGCCGGCCAGCTCCAGAGCCACCTTGTCGGCATTGTCGGTTCCGACTGCGCGGCTGACGATGCAGCCTTTGAACTGCTGGCGTTTGAACTGGGCTTTTTTGTCTTCGTAGAGTTTGTTCAGCTCGGCATCATCGAGCTTGATCGCCGCTTCCTGCGACTTGGCGCTGAACTTGACTTCCAGGACTTCGAGGGCTTCGCTGACGGTGAAGCGACTTTTCAGGAGGAGGGCGAATTGCTTCTCGGCTTCGCCTTTGTAGAGATTGAGCAGGAGGAGATCCTGGCATTCGGCGAAGGGCTGTTTGATGCCTTGTTTCTGATATTCGGCCTTGAGGATTTTCTCGGCTTCACCAGCGGTGGTGATCTGCAGGCTGCGGACATCATAGAGGCGGGTGGCGAGACGGGCGCTTTCCTGTTCGACGGCGGGATTCTCCTTGACTCCGGCGGTGAGGAACTCCTGATAGTCGGCGATCAGGACCAGATCTTGGATGGCGGCATCGATGGTCGGGCCGGGGATCAGCATCTCTTCGCGGATCATCTTGATCCGGGCGTCGAGCTTGCTGCCGATCAGGGACATGGCGACCTGTTGCGGAATCCGGCCGCTGTACATTCCTTGGATCAGGGCGTTCCTGAATTGGTCGTCGATGATTTTTGCGGCGCGCTCGACATCTTCCTTGCGGCTCAAGTTGAGGCTTTTAGGGGTGAATTTCTTCGCCTTGATGTCGGCGTCGATCTTCTCCAGCTGGGCGGCGTGGACGATGGCGCTGTTGACGCAGCTGCGGTCGTTTTGATCGAGTCTATTGGCGGGTGAGCTGAGCAGGTAGCTGGGCTTCCAACGGTCGAAAATGGCTTGGTATTCCTTCGAGTCGATACTGCGGCCGTTGAGGGTGCCGTAGTCCATCGTCGCACCTTGGTCGCCGATCATGGTCAGCGGGTTGACGCCGGAGAGGAAGGTGACGAAGAGGATGACGATCAGGCCGAAGACGATGGAGGCCGCCTTGGTGTGTTTTTTGTAGGAGGTGTGAATCGAGGAAAACATTTGTCTACCTGGGTTGTGGGGGTGAAAGAGCCGCACAAAATAACCTGTCGAGTCATCCGGGCAAGGGCTTCAAGGCGGCATGATGGCCCTTAATAACAAATCCGGCCGATCAATCGATCGGCCGGATTTCGTCAGTCATCAATCCCGAGGGATCAGACTTTCTTCTTGGCGGCGGTTTTCACTGCGGCCGCTTTGATCACATTGGTCTTCTTGGCGGCGAAGCTCTTGTCGATCGAGCCGGGGCCTTTCCAGCCGAATTTCTTCAGGTCGGGACGGTTCTTGATGCCAGTGGCGATGACAGCCTTGACGCGTTTCAGTTCGTCGCCGCTGAGGTCGAGGCGGGGTTCGCGGACATAGGCCTTGCCAAGGCCGACGGCTTCCACTGCGAGCTTGATGTTCTGGACGAACTTGGTGCTGACGTCGAGGTCAAGCAAGGGGGAGAACCAGCGGTAGATGGCGCGGGCTTCTTCGTAGCGGCCGACGTTCATCAGTTCCCATTGGCACTGGTTCTCTTCCTGGAAGGCGATGCCGGTGCCGTTGACCCAGCCATCGAGGCCGAGGACGTGCGATTCGAGGGCGAGGTTGTCGACGCCGGTGAAGAGGCGGAAACGGCCGGGAATGGTGTTGTGGATGGCGGTGATGCGGCGGGTGTCGCCAGCCGATTCCTTGATGGCGTGGAACTGCGGCACGTCAGCCAGCTCGACCAGCATGTCGGGGGTGATGTCGTTGAAGTAGGCGATGGGGTTGTTGTAGATCATCACGGGCAGCGAGGAGGAGCTGGCGATGGTGCGGAACCAGGCGAGGATTTCTTTGCGGTCGCCGCGATAGAGCATCGAAGGCATCAGCATGTAGCCGTCGGCACCCATTTTCTCGAGGTCTTTGACGTAGGCGATGGCGGCGCGGGTCGAGCTCTCGGCAACGCCGGAGAGGACCGGGACGCGGCCGGCGACGACTTTGATCATCGCTTTCAGGAAGGAACGCTTCTCGTCGGGGAGCAGGGTTTGGTTCTCGCCGAGCGAGCCGAGGAAGATGATGCCGGAGCAG
The DNA here is from genome assembly GCA_945877655.1 of Lentisphaera araneosa HTCC2155. GTDB lineage: Bacteria > Verrucomicrobiota > Lentisphaeria > Lentisphaerales > Lentisphaeraceae > CAMCSH01. Next base: position 7,881 of record CAMCSH010000061.1, on the reverse strand, counting down.
CCCGAGGCGATCAGGTATTCGACGTGGTCGGCGGTGGACTTGAGGTCGATTTCACCGTTCTTGGTCATGGTGGTGGTGATGGCGGGGAAGAGGCCTTTCCAGTCGGCGCCTTTGACGGTGATCTTGCTCATGTGTCGGATTCCTTGGGTTCGGGTTGTCAGTCTCTTTGCTGGGCATGTTGTTATATTGTTGTCAAAATAAAGTTTTAGCAAGGGCTCTTGGGTGGAAATTGTGAAAATTTTCGACCTGTGCAAGTCGACATCACGATCAACAAGCTAGGGAGTAAGGGAACAGGGGAGTAAGGGAGTGAGCTGCTGGGAGCTACTCCCTTACTCCCTCCTCCCTCACTCCCCGGTCGCCGAGGTATGCGGGGGCATACAAGATCAAACCGGAGTTGCACAGGTCGCGTCTTTTCAGCCGAGGGTGAAGCTCCGCATCGAGATCGAACCGGAGCTCAAGCCTTCGTTGAAGAAGCCGAGCTTGTCCTCGGCGCGACGAAGTCCGAGGATCGGCATCATCGGCAGATAGTGTTCATCCGTCGGCACGCTAAGGCTCGCCGCCTTGCCGAAGCGTTGATACTCGATCAAAGCCTCGTCATCGCGATTCACCAAAGAGCTCCTGACCTGGGTGTCGAACTCCTCCGCCCAGTCATAGGCCGGCCCCTGCTTCAAAGTGCGGAGATTGTGGACGATGTTGCCGCTGCCGACGATCAGGACGCCGCGGCGACGCAGGGACATCAGTTGCTTCCCCAACTCGAAGTGCCAACGGGCGTTTTTACCGTCGACCAAACTGAGCTGCAGGACCGGGATTTTCGCCTCGGGATAGATGCGGCTGAGGACGCACCAGCAACCGTGGTCGAGCCCCCAGCTCAAATCGGCACTTGCCGAGCTCAAGCCGGCACGGATTTCTTCTGCCGCCGCCGGCCAACCCGGCGCGGGATAGAGCTTCTCTTGAAGCTGACGCGGGAAGCCGCCGAAATCGTGAATCGTCCGCGGCTCGGCCATCGCCGTGATCTGCAGCGACGGCGTCTGCCAGTGGGCCGAAATACACAGCACCATTTTCGGCGTCGGCAGGCTGTGGCCCAAGGTCTCCCAAGCTTGTGAATACGGGCTCTGCTCAATCGCCAGCATCGGGCTGCCATGACCGAGGAAAACCACCGGCATCACCCGCCCGTCTTCCGGTAAAACCTGGGCGACTTGGTTCAAGTCTTTGCAGCCAGCCAAAGCCGCCGCGGTCAAAGCTTGAGTGCTATTCATGAGGAAGTTCCGGCGATTGAGGTGGTTCATGGTAAGGTTCCTGGAGGAAGTCTACACCCATTTCCACTTCGGATATTTCCTCTGCAGCTCCGGCTTGATCTGCGGATACAAGCGCTCCCAGAAGCCGACGAGATCTTCGGTGACTTGAATCGGGCGGCGGGAAGGCGCGACGATCTCTAGCAGCAGTTTGACGCGGCCGGCGGCGATCGAGGGGGATTCGGTCAGGCCGAAGAGGTCCTGGATGTAGCAGGTGGCCTTGGGTTGCTGGCCGGGGGTGTAGGTGATGCGCACCGCTTTTTTGGCGGCGGGAAGATCCATCTTGTCGGGCGCCATCTGGCGGACAAATTGCTGCTCGTCCCAGGACAGCAGGTTAACCAAGGGGTCGAAGACCGGGCGGTCCTTGACCTCGCGCCAACGCGAAGCGCCGTTGCAGATCTCGGCGAAAAGCAGCTCCAGATCGTCGCGGTTGTAGCTGATCATCTTCTTCTCGGGGAACCATAACGACAGGCAGGCGACGCGGGAAATCCAGTTGTCACAAGCCTCATTCCATTGCGTCAAAGTGAGCTCGCCGTCGAGCATTTTCTTGACCAGGAAGGCGGAGGCGGCGCTGCCTGAGGCTTCGCCGGAAGGGCGCTCCTCGAGAGCGAGGCCGAAGAGGCTGGTGCAACGCAATTGGTCGACCCGCAAGAGCTCCTGGTTCCAACGATATTCGAGGCCTTTCTTGAGGTCCTGCGGGTAGAGCTCTTCGAGCAGGTTCAGCGGCACTTCCGAGATCGAGGAGAGCTTGGTCACTACTGCGGCGCCGGCGCCGACTTCGCGGATCTCCGCCGCCAGGACGATCTTTTCGCGGCGGGCGCAAGTGTCGGACTCGAGGACACCGCGACGGCCTTTCGACAGGCCGACGTTGAGGCTGCCGCCGTCCTTGCGCACCGCGAGGTGGTCGGGGAAGGCGGTGATCAGGCATTTGAGCAGGGCGTCGGGCTCGGAGCGGACGCGGAAATCGAGGCCGAGGCCGTCGCAGACCTGGGCGTAGTGGCGTCGCGCGTCCTCCACCGTGCGGCAGGAGTTGGCGTTGAGGCCGAGGCGGTCACAAACCTCGCGGGCGAACTTCGCCTTGCGGGCTTCGTTGAGCAGGTCGGCGAGAAGGAAGAGGTCGGAGGCGGGGCCTTCCTGGCGGCGTGCGATCTCGCGCGGGATTTCGCGGCCTTTGAGCAGGATGTCGCGCTCGGATACCAGGGCCGCGACTTCGATACCCGCTTCGAGGCAGCCGCGTCGCGAGGCCTCGCACAAGAGGCGTCCGAGGCGTGGGTGCATCGGCAGGCGCATGACCTCACGGCCGAGCGGCGTCAGCGCTTCGTCGGCATCGAGAATGCCCAGTTCGGTGAGTACTTCCAGGGCGTGTTCGAGCGATTCCGGACGCGGCGGCTCAAACCAGGGGAACTCGGCGACCTTGGTCACGCCGACGCCTTTGAGTCCGAGGACCAGTTCCGCGAGGTCCATGCGGCGCACTTCCGGAGTGGTTTGGAAGGCGCGGCGGCGGTGCTCTTCCTGGCTCCACAGGCGGTAGCAGTGGCCCGGCGCGGTCCGTCCGGCGCGGCCGGCTCGCTGTTCCGACGAGGCCTGGCTGATCGGCTGCAGCAGCAGCGTGCCGATGCCGCGGCCCGGGTCGAAGCTCGATTCACGGGCGAGGCCGGCGTCGATGACGAAGATGATGCCGTCGATGGTCAGCGAGGTTTCGGCGACGTTGGTGGCGACGATGATGCGGCGTTTTTCATTTGCCGACAGGGCGGCGTCCTGCTGCTCCGGGGTGAGCTCACCGTGCAGCGGCAGGATGATCGAATCGCGGGAATCGCAAACCGCGCTGCAGGCCTCGATGGTGCGGCGGATTTCGTAGCCGCCGGGCATGAAGATGAGGACATCGCCCTCGCGTTTCGACTTCAGGATCTCCTCCAGGACGGCGGCGGCGAGGCCCCAGACCGGAGCGTTGAGTTGCGCCGCGGGACGCCAGGCGACGGTGACCGGGAAGCAGCGCGCGTCGGAGCTGAGGAAGGGGCAATTGAGGTAGCGTTTCAGCGCTTCGACTTCGAGCGTGGCGGACATGACCACGAGGTGCAGCCCCTCGCGTTGCGCCGCCAGTTTTGCGCACAGCGCAACCGCGACGTCGGTCTGCCAACTGCGTTCGTGGAATTCGTCGAGGACGACGGCGGAGACGCCATCGAGCTCGGGATCTTCCTGCATCATGCGCAGCAGGATGCCTTCGGTGATAAAGAGGATGCGAGTCTTGTTCGAGCTTTTTCCTTCGCCGCGGACGGCGTAGCCGACTTCGTCACCGAGCTTGGAATCGCGTTCCTGGGCGACGCGGCGGGCGAGCATGCGGGCGGCGATGCGGCGCGGCTGCAGGACGAGGATGCGGCCTGGGCAGAGATCCGACTCGAGCAGCATCTGCGGCACCTGGGTCGACTTACCCGAGCCGGTGGGCGCGGTGAGGACGAGGCGTCGGTCACGGCGGAGGCTTTCTTCCATCTCTTTCTGCAGGGCGCGGACGGGCAACATCGGGGAATCTCCGGGAATTTTCAGGTCGGGAATCTAGCGCTTGAGTGCGAGCTGTATCGCCTGAACTTGGACCTCGGATGAAGGAATCACGGCATGAGTGAATCTGTTGAGCCTCGACTGAGTCAAGAAAAACTCCCGCCTCGTTTGAGGCGGGAGTTTTTGTGGCCCTGAGGCCGAAGCTTGATCCGGGATTAGCGGATGAAGAGCATTTCGGCGTAGGTGGGCAAGGGCCAGAGGTCATCGGCGACGACGGCTTCGAGAGCGTCGGAGGCCTTGCGGACTTCGAGCATCTGGGGCAGGACGACGTCTTTGAAGTAGCGAGCTTCAACGATCGGGTCGTCGTCGTGGGGAACGGACGCCAGCTTCTCGCTGAGGGCCTTGTTGGCCATGCCGAGAGTGGTGAGCTGTTCGCTGACTTTCTTCAGGCAGCAGGTCGAACCTTCGACACCAGCGGCCTTGAGGGCGGCGGCGTTCTGGGCGAGTTCGGTCTGGTAGCGGATGACGGCGGGGATGACGCGGGTGCTGACCATTTCGCCGACGACTTTCGCTTCCAGCTTGACGCGGAGGTTGTACTGCTCGCAGTAGATGTTGTAGCGCGAACGGGTCTCGGTCTCGTTGAGGACGCCGAACTTGGCGAACATGGCGATGGCGGCGGGGGTGATGATTTCGGGCAGAGCGTCGGGAGTGGTGTCGAGCTTTTTCAGGCCGCGACGAACCGCTTCTTCGTGCCATTCTTTCGAGTAGCCGTTGCCGTTGAAGATGACGGCCGAGTGCTTGTTGGCGACTTCGGTGAGGACGTCAGCGACTTTTTTGCCGGCTTCGAGTTGATCGGCAACCCAGCTGAGCGAGTCAGCCATGATGGTGTTGAGGACGACGAGGGGACCGGCGATGGTCTGGCCGGAACCGACGGCGCGGAACTCGAAGCGGTTGCCGCAGAAGGCGAAGGGCGAGGTGCGGTTGCGGTCGCCGGGGTCTTTCTGCAGGGCGGGGATCTGAGGAACGCCGACTTCCATGGTGCCGCCGACTTTCGACGACTTGGCGGCGCCGGACTTGAGCTGGTTGAAGACGTCGAAGAGCTGGTCGCCGAGGTAAACCGAGATGATGGCGGGAGGAGCTTCGTTGGCGCCGAGACGGTGGTCGTTGGCGGCGGAAGCGATGGCAGCGCGCATCAGGCCGCCGTGGATGTGGACGGCGCGGACGATGGCGGCGCAGAAGACGAGGAACTGCTCGTTGGTGTGCGGGCTGTCACCCGGATCCATCAGGTTGCCGTGAGTGGAGTTGCCGATCGACCAGTTGACGTGTTTACCGGAGCCGTTGACGCCAGCGAAGGGCTTTTCATGGAAGAGAGCGGTCATGCCGTATTTGTTGGCGACGCGCTTCATCACGACCATGGTCATCTGCTGGTGGTCGGTGGCGATGTTGGCGGTTTCGAAGATCGGGGCGAATTCGAACTGGGCCGGTGCGACTTCGTTGTGGCGGGTCTTCATCGGGATGCCGAGCTTGTAGAGCTCGCGTTCGACTTCGAGCATGTAGGCGAGGACGCGCTCGGGGATGGCACCGAAGTAGTGGTCTTCGAACTGCTGGCCTTTGGCGGAGAACTTGCCGAGGAGGGCGCGTTCGCAGAACATCAGGTCGGGGCGCTCAGCGATGAGGTTGGAGTCGACGAGGAAGAATTCCTGCTCGGGGCCGGCGTTGGCGCTGACGCGGGAGGGGATCTTGCTGGGGTCGAGGAGCTTGAGGACGCGGCGAGCCTGGGCGTCGACGGCGTTCATCGAGCGGAGGACCGGGGTCTTCTTGTCGAGGGCTTCACCCTTCCACGAGACGAAGCAGGTGGGGATGCAGAGGGTGGTGCCGTTGGGGTTCTCAAGGATATAGGCGGGCGAGGTGACGTCCCAGATGGTGTAACCGCGGGCTTCGAAGGTGACGCGGAGGCCGCCGGAAGGGAAGGAGGAGCCGTCGGGTTCGCCTTGGATGAGGAACTTGCCGGAGAACTCGGTGAGGCAGGAGGAACCTTCGGGAACGATGAAGGAGTCGTGCTTCTCGGCGGTGGCGCCGGTGAGGGGGTAGAAGACGTGCGAGTAGTGAGTGGCGCCTTTCTCGATGGCCCAGTCTTTCATGGCGGAAGCGACGACGTCGGCGCAGGCGGGATCGAGCTTGACGCCTTCTTCGATGACTTTGCGGATCTGGCGGTAGACGGTCTTGGGCAGACGGGCTCTCATGACGGCGTCAGAGAAGACGTTGCAGCCGAAGAGCTCGGTGGCGGGCTCGGACTTGAAGTTGAGGGGCTTGGCGGGGCTGCGATAGGTGGCAGCGGCCTTGACGGCGGCTTGACGGGCGGCGGTACGGCTCATTATGGGTGTCCTTGCTTGGGGTTTGGGGGACTTATTCACAGGAGTCTTACAATTTCGTAATAAACCTGAGGATTCGTGACGCAATTGTAAAATGATTCAATGGAAATGCAAGGCCTCTTGGGAAAAAATAATGTCACATGGGGCCTCGACAGTCATGACTTCTACCCTGCCCGCTCAGCTTTTCCAAGCTGCCAGTTGGTCGGGAAGCTCATATTGGCGGGGGGATGGGGGGGATGTTTGGTGAAGAGATCTTTGAGGCGCTGCGGCCAGGTGCTATGCGGCGAGACGCGGCGGGTGCAATTGAGCAGGAGGCAGAGCGTGGCGAAAGGGCGCTCTTTGCAGATACGCCAGATCCCATGCGGGTCATGCTTGGCATCCGGCAGCGTGGGCTTGATGCCGAAGATGCGGTTCCAGAGTCGTCCGTCGGTTTCGGTTTTCTCCTCGTCAATTCAACTTGCCAGAGGCAGTTCAAGGCCGCATAGTTATGAGATTTCACCCAGCCAAGGAGCCCGACATGTCCGTTCCCGACACCAAGTTCATCCTGATCCAGAACGTCCGCCCCAGTATCGATGGCGGCTTGCACCCGGTGAAGCGCCGCGTCGGCGAACGCCTGATGATCAGCGCCGAAGTGATCAAGCACGGCCACGATGAAATCCGCGCCGCAGTGCAGTTCCGCAAGGCCGGCCAGCGCAAGTGGCATGAACAGCCGATGAGCTGCGTCAATGCCGGACTCGACCTGTGGGAAACCTCGATCTCCCTCGATGAAATCGGCATGCACGAATTTGCCATCGTCGGCTGGACCGATCATTACGCCAACTGGGCCAAAGACACCCGCAAGAAGCTCAACGTCAACGACAACGTCGACTCCGACTTGCTCGCCGGCATCCAGTTCATGGAGCATTGCGCCGAGCGCGCCGCCGCTGCCGGCAACAAAGGTGCCGCGGCCCACTTGCACCAGCTCGCCGCCCAGGCCGCCCAGGCTGACAATCGCGACACCAAAGTCCACTTCCTGATGAATTACGACAGCATCGCCGCCGCCGCCCACTGGCCCGACCGCGACGGCTACGAGACCGGCCGCTCGCAGGCTTTCAAGATCCATGTCGACCGCAAGCGCGCCGAGTTCACCGCCTGGTACGAAGTCTTCCCCCGCTCCTGCGGCACCGAGCCGGGCAAATCCGGCACCTTCCAAGACGTCGAGAAGATGCTGCCCTACATCGCCGGCATGGGCTTCGACACCCTGTACTTCACCCCGATCCACCCCATCGGCCTGAGCAAGCGCAAGGGTCGCAACAACTCGCTCACCACCGTGCCCGGCGAACCCGGCTCTCCTTACGCCGTCGGTAACATCCATGAACGTCACGAAAACGGCGGCGGTCACCTCGACGTCCACCACGAGCTCGGCACGCTCGCCGACTTCGATCACCTCGTCGCCGCTTGCGCCGAGAAAGGTCTCGAAATTGCTCTCGACATCGCCCTCAACTGCTCCCCCGACCACCCCTTCCTGCAGTCGCATCCGGACTGGTTCTACCGCCGTCCCGACGGCAGCATCAAATACGCCGAGAATCCGCCGAAGAAGTACGAGGACATCTATCCTCTCAACTTCGAATGCGCCGACCGTGCCAATCTCTGGCGGGAGATCTGCAACATGTTCCTCTTCTGGGCACGCCGCGGCGTCCGCGCCTTCCGCGTCGACAACCCGCACACCAAGCCGATCGTCTTCT
>CAMCSH010000060.1 GCA_945877655.1 Lentisphaera araneosa HTCC2155 | reverse complement strand
GGTCAGTCCCCCTCGGAGTTCCTCATCGCGATGATCATCCAGGCGCAGCAATTGAAACAGGATCAAGCCGCCGCCTGATCCTGTTTCTTTGCCTCCCGGCCAGCTGGAGCTGCTAGGGATCAGGGAGGAGAACTCGTGACTCTCGAGTCATGGCGAGAAACATTTCATTAACCAGGGCTTTGAACTCCTTGACTTCCGCGTCGCGGGCCAGCTTGTCGACCGCCGCTTCCTTCACCCGGGTTCGAGCCGCTTCAATCAGGATACCGAGAAGCTTGTCAATCTCCTGGATCTTCTCGGCGGGTAAATTGGGCGCCTTGGCGAGCGACTCGCGGGCGGCGATGAAATTCTCCTTCATGATGGTTTCGAAGGGAATGGCTTCATCACCGCCGAGAAACTCCTCGGTGTACAGGTGTCCGTTGGCGGTGCGGTAGCGGGCTTCACTGATGGCGGTGAAATCTCCGGGAGCGAGCTTGGGCAAAGATTCCAGCGGCAACAGCAGTTGTTGGATTTCTTCGTAGCTTTTGTCGAAAGCTTCATCCGCGGCCGAGCCGGTGGCGCCGCTCACCAGACTGCTTTTGGCGAGCCGGATTTCGACGAGTTTTTTGAAGTTGTGGAATTTCTCGCTCAGGTTGACGAGGTCTGCATTCATCGAGGCATTATCAATTTTCAGCACCTTGCGCAGCGGTGCGCCTTCTTCGTAGGCGACTTCGCCGCCGGCAGCCAGAGCAGTGAGCAAGTCATCGACTTTTTTAAAGTGGGCTTTGATCAGCTCGTCCGCGACGTCAACGCCGTCCATTTTCCGCTGATACTCATGGGCGGAAAGCTGCAGCTTCATCTTGATCTCGGCGACGACCGCGGCAGCGACCATTTCCCGCCGGGCCAGAATATCACCCTGATTCCCCATCTCTTTAGCTTTTTCCCCGACCGCATTGACGCCGTCAGCAGTTTTCCGGTTGGAGTAGAGCCCGAAGAGGCCGATAGCGGCGGCCAAGCTGGCCATCGATAAAAAACCGCCCATGATTTTGTGCTGAATGGAAAGGCGCATCTGACGGCTCCCGAGTTGAGATTTGACGAGCATCCGAAAATGGACAAGCAGTATTTGTGCCATGGACCAAAATCGAGCTTGATTGAGGCCACGAGTGAATCGCCCAAGCTTGCCCTGTCGGATTTCGCGACGAAGGCTCAGCGGATTTTGCGGTAGTATTTGACTCCTTGATGATCTTCCTGGATGAAGCGCTCGGAGATGCCGACCAGGCTTTCGGTGGAGGAGATGACGAGGATTCCGCCGGGCAGAAGGCAATCGGCGAGGCGATCGTAGAGAATGCGGCGGGTTTCGAGGGAGAAATAGATCGCGACGTTGCGGCAGAACACGAGGTGTTGCGGCGGCACGACTGAGCGGAAATCCTCGATCAGGTTGAGCTGTTTGAAGCTCAGGTCTTTCTGATAAGGAGGGCGCACCCGCCAATGCTGCTGCGGCGTTTTTTCGAAATAGCGGTGAACCGCATGGGGATCGAGGCCGCGGTGGATTTCAAAGTCGGAATACTCCGCCGCCTGGGCGACGGCGAGAGCGTGAGCGGAGATGTCGGTGGCGAGAATCTGGCAACCACTGACGTCCTGCTGACTGTCATGCAGGATGAAGGAAATGCTGTAGGGCTCCTGGCCGGTCGAGCAGGCGGCGGACCAGATGCGCAGCTTGCCGTGGCTGCTTAGGAGCTGCGGCAGGAGGAACTGGCGCAGGAGGGTGAAGGGCGTGGAGTCGCGGAAGAAAGAAGTCTCGTGAGTCGTCATCACATCGATGACCTCGGCCTGGAGCTTGGGCTCGAGCTTGCTGCGCGCCAAGAGCTCGGCGTAGCCGCAGCCGAGGCGGTGGAGGATCGGGCTGAGACGGCTTTCGAAGAGGTAGGACTTATTGGCGTCGAGGACGACACCGCTGAGTTGGAGGATGTATTGGCACCAGGCCGGCACGTCCTGCGGAGGCATCGGGAGCGCGCTCATGGCTGGCTCCTTTTCTCGGCGACGAGATCTTGCAGGGCTGAAGAGATCTGATTAAGCGGTAGGAAGCGGTCGACAGCGCCGATCTTATCCGCTTCCGCCGGCATGCCGAAGACAGTGCATGACTGCCTGTCCTGAGCGAGGACGACGCAGCCGTGCTGGTCCCGCAAAAGCTTGGCGCCTTTGGCGCCGTCGGCGCCCATGCCGGTCATGATCACGGCCAGGGTTTTGGCGCCGAAAGACGGCCCGAGGGAACGGAAGGTGAAGTCGGCGGAGGGGCGGCAGAAATTCTCCGGCGGGTCCTGGGTCAGCCGGCAGCAGGGGCGACCGGCGGCGTTGCGATCAATCGCCAACTGATGATCGCCCGCGGCAAAGGTCAGGGTGCCGGGTTGGAGTTCGAGACCTTCGTGGGCGACTTGGATCTGGAGCTGGGATTTCATCTTCAGCGAATCGACCAGGGAAGCGACGAAGTTGCTCGGGATGTGTTGCACCACGACGATGGGAACGGGGAAATTCCTGGGCAGTTCCGGCACCAGGCTCATCAAGGCCTGCGGGCCGCCGGTGGAGATGGCGATGGCGATGATTTCCACCGGTACTTTCAGCTTCAGGTCATGATTCAACACTTTCAGGCTGCTGCCAGAGGCGCTCATTCTCAGGGCGGCGCTCTCGCCGGCGGTGGTTTTCAGAAGCGGATCGGGCTGGCAGCTGCCCAGTTGTTTTTTACGGAACAAGGCGGAAATGATTTGCGTCGTCAGATGATTGCCAAGCGAGACGCCGCGGCGCGCCAGAACGGCATGGGCGCCGAGCTCGAGCAGACGCTTCTTCTCGTCGCCCGAGTCGTTTTCCGTCAAGACGGTGAGATGGGCCAAGGGAAACTGACGCCGGCACAAGGGAAGCTGGGCAAGGGCCTTGGCGCCCGGCAGATCGAGCAGGATCATGTCCGGCTTCGCGTCGACATCGGCGCACAATCTCTGGACGTCCGGCCAACTCGGCGGCAGCGGCGGGATGGCTTTGATCTCGGCGAGCGCAGCTCGGATCTGCTGACCGAGAGCGGCGTCGGCCGACACCAAGGCGATCTGGACGAGGGGATTCATCTAGCGGTTTCGAGGAGGCTGCTGCAGCGGAGGAGGCAGGCGAGCTGGCCGTCAGGAGTCCGGAGAATGCCGTCGAGATGGCGTTTCAGGGACTCGGGAAGATGCGCCGGCAGGGCTTCCGGCGGTGCGGCGGCGGCAATGTCGAGGACCTCGTCGATCAGCAGGCCGACATCCTCGTCATCGCTGCGGACGATCAGGATCTGCGCCTGCCGCCCGGGGTTTTGTTGTAGGAGGAAATCGAGGCTGAAAACCGTGACGATGGCACCGCGCAGATTCAAGACGCCGGCGATGCCGGCAGGACTGAGAGGCAGAGGCACGAGGCCGGTGCTGTGGCGGCGGATCTCGCGGGTCTCGGCGCAAGGGAGGGCGAGAACGAGCTCGCCGCTGCGGAAGAAGATGATGGCATCGGCGTCGTTCATTTGGCGGCCTCCAGCAAGGCGGCGTTCCATTCGGGGGGGGTGGCGGCGGTCAAGGTGTCGGGATTGATCACTTGCACGATGACGCCGTTGTGCAGGAAGGAGCCGGCGATGCCGGGACGGCGATGGACGTCCGGGTCGAGCCGGGATTCGGTCTCGATGTTGTCGAGGATCTCCCAGGCGGCGAAGGCGATGTCGTGAACCCGGTGCGACAGGACGACGAAGTTGATCTGGTCGGAATCGGTCCGCGGCTGCAGCAGCGGGATGTCGGCGGCTTCGAGGCAAGGCAGGGGGCGCCCGAGGTATTCCAGGCAGGGCCGGCCGGCGACCTGGCGCAGCTCGTCGCGGCGACGGCGGAGCACCCGTTTCACCCTTCTCATCGGCAGGGCGAGGATCTCCTCCCCGGCCCGCAGCAGAAGGTAGGAGAAGCGCATCTTGACGCTCTCCTCCACCTTCGCCGCCACCTGGGACTCGTCGAAGACCAGGCCTTGCAGATCGGCGATCCCCGTGATGCTGAGGATCGGCGCCAATTGCCCGTCGCCGAGGACGGTGACGCCGCCATACGCGGCGAGGTGTTTCAGATGGCGACCGAAGGGTTTGACGACGATTTCGACGGCGTCGAGAATCTGATCGACCTGCAGGGCGAATTGTTTGCCGTCGCTGCCGACGATGGCCATCAGGCAGTCATCGCCCGGCTCGGACTCCAGATGCAAGGTGTCGCTGAGTTTGACCAGGGGAATGAGCTGGGTGCCCACGGTGACCACCTGGCGCCCACCGACGTGGCGGCAGGATTCGGCCTTCTGGGCAGAGCTGAGGCGGACGATGCGGATCAGGTTGGCCTGCGGAATGGCGAAGGGCCGCTGGCCGCAGGAGATCAGCAGGCTGGGCATGATCGACAGGGTCAAGGGGAGCTGCATGCGGATGGCAGATCCCTGGCCGAGAGTCGAACTGATCGAGACCGAGCCGTTGAGGCTTTTCAGGGTGCTGAGAACGACGTCCATGCCGACGCCGCGGCCGGAGATGGCTGTGACGCTTTCCGCGGTGGAAAAACCGGGGTGGAAGATGAAGCCGAGGATCTCCTGCGAGCTCATGTGCGCCAATTTCTCGGGTTTGACCAAGCCTTTCTCCACCGCCTTGGCGCCGATTTTATCCGCATCCATGCCGCGGCCGTCGTCCTCGATGACGATGATGATATGGCCGGACTCTTGCAGGGCGCGGAGCTGGATCTGACCTTGCCGGTTCTTGCCGGCACTGAGTCGCTGCTCCGGACTTTCGATGCCGTGGTCGAGGGAATTGCGGATCATGTGGGTCAGGGGATCGCCGATGCTCTCGACCACCGACTTGTCGATCTCGACTTCGCTGCCGGAGATCACCAGTTCGACCTCTTTGCCAAGCTGCTGGCTGATGTCTCGGACCACTCGCTGAAATTTATTGAAGACGCCGCCGACTGGCTGCATCCGGGTCCGCATCACCGATTCCTGCAGCTTCGTGGTCACTACGTCGATCTGCTGATTGATCTCTTTCAAACTGGCAAACTCCGCGCCGGCCTGGATCAGCTGGTTCCGCGCTAGCACAAGTTCGCCGGCGAGCGACATCAGCAGGTCGAGGGTTTTCACCGGGACGCGGATGTTGTCCTGCCTGGCGGCAGCACGGCTGGCCGGGACCGGCAGCGCCGCGGCAGTGTTGGAGGCGCCCAGGCCGCTGCGGGTTTTACCCGGCAAGAGGGCGGAGGTACCGGAGCCGCCTAGGCCGCTGCGAGTCTGGCCGAGGCCGATCTTGGGCTGTGCCGGCGGAGCGGCGCAAGGATATTTCCCCGAAGGGAGGTGCACGACCTGCCTGGGCTCAAGGCAGAGACAGGTGCCGGCGAGATCCGGCTCGAGCACCGAGGAGAAGAGAACATGGCGCAAACCGGCCGTCGATTTCCGGGCCAGCACGTCCCCAAGACCGGTGAGCGCCGCCGACACTTTGCTTTCCTCGGATGGCGGGAAGCTCAGATGGTAGAGATACCGGCCCGGATTGGACGCCGGCATCTGTTCGTCAGTGAAGCGGACGGCCTCTGGACTCGCCAGCGGCGGCGCGATGACGGCGGCGTCGTTGACATGGCTGCTGCACTCCAGCAAGGCGTGGATCGAGGCTTCAATCTGGGCCGCACTCAAGGGCTGATTCTGCAGCAGGCTTTGCAACTGGTCGCAGGCCTGCAGGAGGACCTGCACGATCTCCGGCGTCAAAGTCAAAACCGACGCGCGCAACTGGTCGAGCAAACCCTCCGCCTCGTGCGCCAGATGGCGGATGTCATCGAGCTGGAAAAAGCCGGCGCCGCCTTTGACGGTGTGGAAGGAGCGGAAGAGCCGGTTGATCACCTCCGGGTTCATGCCTTGCTCCTCAAGCAGCAGCAGGTCAGTTTCGACCGTGCTCAAATGCTCCAGAGACTCCTCTTTGAAACCCTGCAGAATATCGTCGTCCATACGCCGTCCCCTAAGGTTGAATAGATCCTGGGAGGGCGCCCGCAGTTTTTGTGCCCTGTCCCGGCCGGGCTTGGCGGCAAGCGCAAAGAGGTTGCGGACGTCGCAAAGCGCGACAGGATCCTCAGCGTTTCTGCATCCGGGTCAAAAAGCGGTCGACGGCGTTGGCGAACTGTTCGCGGTCGCGCGGACTGAAAGGCGCCTGGAGCAGCGCCGCGAGGGCCTTGAGGGCCGGGTCAATGTGTTCCGCTCGCGTTTCGGCTTCGTTCATGATTTGGGTTTCCGGGGTTTCGGCAGGTGTTTGAGGGCGGCGTCGAAATCGGTATCGACGGGCTTGGGCTCTTCGGCCTGCAGGGCTTTGAATTTGTGGTATTCGGCTTCGGCTTTACTCAGGGCGAGCTCGTGCGAGATGCGGCCGGCATGGCTCAGGATATCGCGATCGTTGAGGGTGAGGAAGCCGTCGAGCTTCTTCAGCCAGTCGGCCATGCTCATGGGGATGCGGCGCATCGCCTGGCCTTCGGCAAAGACCAGGTATTGCTCGACGAGGTTGTTCAGGGCGGCCAGCTCCTCGGCGTCAAGATAGTTCTTGGCGATGCCGACATCGTCCTTGCGGATCTGAACGCCGCGCCAATTGGTCAGCCCGAGATTGGGCTTGTCCGCCGTGACCCGAGTATGGATGATCTCCGCGGCCGTCTGGCCAGTGATCGCCCAGTGCACCTTGTTCTGCACCGTCTGGAAAAAGCGGATGCTGATCTCTTGGGTCGGATCGTAGTCGATGCTGGTGGCGTAGATGTCGGTGATCTTGCGGTAGAAGCGACGCTCCGAGGTGCGGATGTCCTGGATCCGGCGAGTCAATTCCTCGAAGTAGTCGAAGGGTTGATCCGGGTTCTTCAGGCGCTCATCGTCAAGGATGAATCCCTTGCGGATGTATTCGTGCAGAAGCTGGGTCGCCCAGATCCGAAATTGCGTGCCCCGCAAGGATTTCACCCGGTAGCCGACGGAGATGATGACATCGAGATTGAAGAAGGCCACTTGATAAGTTTTGCCGTCCGCCGCACTTGTTGCAAAATTTGCAACAACTGCCCTCTCCGCCAACTCTTCTTCTTCAAAAATATTTTTTATGTGCCTGGATATAACTGACTTATCGCGCTGAAAGAGCTCGCTCAACTGATTCAAGGAGAGCCACACCGTGTCGCCAATGAACCGGACTTCGATCTTCAGCTTCCCGCCTTCCGTCTGGTAGAAGAGAAACTGGCCGCCAGGTCCGCCAGGAACGAGATTGTGCGGTTCACGCATAGGTCACAGCTCCCCTTTAAACGCCTGCTCAAGCAGACTCTTCTTTAAGGCATCCAACTCCTCGATCTTGCGCTGATAGAGAGATTCGAGACGACGGGTTTGAGATAACAGCGCGTCAAGCTTTTCAAAACTATGCGCCTGCAGAAGCGGATCAACGAATGCTTCGGGCGTCTTTCGCCACCGCACCGGCGGCCAGCAAAGAATCTTCAATGGATTTGAATAGCTCCTTGTCCCAGCCAAGAGCCTCGCGCAGAGCGCGGGTGGAGGCGTTACCGCCGAGACTTTCCAATTTTCGAAGAACAGAGCGGTGGACATGTTATGTGCCTTTGGGTGTTGAGCTGGGCACTATAATGCGGCAGGTGGGATGAATCCAAAGAGTCCGGCTTTCTTCCCCCCTGGAATTAAGGGCCACAAATGCGGCTAAAAAGCGCGACAGGATCCTCAGCGCTTCTGCATCCGGGTCAAAAAGCGGTCGACGGCGTTGGCGAACTGCTCGCGGTCGCGCGGGCTGAAAGGCGGCGGGCCGGAAGTGATGCCGCCGGTGCTGCGGATCTCCTCCATCATGTCGCGGACGCCAAGGCGCGTCTTGATGTTGGCAGGCAGGAATTCGACGCCACGGGGCGACAGGGCATGAGCCTGTTTGGTGATGACGCGGTCGGCCAAGGGGATGTCGTGGGTGATCACCAGGTCGCCGGGCAAAACCAGTTCGACGATGAGGTCGTCGGCGGCATCGGGCCCGGTATCGCAGACGCGCGACTGGATCAAGGGATTGGGATGGGGACGGAAGTAGCGGCAGGCGACGAGCAGGACGGGCAGTTTGCGGCGGATGGCGGCGGCGTAGAGGACTTCCGCCGCCTGGCCGGGCATCGAGTCGGCGTCGACGTAGATCACTGGGGGCCGTAGGCTTCGACGATGCGCTTGATCATCAAAGTGGTCGAGAAGCCGTCCTTGAAGTGAAGGATGCGGATCTCGGTGCCGGCGGCTTCGAGGGCGCGGCGCTCGTTCTGGTTGATCGTGTCGATGTTGTAATCGCCGCCTTTGACATAGATGTCGGGGCGGATCTCGAGGAGAGTGCCGAGAGCCTCTTTGTCGCTGAACAGGACCACCGCGTCGACGCAGGTCAGCGAGGCGAGCATGTAGGCGCGGTTGGTCTCGTCGACGATCGGCCGGCGGGGATCTTTGATCGACTTCACCGAGGCGTCGGCGTTGAGGCAGACGACGAGGGCGCCGCCGAGCTGGCGGGCGGCTTCGAGGTATTCGCTGTGGCCGGGGTGGAGGAGGTCGAAGACGCCGTTGGTGGCGACGACGCGGCGACCGGCGGCGGCCTGCTCGCGGCGCCAGCTTATGGCTTCAGGTAGGCTGAGGATCTTGGCTCGGGCGAGGGACATGGGCGTCTCGACTGATGAGGATTTTGCGGAAACCGCGACAAGCACAAAGGCCCCCTGCCGGAAGGCAAGGGGCCGAAGAGCGTATCGCCAAGAATTACTTGGTGACGAGGCCGCTGCGGATGCAGCCGGTGCAAACCCATTCCGAGCTGACAACGCCGTTGTGCTTCAGCTTGATTTTCTGAAGGTTGGCTTTGAAGAGACGGAGGTTGGTCTTGACGAGTTTCAAACCGATACCGCCAGATTTCTTGGCGATACCGCGGTGGGTGATGACGCCGCCGCTGACGCTGTGCTTACCGCAGTAGAAGCAGCGCTTGTTGGGCTTGTGGTCGCCCTGCTTGAATTTGACGTCGCCGGGGCGCTTGACTGTGGATGCGTTGCTCATGTTCTTGGTCTCAGGTTGTTCTGCGTTGCAGGAATTTGGGGAGTGAGAGGTCAGGGGCTCGAACCCTGGACCCGCACATTAAAAGTGTGCTGCTCTACCGACTGAGCTAACCTCTCGCTTTGCCCGGGGTTGCCCCCGAAAATGTGCCGCTCAAACTACCGGGTTTCATCCTCCCGTCAAGCCCTTCCATGAAGATTTTTCAGAAGAATTTCGACCGTCGCAGCGGCGCTTGAGCTAGATGCCATCAGCGGCTCGCGGCCAAAGGCAGCCAAGAAGGTCTCACGGGTCGAGGGGCCGATGACGGCGCAGGGCAGGCCATCGAGGCAGTCCGGCCCATAGATCTGCCGCATCGCTTCGACCGCCGAGGACGAGAAGAAGCAGACGCCATCACTCGCCGGCAGGGGCTGCTCCGCGCTGTGGGCGGGCTCATAGAGATCGAGCCGGGTGACCTTGATCCCCGCCGCGGACAAGCCCTCGGCCAGAGCCGGTGCAGCCAGACGGGAACAGGGCAGCAACAGACTCTCCCCCGCTTTCACCCGCACAAGAAGCTCCTTCAGGAGTCCGGCGGCCGTGAAATCGACAGCCGGCATGACTTCGACCGGCACGGTCCAGTCGGCAAGGGCTTCCGCCGTGGCCGGGCCGACGGCAGCGACATGGCCGACGCCGTTGAGCGGGTAGAGATGCTCCAAGTACAAGCGGGCGCCGCCCGGCGAGGTGAAGACGGTCCAGTCAAAAGCCGGCAGCAGCTTCACTGCCGCAGGGATGAGCCGCAGCTCTTGCAGAGGGAAGTCGATGCCCTCGGCATCCAGCGCGGCGCAATGCTTCACGGCCTTGCGGTTGGTGTCCGGCAGGCCGGTGAGAAGTATGCGCATCGTCGGATCTCCTTAAAATGAAGACGGCCCTCAAGGGCTGAGGGCCGCCAAGTTCCTGGCTGAAATCAATAAGCCTTGGGCTTCTCGGGGAGGTCGCTGGTCGACCAGCTGATGATGAAGAAGAGCTTCCAGCGATTCATGTAGCTGGTGCCGAGGCTGGAGTCAAGAGGATTGACCTTGCCAGTCTTGACTTCGCGAATGTTGGCGGCGAATTTGGCGACGCCGTTCTGAGTCAGCTTCTTGAACAGGGCCAATTCAGGCGTGCTGACTGTGCCGGCACCGGGGATGGGGATGGGGATGGCGGGAATACCGATGAGGTAGCTGTCCTGGTCGGTGGCAAGGGCGCCGGAAGCGACCGCGACGACGAAGTCGGCTTCTTCAGCCTTCGAAACGATGGTGGCGCCCTTCTTGGCGACGGCAGCTTCGGTGGCGAGGACGACGTAGGGCTTGTCGGTGGCGTCGAGATTGCTGACGTCGACCATGACTTTTTTGCCGGTGAAATCGGGGAGCTGCGCGCCAGAGGTGGCGCGGTCGGCGCTAGTCGAGATGAGCAGCTGTTCGACACCGGAGCGGCCGGTTTTGGTTATCTCGGGAGTCATGCAAGAGCTGGCGCCGAGTGCCAGAACGGCGGCGAGCGCGGTGATTTTAACAGCGGACTTCATACTTCGATTCTCCTGGGTTTCTTGAGGCGGAATATTTCGAACTTTAGCATCCGGAAATTATCTGCACAGGAGCTGAAAAATGAAGTTTCGATCAAAGCGCTTCTGCGGCCCTGGGAGCGCGCCAGCCCCCTGGCGCTGTGTTCGTCGATTCGCTCTTGAGCTCTTTAGCAAGCTTTCGCTTGCAGCGTAAGAAAGGGCGCCAGGGGGCTGGCGCGCTCCCAGAAATCAGTCCAGGGTCTCGACGTAGACGAAGAGAGCCAGGCCCTTGTCGGGCTCGCAGGAGTCGAGGCGCAGGAGGACCCGATCGCCAATCTGCAGGCGCTGCGGTGTGCTGAATTTGAAGCGGGTGCAGATCGTCTCTAGCTCGGCATTGAGACCGCCGGCAAGGCGTCCGACAACCCGGGCCGGCATGGTCGCGCCGAGGTAGTTGCGGCGCAGATATTCGAGCAGCCAGAACTGTTCCGACTGCTTTTGCGCATCGCGCACTTCGCCACCCTGGCGCTCGATGTCTTCGATCGTCGCGGCCAGTCGCCCCTCCTCCATCGGCGCCTCGCGGCCTTGCAGGACGGCGGCGATCTGGCGCTGCACCAGCATGTCGCTCCAGCGGCGCAGCGGCGAAGTGGTCTGGGTGTAGGCGCTGACCCCGAGAGCAGCGTGTTGTCCGCACTGCGTCATCAATCGCGATTTGCGCAGGCCGCGAACCGCCTGGTCGAAGGCGAGGGCGTCGTACTCCGCCCCGCTCTGCTGGAAGGCCTGTTCAGGCGGCTCCTGGGTGCGGTAAAGGCAGGGGATGCCGCGGCTGCGGCAGAACTCGGCGCTGATGACGTTGGCGAGGATCATGAACTCCGCCACCATGGCGCGGCTGCGGCTGTCCATGCGGGTCTCACTGACCTCGATCTCGCCGTGACGCACCTTGATGCGCAGCTCCGGCCGGGCCACCTTGAGGGCGCCGCGACCGAGGCGGAGGCGCTCAAGCGCGTCGGCAAGACGGTCGAGCACGGCCAGTTGCGGCAGCACCGACTCGGGCGCCTTACCGCTGTCGCATTGGGAATAGCTGAGCTTGTGGGCGATGGCGACGCGGCTGAGGCAGATCGACGGCTCGCCGCTCAAGTTGCCCTCGGCATCGAAACCCTGGAAATAGCTCATCGCCGGACGAGCCTCGCCGGGCAGCAGGCTGGCTCGGCCGAGGGCCAGTTCGTCGGGCAACATGTGGACGGTGCAGGTCGGCAGATACACCGAAGTGGTGCGCCGCGACGCCTCCGCGTCGAAGCCGTCGCCAGGATGGACCCAGGCGCTGACGTCGGCGATGTGGACACCGAGACGCCAGCCGCCGCCGGGCAACGGCTCGAGGCTGAGGGCGTCGTCGACATCGCGGGTCTCTTCTTCGTCGATGCTGAAGACTTCGAGGTGGCTGAGGTCCTGACGCTCCGCCGGAGTTTCCCGCACCACCGCCGCCGCGGCCAGGCATTTGTGCGAAAAGCGGGACGGGATGCCGTTGAGAACGAGGAAGGGCTCGCTGTCGGCGGGGAGATGGCCGGAGCGGATCAGAACCTGGAAGGCCGCCTCTCGGATCGGCGCGTCGCCGATCGCCAGTTCTAGCAGCCGCGAGCCGTCGTTGGCCTGTTTTTCCTGCAGGAAGGCTTCCAGCTGGCTCAGCACTGTATGTTTGTCGGCGGGCGCCGGCTCGGCATCGACCGGACCGGAACGGAAACGGGCGCGCAGCCAAGGGACGACCTGCGCTTCGTACTCTTCGCGTTCGCGACGGCGACGCAACGCGGTCGCCTGTTCCTGTGCCTGCTCGGGACTGCGGGCGGTGAACTCGAGGTTGCGGCGCTTGTAGTGGACGACGTCATCGAGAAGTGCGAGGAAGACGGCGGCGAGCATGTCGACCGGAGCTTTGCCGCCGTGCCAAGCTGAGGCGAATTCGGCGACGCCGCGCTCATTGCCGTCTTGCGGCATCAATTCCCAGAGCAGGGCCGAATCGACTTCCGCGGCGAGGGTTTTGAGATGTTTATCGAAGGCCTCGGCGCGGTGTGGCAGGTCGGCTTCTTCAATCCGTCCCGGGAAGACACAGAGCAATTGGCGTTCAGGCACTCGGAAGCGCTTGCCGTGCGGGCTCAGCAGCCAGGCGTTGCCGCCCTCGGTCTTGAGGATCAGCACCAGCTTCAGTGCGCTGCCGTCGAAAAATCCTGCCAGACATTGTTCCGTGCTCATCAAGGCTCCCGTTGAGATTTAAGAACGGCAAGATAAACGCCGGAGCGCGGAACGGGCGGAGGAGGCCGACAAAAATTGCGGCAGGCGCAAAACAGCGAACGCTGGCCTGCGGCTCACGGCAGCTCTTCGATCACTGGCTTCTGCGGCGTCGCTTCGATGATGCGTTTGACGAAGAAGATCATGGCGAGGAGGCTGCCGATGCTGATCGCCCAGGTGAGGTCGACAAAGACGGTGAGGCCGAAGGCGAGCGGCAGGAGGAAGGCATCGGTTCGACCGCCGTGGAGGATGTGGGGCCACTGGCGCAGTTCGGCCATGTACCAGCAGCCGGTGAAGAGGATGCCAGCGAGGTCGACGCAGGGGGCTGCGTCGCGGTTTCCGGCGTCGCGGCGAGGAGAAAAAGGAGAAGCAGCCACATGGTTCAAATCTCCTGAAGGTTTTCAGCGCAGCAAGCCGCAGTTGCACATGTCGGAGAAATCCGCTTCAAGCTTCAAGCGCAGCGCAGCATCGGCGACGGGGCCAGGAACGAGGAAGCCCGTCATTTCACCTCGCGGCCATTGACGGTTTTTAAGCAGAAGAAAGAAGTTCTTTCGCCATTCCTTTTCATCGTCCCCGCCTTGCTCCCGGATGACCACAGTCATCAGGCGCATTGCGGCGATGTCGATGTCGTCTCCTTGGCGATTGGCCAGGCTTCGCCGCAGAAGGCGCTCATAGGCTTTCTGCATCTCGGGATAGGTTTTCCCCGAGGAATCCCAGACCAGTTTTCCAGACTCCCAATACATCGCGGCGAAGATCAGCGAAGCGCCTTCGTAGAGGGAGACCTTGTCCCAATCGACCCCGGCCAAATGATTTTTCAATTCGGCTTCGAAGTCAGCGCCGGGCAGTTCCTGCGCAGAGGCAAAAAGCGTTTTCCGGACGGCAAAACTCGATAGCGACAGGCGGCGTAACAATCCCCAGGTCAACAACCCGGCGTGACTGGCCGGAAGCTTTTGGAGGGCGGCTTTGACCCGGGTCTTTAGGTTGTCGCGGCGTGGACTGTCGGCATTGGAATTTTCGACCACCACCAAGGCGCTGAGTCGAAGCAGTTCCGCCTCTTCATCGGGAGCTTTTTGGTCGATCCCTTTCCATAACTCTTCGGCCAAGGCGAGGCGCATCAAGATCATCGGATCCTTGCTGGTCTTGGCCTCCTTGGGAAAGCCATGAACACCTTGATTGAGTATGAACCTCGAGGCGAGGCGAATGCCATCCTGCCGATTGATCAATCTTAGGGATTCTTCCGACGTCCACAAGGGCGCCGTCACGACATTTGCGGACGGCGGCGGACTCACTGGCGCCGCATCCGGCGTCGCAGCGAGAAGGAAAAGGGGAAGCAGCCACATGGATAAGCTCCTGAAATTCGTCACAATCGACATTTTCTCCACAATACCGCCGTTGCTCTTTCCGTCGAGGCATGGACGAGTCGGGAAACAGCCAAGCTTATTTCAGGATCAGAGTCTGCGCTCGTCGCAAGGAGCTGCCGAGGTCGTCATGGAGGGCGCCTTCGGGCATGAGCTTGGCGAAGCCGAAGCGCTCGAGGTCCTCTCGCACTTTGGGCAGGAGGTCGCAGGTGAGGACTTGGCCGCCGCGTTGGGCGTAGGAGCTGAAGAGTTCGCGCAGAGAGAAGGCGGCGGTGGCGTCGATGAAGGGGACTTGCGCCAGCCGCAAGATCAGCACCTTGGCATCGGCTTCGCCGCCTTCGAGGTCGCGCAGGAGAGTGGCGGAGCCGAAGAAGAAGGGGCCGCGGATTTCATAAACGAGGCAGCCCTTGGGTGGTTCGACCGAGTGTTCGTCGCGGGGGATTTCGGCGAGCTGCGTCGCTTCGGAGATGCGTTTGACGAAGAAAAGCATGGCGAGGAGGCTGCCGATGCTGATCGCCCAGGTGAGGTCGACAAAGACGGTGAGGCCGAAGGCGAGCGGCAGGAGGAAGGCATCGGAGCGGCCGCCGTGGAGGATGTGGGGCCAGTGGCGCAGTTCGGCCATGTACCAGCAAACGGTGAAGAGGATGCCAGCCAGGGCGGCGAGCGGAATGAGGCTGACCAGCGGGGCGAGGAAGAGCAGCGACGCGAGGAGGACGAGGGCATGGATGACGCCGGCGACAGGGCTGCGGGCGCCGGCCCGGATGTTGGTGCTGGTGCGGGCGATGACGCCAGTGCAAGGAAGCCCGGCAAACAGGGCGGTGGCGATATTGGCGAGACCCTGGCCGAGCAATTCCGAGTTGGAGTCGTGGCGGTCGTTGCCGAGGCCGTCGGCGACGACGGCGGAGAGGAGCGATTCGATGCTGCCGAGGATGGCGATGGCGATGGCGAGGTTGACGATGCCCTTGAGCCGGATGATCGAAGCGTCGTCGCCCTGCAGGGCGTCGCGGACGATGCCGGTGCCGGGCAGATGCGGGGCGGGCAGGCCGCCGTCGAAGGCGGTGAAGGAGCTGCCGACGGTGGCGATATCGAGCTTGAAGACGACGCTGGCGGCGGTGACCACGACCAGTGCGGCGAGGGCGGCGGGGAATTTGGCGGACCAGCGGCGCCCGACGATGACCATGACGATGGTCGCGGCGCAGACGAGCAAAGGGATCCAGTGGGCATCCTGCAGGTGGGTGATGATGTGGCGCAGGGTCTGGTGGAAATGTTCCGGCGGACGGCTCGGCGGCGGCAGGCCGAGGGCGGGGCCGATCTGGGTTGAGGCGATGATCACGGCGATGCCGGTGGTGAAGCCGATGACGACCGGCACCGGGATGAAGCTGATGGCATTACCGAGGCGGGCGAAGGCGAGGCCGAGGATGAGGAAGCCTGCGATCAGGCTGGCGAGAGCGAGGCCTTCCGGCCCAAACTGCGCCATGCCGGCGGAGCAGAGTCCGACAAAAGCTCCGGCAGGGCCGCCGACCTGATAACGCGAGCCGCCGAAGAGGCTGACCAGAAAGCCGCCGATGATGCCAGCGCACAAGCCTTGCTGCGGCGTCGCGCCGCAGGCGATCGCCAGGCCGATACACAAGGGCAGAGCGACGACGCCAACGATGATGCCGGCGCCGGCATCAGGACCGAGATCGGCAAAGGTGTAGCCGCGCAGCCGCAGGAAAGCGGGGCGGTACCAGTTGAACCAGGTTTTCATGGGGCGTTCCGAGTTGAGGAGAAGTCACCTGACTATAGCCCCTTGTCGATCTGCGGCGGCTCTTATCGCGACGAAGGCTTCGACTCGACCGGCAATGACTCGCTGAGCGGAATTTCTCCCCGCAGCAATTTTCCGGCTGAGCCGGTCAAGCGGAGATAGAAATCCGGACCTTCAGGAATTAGCATGGGTAGATTTTGTCAAATCGTGAGGAATTCCCTCAGTAGTGCCATAGTTCCTTAGGCACCCCCTCCGGCTCCTTGTCGAGGCCGCCATGGAAGAAGAAGATTCTGGTCTCCAAGGTCTCGATCGACCCGATGCCTTTGGCGTCTGCAATGAGCTTTTTGATCTTGCCGTTGATGCCCTCTGTCGCCGCGTTGGTGATCGGCATTTTGAAGTAATTGCCGATCTTGTCGAGATGTTTGGCGATGGTCTTGCTGAGGGTCTTCAGGGGTCCGAGCTGCGAGCGCTT
>CAMCSH010000059.1 GCA_945877655.1 Lentisphaera araneosa HTCC2155 | reverse complement strand
GGGGGAGGAAGTCGCTGATCTCGGTGCCGCTTTTGCCGTAGCTTTTGAAGCTGGTCTGGGGTCCGTAGCAGGTGAGGGCCGCGCCCTGGAGCTGGGCGATGGGCTGGCCCTTGGTGAACTCGGGCGGCATCGGCTTGCCGTGGAGTTTCGCCAGCATCGGCTTGTAGTCGAAGGTCTCGAGGTGGCTGGGGCCGCCGGCCATACACAGGAAGATGACGCGTTTCGCCTTGGCGGGGAAATGCGGCTTGAGCTGGCCTGGCGGGAGAGCCGCCTCGGCACCGAAGAGTTCGCCGGCACCCAGACTGCCGAGAGCGGCGAGGCCGAGGCCCATCGAGGCCTGGCCGAGGAAGTGGCGACGGGAAAACGGGTTGGAGTGATTCATCGGTTCAGTCCCTGGTGATGGTTTCATGGAGGTTGAGGGCGACCCTGGCGACCTGGGTGAAGGCGGCGAGCTCGGCAGGGGGCAGGCTTTTGTCGATCTGGCTGATTCCGACGGCGAGGAGTTTGGCGGCGGCATCGGGGTGGGCGGCGAAACTGGTGCGGGCGCTGGCGAGGAGCTTGAGCAGGACCTTCACCTCGGCCTCGTCGGCGGGGCGGGAGAGACAGCGCCGGAGGATGAAGCGGCAGCGGCTGGCGTCGTCGGCGGGGGAGGACTTGAGGCTCATTTCGGCGAGGCAGCGGGCGGCCTCGGTGAAGCTCGGGTCATTGAGCGCGGTGAGGGCGCCGAGGGGGGTGTTGGTGACGCCGCGGCGGGGGCAGGAGTCTTCGCGGCTGGGTGCGTCGAAGGCTTTCAGCATGGGGTGGACGAACATGCGCTGCCAGTGGACGTAGACGCCGCGCTTCCATTGCTTGAGATCCTTGTCCGCACGGTAGGTGCGGTCGGGGAACTGCAAGTGCTGGTAATAGCCTTCGGGCTGATAGGGGCGGGAGGTGGGGCCACCGATGTCGCTGACCAGCAGGCCGCTGGCGGCGAGGGTGGTGTCGCGGATGTGCTCGGCGGGCAGGCGCCAGCGGCCCTGGCGGGCGAAGAGCAGGTTGCGCGGGTCCTTCTCCATCACCGCCGGCGCGGCGACCGAGCTCATCCGGTAGGCTCGGCTGGTGACCAGCAGGCGGATGAATTTGCGGTTGTCCCAGCCGCCGGCGACGAACTCGAGAGCGAGGCGGTCGAGCAGCTCGGGGTGGTTGCAGATCTCGCCCTGGCCACCGAGGTCATCGATCGAGGCGCAGAGACCCTGGCCGTAGAAGAGATACCAGAGGCGGTTGGCCCAAACGCGGGCGGTGAGCTCGCCGCAGCCGCCCAAAGCGTCGGGCGTGGTCAGCCAGCGGCCGAAGTCGAGGCGGTTGGCGCGGCGGTCCTTGACGCCGAGCTTGGCGAAGGAGCCGAGGAACTTGGGGACTTCGGGGGTCATCACCTGGCCGCTGTCATCCATCCAGTTGCCGCGGGGGAGGAAGCGGACTTCGCGGGGGTCGGAGGCCTTGCTGACCATGACGGTGCGCGGCTTGATCGCGGCGATGCGGGCTTCCAGGGGCGAGGCGGTGGGATCCATGGCTTTGCCTGCCAGGGTGAAGGTCGAATCTTTGTTGGCGGCGATCTCGCCTTGCACTTTTTTCCACCGGGTGGCGTATTCCACCGCTTCATCGGAATTGATGAGAGCGCGGAAGTCCTGATCGCCGACATAGACGGTGTAATCGCCGCTCTGGAAGGAATAGGCGTCATTGCGGCCGAAGATCTTGATCTCGTCGATGTCGGTCTCCGCGCCCAGATCGAGCTGGACCCAGCCGATTTGGCCCGGGTTGGCGACGAAGGCGCCGCCAAGGCCGCCTGCCGCCTTGTCTTGCGGGACAGTGACGCCATCGCGGACTTTTTCCGGATCGTTGATCGACTGGTACAATTCGCTGGAGCCGCTGACCTTGGTGGCCGGAAGCAAGGCGAGATTCGCGCCCTGGCGCAGGATTTGGATTTCGGCGATCGAGAAGTGATTGCCGTTGTCCGGGCGACGCAGGAGGACATAGCGGCCGCGGGCTATGCCGGTGATGACGGGTGGCGCCGGGCGAGGCGGCAAGGCGGCGAGCTGCGCCTCCAAGACGGCGCGGCGCTGGCGGTCGAGAGGTGAGAGCAGGTTCATCTCCGGTTCGCGCAGGGTGATCTCGCGGTTGTTCTCGGCACGGTACTGATTCTTCAGGTGGGCGAGGTCATCGATGTCGGCGAAGACCGAGCCGAGGGCGTAGAAGTCTTTGGCGGCATAGGGGTCGTACTTGTGGTCATGGCACTCGCAGCAGCCCATCGAGGCGCCCATGAAGGCGAGGGAGGTGTTGCGGACGCGGTCGGCCATGTAGATGGCGGTGTATTCCTTCGGCTGGGCGCCGCCTTCGTGGGTGGTCATGATCAGGCGGTTGTAACAGCTGGCGATGAGGGCGTCGCTGTGGTCCTGTTCGTTAAGGCCTTCGATCAGGTCGCCGCCGAGCTGCCACTGGATGAAGCGGTCGTGCGGCATGTTCTTGATGAAGGAATCGATCACCCAGTCACGGTAGGGTGCGGCTTTGTGCTCCTGGTCGCCGTGCAGGCCGACGGTGTCGGAATAACGCACCAGGTCGAGCCAGTAGGTGGCCATGCGTTCGCCGTGATGAGGACTGGCGAGGAGCTGGTCGACCAGCTTCTCATAGGCATCGGGGCTTTTGTCGGTGAGGAAGGCGTCCATCTGAGCCGGAGTGGGCGGCAGGCCGAGCAGGTCCTGGTAGAGGCGGCGGCAGAGGGTGGCGCGATCGGCTTCGGGAGCGGGCTTGAGACCCTCCTGCTGCAGACGCTCGAGCAGGTAGTTATCGGCAAAATTGAGCGGCCAGGAACGGTCTTTGACCTTGGGGGTCGCGCTGGTGCGGGGCTGTTCGTAGGCCCAGTGTTTTTCGTATTTAGCGCCCTCAGCCACCCATTGCGTCAGCAGCGCCTTCTGTTCCGGTGTCAAGGTTTTATGGCTGTCGTCCGGGGGCATCGGGTCGTCGGCGTCATGAATCCGCTCGATCAGAAGACTCTTTTCCGGCTGGCCTGGGATGATCGCCGGCGGATCATCTTTGCGCGGGCTGGTGGCGTGGGCGAAGTCCATCAGACTGAGCTTGCCTTCCGCCTTGTTGAGGTCGGAGCCGTGGCAGCCGAAACACTTGTCGGCGAGGATCGGCCGGATGTCGTGGTTGTAGGAGAGTTTTTTCGGCTCGGTTTTGACATTGGAACAGGCGGCGATGATCAAGGCGCCGAGCAGAGAGCTCAAGCCGGTGGCTGCTTTGAGAACAGTCATTTTTTGCATGGTGGAGTTTCCTTGGATTGACGAAACGCCGAATAAGAAACTCCATGCAGCGACAAGTTCCCTTGGGTTCAAACTGGATAAGTTTGTACCTCTCTTGGATTAATCACCAGGCTTGGGAGTGAGGGAACGAGGGAGTTGGGGAGTGAACTCTTACGACCTGTGCAACTCCAGATCAGGCTTGCGCTGCTCGTCACGACGCGACGCGGAATTCCTGTGAGCCACGGCCTCCGTGCCGCTTGTGTTGCGCTCGTCGCGAAGCGACGAACGACTCAGCGCCTGATTTGTATAGGTCGAACTCTTATGCGCTCCTGCCTTACTCCCTACCTCCCTCACTCCCTGGTACGACGCTCACTGCCAAGAGAATCCAAGATCAAAATGGAGTGATAAAGGTCGATTTTTTGAGCTCGAATTTGGGCAGACTAGTTGTGCCCTGGTTATTTCCCTGCTCCCTGCCATTCCGCGAGCTGGCGCTCGATGGCAGCGGCATCGAACTTGGCCGGCTTTGCATCATCGTGGTTGCGATCGAGATCGGCGAAGCTGAGCTTACGGCTGGGGACGCCGGTGGCCGGGACTTCGATCTTGGCCAGCCAGGCGGCGGCGTTGAGGATCAGGGTGCGCTGCTGCGGCAGGCCCCAGTTCCAGTGCACATGGCCACCGGTGAAGCCAAAGCCGCGGCCGCCGCCGGGTCGCTCCAGCGCCCACATCAGGGTCTCCTCCTGACCCATGCGCTCCAGCACTTCCGGATAGGGGCCGGCTGGCCAGGTGTAGGGGCCCTTGCGGACGGCGTCGGAGGGCGTGGCGCGAAGCAGTGGCTTGGCATCGGCGGCGAAGCGCAGGTTCATGTACCATTCGTCGCGGGTGCTGAAGGGGCTGACGCCACGGGTGACGGGGTGGACTGGGAAGCTCTTGAACTCCGGGCTCCACATCGGGTTGCAGGAATGTTTGTGCTCGTAGAAGCCGCCGATGAGCTGCAGAAACTGGTCGCTGGCAGGACCCTTGGGGCACTCGACGCAGTAGTGCATCATGCCGATACCGACGCCTTTTGCGGCAAGCGCATCGATTTCCTTGAGATGGGGCAGCAGCGGGTTGCCGCCGCCACCGTCGGCGTAGACCACGATGGCATCGACGCCATCGAGCAGCTTGGCGTCCTTGGGCCAGCCGGGGTAGCTGACCTCGGCCTTCACCGGCAGTCCGGACTGGTTGAGCAGTTCGGCGAGCAGGTGGCAACCTGCCTTGAAGTCGTGGGCGCCATAACCGTGGCTGGCATGGCCGGCGATGAAGAGGACCTTCTTCGGCGCGACTGGGGCGGGAGTCTCTTCCGCGACTGTGGTGAGGGACAGGATGACTAGCAGGGCGAGCAGTAGTTTCATTGGGATCTCCTGGGTTTTTTACCTACTGTCAAAAAAGCGGGAAAGCGCCGGAACCGCTATGAGCTTTTCTTCTCGTTTTATAAGTATTTCGGCTATTTCCACTCGGGACTTGTCGACGCCGTTTGCAACATAAAACTTAATTCCGAGTTTCGTGCTCTTCGTGTCTTCGTTGTGAAATTTGCTTCCGGCTCTGCCGGGATTGGACCCATCGCCTCAGCTCAGGATCTCTTTGACCACTTTGCCGTGGACGTCGGTGAGGCGGAAGTCTCGCCCCTGGTAGCGTGTGGTGAGGCGGGTGTGGTCGAAACCGAGGCGATCCAAGATGGTCGCCTGCAGGTCGTGGATGTGGACGCCTTTGTCGACCACCGAGACGCTGAAGTCGTCGGTGGTGCCGTGCGAATGGCCACCCTTGACGCCGGCGCCGGCCATCCAGGTGGTGAAGCAGCGGCCGTGGTGGTCGCGGCCATAGGTGGCGTTGTTGTTGATGTCGCCCTGAACGCAGACGGTGCGGCCGAATTCGCCGCCCCAGATCACCAGGGTGTCGTCGAGCAGCCCGCGCTGCTTGAGATCCTTGATCAGGCCGGCGGTAGGTTGGTCGACGTTCTGAATTTGGGCGGGCAACTGTGAGGTGATGTGGCCATGGAAGTCCCAGCCGGTGTGGTAGAGCTGAATGAAGCGGACGTCGCGCTCGGCGAGGCGGCGGGCCATCAGGCAGTTGTAGGCGTAGGTGCCAGGTGTACGGACCATCGGGCCGTAAAGATCGAGGGTGGCGGCCGACTCCTTGGAGAAGTCGATCAGATCGGGCACCGATGTCTGCATACGGAAGGCGAGTTCGGCCTGGGCGATGCGGGCTTTGATCTCGGGATCGCCGGCCTCGGCGAAGTGGCGGCCGTTGACCTGGCCGAGGGAGTCGAGCATGGCGCGCTTGGCATCGGAGGAGACACCATCGGGATTTTTGACGAAGAGGACAGGCGAGGCGCCAGCGCGGAACTTGGTGCCCTGATGCTCAGCGGGGAGGAAGCCGGAACCCCACAGGTGTTCGTAAAGGGGCTGGCCGCAGTCGGTGAAGGAGGGGACGGAGCTGAGGACGACGAAGCTGGGCAGGTCGGCATTCATGCTGCCGAGGCCGTAGCTGGCCCAGGCTCCGATGGAGGGACGGCCGGGGATGGGCGCGCCGGTCTGCAGGAAGGTGATGGCGGGGGCATGGTTGATGTGCTCAGTGTGCATCGAGTCGATGATGCTGATGTCGTCGACGATCGAACCCATGTGGGGGATCGACTCGCAGAGCCAGCGGCCGCACTTGCCATATTGCTTGAAGGGCTTGAGCGAGGGGACGACGAGGGGCGCCTGGCCGGCGCCGGCGACTGAGAAAGTGATGCCGCCGCGGAAGGAATCGGGAATCTTCTGGCCGCGCCACTTCTCCAGGCCGGGCTTGTAGTCGAAGAGCTCCATCTGCGGCGGGGCGCCGGCCTGGTGCAGGTAGATCACCCGTTTTGCCTTGGCGGGGAAATGCGGCCCGACGGGGCGTCCACCTTCTGCGGCGTCCGCAAAGAGAGAGCCCAGGGCTAGCGAGCCGAGGCCGACGGCGGAGCCGGAAAGGAAGCTGCGGCGGTTGAGGTCGTGCATGAGAATCTCCTTCATTTCACTTTTTCAAATTTGAGCAAAGGCTGGTCGCCGGAGCTGAACTGGGCGACGTAGAGAGAGCCGTCCGGGCCGACGGCAAAGTCGTGCGGGTGGCGGAAGGTGCCGTCGGCGGTGATGGTCTGCAGCTTGCCGTCGACATAACGCGGGGCCTCGGCGCCGAGGTTGACGAGAAGGCGGAAGTGTTCATCGAGAATCGACAGATAGCCGGGGCGGTTAAAGTCCTTCGGCCACTGGTCGCCGATGGTGGCCATCATCCAAGCCTCGCCGAAGGGCTTGAGGCAGCGCGGGTTGGTGCTGGGCAAGGGGATTTCCTCAAGCTTCTTGCCGCCCAGTGTCCAGCGGCTGAGATTGTGCTGGTCGCTCATCGCCAGGATCAGGCTGGGCCGTGAGGGGTCGCGGCAGTCCAAAGTGCCGCCGTGGGGGCCCCAATGGGGGACGCCACCGGCGTTGCCGCCGAAGCTCTGCCGTAGCAGGCCGTCGGCGCCGTAGTTGAGAATGAAGTCCTTGCCGTAGCCATCGAGAACAAAGAGGCCGC
This sequence comes from Lentisphaera araneosa HTCC2155, assembly GCA_945877655.1. Classification (GTDB taxonomy): domain Bacteria; phylum Verrucomicrobiota; class Lentisphaeria; order Lentisphaerales; family Lentisphaeraceae; genus CAMCSH01. Next base: position 9,729 of record CAMCSH010000059.1, on the reverse strand, counting down.
CGTCGGGAAGCGGCAGGGCGCAGGAGGGCTTGTAGTCCTTGGCGTCGGCGTAGTGGCCGCTCTCCTTCGGCCAAGGCAGCTCCTGGAGGATCTCGCCCTGCAGGGTGGTCTTGACGACGCGGTGAGTCTCGGTGCAGGTGACGTAGAGGACTTGGCGGGGGCCATCGTCGAGAATCGTCAAGCCGTGCGCACCGGGCAGGCCGAGATTGCGCTGCGACTGCACCTTGCCGCTGACCGGATCGAGGACGATGAGGTTGTTCTCCGGGTGATCGGTAAGGAAGTAGACATAGCCGCTGCGGTCAAGGGCGAGGCCGTGGCCGTTGCGGACCTTGAGGCCCTCGAGCTTGGCCCAGCCCGGCACAAGACGGTAGCGGAAGGCTCCTTCGCCGATGATCTTCTCGGGTGCTGCAGATTCTGCGGACTCCGCAAAAAGCGAAACGAAGAAAACGGAAATGGCGAGCAGTAATTTCATGGTGTTATCCTTCCCCAGTTGTGTCCCAGTTGTGTCCCAATTGTGTCCCAATTGTGTCCCAATTGTGTCCCAATTCCCCAAGCAGATTCTCAGCGCTCGATCAATCGCGCCGGGAGCAGCAGGTCGCGACTGGCGTTCGGGTGTTGGCGGCAGTTGATCAGCAGCTCCATCGCCTGAGCTCCGAGACCCAGGCAATCCTGCTGGATGCTGAGGATCGGCAGAACGTAGAAATCGAGATTGGCATCGTTATCGAAAGTCCCGATGGCCATCTCTTTTGGCAGCTCGCCGAGATAGGCTTTGAGCGCCCTCAGCCCGCCGCGCAAATGCCCCAGGCTAGAGCAGAATAAGGCGCCCGGCGCCCGATGATGTTTTTCTAGCCAAGCCCGCATCATCGCTTCGCCCGCTTCCTGATTGTCATCGCCCTGGAGAATGAGGTCCTCGCGCTGCTCTAAACCGGCAAGCTTGAGCGCTGCGAGATAGCCGTCGAAACGATGGCGGTTGGAGGAGGTGTCGGGACGCCGCCCGAGATACACCAGCTCGCTCGACTTCTTCAACAAACGGGTGCAGGCTTCCTGTGCCGCGGTAAAAGCGTCCGACGCCACTGACGAGGCCTGAATCCCTGGAACCTCGCGGTCGACAAACACCAGCGGGATGCTCGGCGGACGGATCTGAGCCCAACGCTCGGGCGTGATGATGCTGGCGATGATCAATCCGTCGACATTGCGGGCGATCAGATTCTGGATGCCTTGCGACTCGATCGCCGGATCCTCCGACGAATCGACGATCAGGATCTGGAAACCCTTGCTGCGGGCGACTTCCTCCACCCCTTGGATCAGCTCGGCGAAAAACGGGATGGAAATGTGCGGCACGATCACGCCGATGGTCTCGCTGCGCCCGGTCCTCAGGCTGCGCGCCAAGGGGCAGGCTTTGTAGCCCTCGCGCGCCACGATCTCAAGTACCCGTGCAATCGTCGTGGGTGAGATGCGCAGGGCCTCGGCTTTGCCGTTCAACACCGCACTCGCCGTGCTCGTGCTGACGCCAGCCAGAGCAGCTAGAGTTTTCAAGGAGGTTTTCGGGGTCATGACAATGCCTTAGGTTGCTTTGGCTGCAAGGATACAGCAAAAGTCCGGGGACGCCAGCAAAGAAGCTCAAGGGAAACGCTGAAGAAGAGCTTTTTCACCACGAAAATCACGAAAGACACGAAAAGACCATCAAGGTTCATTATCCCATTATCCAGCGAAATGCTTGAACTCAAATTTTTGGTTTTTTGTATTCTTTGTGCCTTTTGTGGCCAAGTCGCTGGGCTTCATGACTCCCGCATTTTAGCTTGTACAGGCTGCCGACGCGCCATGACCAAACTGACGGCCAAAAGCAGCATGGCCAGCAGCCGCAACGGCCAGGGGCCGCAAGTCCGCCACAGCGATGTGCGCTGACCGCAAATCAGCTCGGCGCGGGCCAGCCCGACTCCTTCATGTCGGCCATCGAATTCCGCTTGAACCCGTCCCTCGGCATCGATCACCGCCGAGAAGCCGCCACGGGCGCCACGCACCGCGATCAGGCCGTTTTCGAGACAGCGCCAACGCATCGAGTCGAGATGTTCCTTGGCCACTCCCGGCCAGTCTAGAGTCGGCACCAGCAGAAGATCGAGCCCCGGCTGGGTGGCGCCGCGTATGAAACCCGCATAGTTGTCGTCCTGGCAGATCACCGCTCCCAGTCGCAAGCCCGCCGTCTCCACCCGCAAAGGCCCGCCTTTGCCCTTGTCGTACACGCCGTCTTCGATCCCCGGTACCAGATGATGCTTGAAATAAGTCCCGAGCAGCTCGCCCGAGCCGCAGATTTCGAGCGCGTTGTGCCGCGTCGCCAGATCGTGATAACCCCAGACCAGGATCAGCTGCCGTTCCCGGGCGAATTGCCGCAAGGCCAGATCGAGAGCCGGCAATTTTCCGTCGCGAGAGCTGAAGAGTTCCGGCAGGACGACGACGCAGGGATGAGCCGCTGTGCCACGTAAATCGTCGAGCTGTTTCAAACTGTCGTTTAAGCTCAAATGACTCAGTGCCTTGCCGCTGCCGCCGAATCCGGCCAAGGTCACCGCGGGCCCGTCGTTTCGGATCCCCAGGCGACCGGCCAGTGCCGCCACCAGACTGACAAGCACAGCCGCGATCCAGGCTTTTCGTCCGATTCGTTTCAGGAAGCTGAGGGCGACCAGCGCGACCCAGGCGAAGGCGAAAAGCACGGCGAAGCCCTGGCCGAAATGACGCACCAGCCCGAGCGCCGGGCCGTAATCGATCCACGGCAAAGCCAGGCTCTGCGCCTCGCCGAAGAGCGGCGCCGCCGCGAGCAGCCCGGCATCAAGCAGCAGCGCCGCAGCTCCATAAGCCGGCACCAGCCAAGCCGGACGCGTCGCCAAAAACCGCTTCAAGCGCAGCCACAACCAAGCCAGCAAGAGACTTTGCAGAAAGGCGAAGAGAAACAAAACAAAGAGCACCAAGGGCGTCAGGATCACCCCGAGCATCCGACAGGCCGCAAAACTGAAAGCGTGTAAGAGAATCGCCCGCCGCAATGACTTCGCCTCCATCCCGCCCTCCTCGGCGCGACTGAGAAAAGCCAGAAAAATCCCGAAGGCGACGACGTAGAGCGGGATCAGATAAGGCACCCGATAAGCCAGGCCCGCGGCAAAGGCCGCGCCCATGGCCAGGATGCGTAGAAGGGAAGGGGTCATGGGTGGTTCTCGGTTATATGCATGTTCATCTTAGATCATGGAAGATATTGCATTCTGCAGACATGACTGATCTGATAGGCCTAACCTTCCGTGTCCTCCGTGTTTTCCGTGGTAGACCTCGCCTCCTCCTTCCCGGGTAACCACGAACGCATCTCATCTCTGGCTTCCGGCTGGTTCATCAGGAAGGTATGGCTGGCGTGGAGGAAATGCGGATGGCTCGACCAGCTTGGCGCGGCGGAATTCGGAGGTACGAGGCCGTCGCCGCGACGGTCGAGGAAGGGAGGCCAAGGGAAGCCCTCGGAAATCCCGGCGAAACAGATCAGTCGCGGATCCTTCGGCAGGCTTCGGCTCCAGGAACCGGGAAAGCGGTTGAGACGCGGCGCCGCTGGTCCGCTGATCCAAGCCAGCGGCGTCATCGCCAGGACATCTGCCGCCGGGCAGCCCTCGTGGGGCGAACCCAAGCTGATGACGGCACGCAATCGCGGCGACAAGGAGGAGTCGAGAAGCTGCCGCCCAAGCAGGCCGCCGAGGCTGTGGCCAACGATGACCAGGTCCCCTGTCGGGGCTGAAGCAGCGATGAAGCTCTGAAGATCGCTCGCGGATTCTTCCGGACGCAGCAACAGGCTGGGATAACCGAAGGACAGGCAAGCGGCTCCTTCGCCTTCGAGGAATTTGCGGCAGGCGCTAAAGCTGGAGCGGGTTCGCCCGAGGCCGTGAACCAGGACAAAGGTGCAACGCGGCGCGGTCGCGGCCGGAACTAGGCGTCGCCATTCCTCCCCGCAGGCGATCGGGCCGCCCCAGGCCATCCGGCGATTTTCAGGATCTAGAATTCGGCAGAGACCGGTGAGGCGATGCTGCTGCAAACGCCAGGCGTGACGCTCCTCCAGATCGAGCCAGAATTGGCGTCCGCCGAGGGTCGGCATCACCACGTTGGGCAGGGTCAAGGCGGGCGGGGTCTGAGGCAAGGCGTCCATGAAATTCTCCGGGCTGATGGCCTCAATCTCTCTTCAGTTCCGCCAAGAGCACTTAGGCTTCTCTCAATAGACGCCATCGAAAAAGACGATGGGGAAATTCCCAGAAAAAATCCCGACCTGAGCTCAGGCAACCGCAGAAGACGGGCAACGGCAAAAAGGCAAAGCAGATCACCGATCCCTGCGTCGCCGCGGTTCAGGGCATCGGCGCTTGAACTGAGGCTGATCTCAGAAATTCCGGCAGCACCACATCCTTGGCCCGCTCATTAGGCGTCACTTTGAGCTTGAGGATCTTGCCGCCGCGGTAGACGCATTCCACCGTGGTCGCATCCGGAGCGTGGAGCTTGAAGCTGACGTCCCAGGCCTTCGGCCAGGCGGGCAGCAGCAGGATCTTGCCGCCCGTCTCGCCTTGCAGGAGCATCAGGTTGGTGGTCTCGAGCAGATTGCCGCCGTGGTTCTGGTCGGGCAGCCAGTCGAAGTTGGGTCCCCAGGTGGCGGGCCAGCGGTAGCCAGGATTGGAGTTGGCGCATTTGATCTTGAGGATGCGCTCGGCTTCATCGGTCATGCCGAGCAGGGCGGCAACGTTGCCATCGTAACCCCAGCCGTTGGGCAGCTGCGACTGGCGTTTGGCGTAGGCCAGTTTGCCTTCGGCGAGGAGCTCGGGACGGCTGAGGCAAACTTCGCGATAGGGCCAGATGGCGTAGGTCTCGGGATTCTCGCAGTTGCTGCGCTGCGGATTGTACTTCGCCGCCGGAGCCAGCTGGCGAGTGGCGCCGCTGCCTTCCACCGGGATCGGCGGACACGCTGCGGCGATGCGGGTGAAGAGCTCGCGCTGCGACGGGCTCAGCTGATCCACCGGCAAGGCGTTTAGACGTCGGCTGAGGTTGACTAGGCCCGCTACCGTCGGAGCGTCGTTGACCACGCCGTGCCAATAGGTTTCGACTGCCTGAGCGGGGTCGATGACGAGCTTGCCTGCAGCGTCTTTCTTGAAGCGGCTGTCGAAGTAGTCGAGGACGCTGACGGCCATCGGCAGGACTTGGTTTTTCAGGAAGGTTTCGTCGTGGGTGTAATCGTAGCGGTCGAGCATCAGCGCCACCAGCTCGGGGCCTTGGTTCCAGGCCTTGTCCCACCAGGGGCAGCCGACCTCGGAAGGCTGCTTGCCGCGGCGGTCCCAGACATAGTCGCCGCCGTAGGTGCCGAAGAGAGTCATGGTCTCGGGGAAATAGGCGCCCCGGGCGCCGTGATATTTCGCGCTGCGGGATTCGGCCAAGGGGACCGCGTCCTCATACATCTTGAACAGCGGCTGCATCAGGTCTATGTCGCCGCAAGCAAGCATCGGGTGGTACATGTGGCGAGTGTTCTGCCACCAGTAGCAGTCGCCCCAGTTGCGCCAGTCGGCGGAGAAGCCATTAGCTTCCATGTTGAAGAAGCCGCCGTTGAATTTGATCGGGTAGCTGCCGCGCCCCTGGATAGCCTGGGCGTAGCGCTGCAAGGTGTAGCCGCGAGTGACCGCGCTGCCGAGCTCGCCGGGGGCTGATGCGACCAACTTGCCGTCGACGTAAATGGCCAGAGTTCCCTCGGCTGCAACACTCGCCGCGGCATGCTGCCACTGACCACTCTTCAGGCAGGCAGGTGTCAGGAGGATGCGACCGCCGACGATCAGGCGCAGGGAGGCTCCTTGTTGATCGAAGAGAAAGCCGTCCGTACCGCCTGGCGTGATCTTGTCGAAGAGGCGTCCGGAGCCCATCGAATCGGGCTTCATCCAGGCGGAAAGAGTGAGGGCGGCAGCACCCTCCGGCAGCTTGGGTTCGGTGCTGCTGGCGGGACGGGCCTGCGACGCCGATGCAGCGGTTTCCGCGGCACTTTGCGCCTTGCCCAGGACCGGCAGGGCGATGATCTCGCCGGGGAAGCGGTTGCCGCCACTCGAATCCTTGCCGAGGGACAAGGGAAGCTGGTTCTTGGGCAAGCCCTGGGGTTCATCGACAACAACCCAGGAACGCGCCCAGAATTGCGACCACCAGTTTTGCGTCCGGCGCAAAGCCCGGGTGTAGTCGCTCGATTTCTCCGCTTCGTTTTCGACTTGTTTCAGCCAAGCCTCGGCGGTGTCGGTCTGGGCTGTATGGGTGGCCAAGGTGAGGGCAAAGCTCGACTGGTTTTGCGCGCTGCGCAATTCGCGCTCGCCGCTGGGAGTGAAGCCGGCGCCGCTGAGATGGCCGCCGAAGGTCCGGTGCAGCAAGGGATCAAAGGCTCCTTTGGCGCCGGTCAAGGACTGGGTTTCGAGCAGCTTCGGCACCACCGAGGTTTCGTTGCGGTGATACCAGACGATGGCCTTGGGCGAGGGAGAAAAGCGGTCGCCGCTTTCGATCAAAGGAAAGGGTGCGTCGTGCGTGGTCCAGCTCGAGACTTTTTCCGCCCCCGGCAATTGCCGCTCGGCATCGCGCCAGTTTTCGATCTTGGCGGAGACGCTCAAGGGTTTTCCTGCCTTCAGGTTGGTTCCCATTATGTGCACCACCTGCGCTTCGGCATCGACCAGGACGCTGAGGGCGACGCCGCCGCCGCTGATCTGGATCCGGCCTTCGCGCAAGATCAACTCCTGCCTGAAATCAGCGCCGGCCAGCGGATTGCCGTCGATATGGACGCGCAGACGGCCGAGCTTGAGGAAGCGGCAGATCTCGGACAGGGAGTCGCTGCGGGCGAGGAGGATCATCAAGTCGCCACTGCCTTTTTCGACCCAGACGTTGAGCACGGTCTGGCCGTTGCCGAGGGGCATCGAGCCATGCGAATCGAGGCTTGGCGAATTCCAGATCACGTTTTCGGCATCGAGTTCGGCCGGGGCCGGGCTCGCTATTGAGACGGCGCTTTGGCAGGAGCTCAAGGTCAACAGCAGGCAGCTGATCAGGGCGGGGATTTTCATGCGGGGCTCTCCAGGTTTGGGTCTTGTCGATTCCGAGTTCACCAAGGAGCTTGCGGTTCCGTGTCTGCTGCAGCATATTTCACAGATTATACTGGACATCACTCAGCCAATGCAAGAGCAGGTCAAAGCATGAACAATAGTCCCGAGTCCGCCAGCCTGCAGTTTCAGATCTTCGCCACCGATCGACTGCAGGTGGGGAAATGGTGGTCGTATCAAGGCCATGTCAGCCCCTTCACCCGTCTCTTCCTGATTCACGACGGTCAGCAACAGGCTTTTTTCAATGGCGAAACCCTGATCATGCGGCCGGGATCGGTCTATCTCGTGCCGCCTTTTGTCCCGGTCGACTACAGCTGCAAGAACCAGTGCGAGCAGCACTACATCCTCTTCCGCGCCGGCTCATGCGGCGAAGAATTGGCCGCCGCTTATAGCTTGCCGTCGCGCCGGCCGCTGCGTCCTCTCGACCTGGCCCTCGGCGATGAACTGCTGCAGCATTTCCCGTCCTTCGCCCTGACCAATGTCGACGCCAACGACCCGCGCTACAACGACCAGGTCTGGCAGGGACGCAACGACAGCCTCACTCCCCAGCAGCGCATGGTCGCCGATGGCGTCCTTCGCCTGCTGCTCGCCCCCTTTCTGGTCGAGGCCCGGCCGCAGCCGCAGATGCTGCGCTTCTCGCGGGTTTTCGAGTTCATCGAAGTCAATCTCCATCGACCTCTGGCCCTGGCCGATCTCGCCGCCGCCGCCGAGCTCGATCCGACCTACTTCTCCGACCTCTTTCGCAAACACATCGGCATCCGGCCGATGGAATACCTGCTGCGCCGACGCCTCGACCGCGCCCAGGACCTGCTCGGCAGCAGCAGCGACCTGATCGCCCAGGTCGCCTCGCGCTGCGGCTTCAGCGACGGCAACTACTTCATCCGGGTCTACAAGAAGCGCTTTGGCATCAGCCCGGCGGCATCGCGCAAGGCGAAGTGACGCCGCCCCCGCTTTTCCGAAATCGCGCTACATTCGCGCCGACAAAAAAACCTCAAGGATCCCGCCATGGCCTCGCTCACCGAAGAAATCAGCCGCCGCCGCACTTTCGCCATCATCTCCCACCCTGACGCGGGCAAGACCACTCTCACCGAAAAGCTGCTGCTCTACTCCGGCATGATCCGCACCGCCGGCATGGTCGCCGGCCGCAAAGGCCGCAAGGCCGCCACCTCCGACTGGATGAGCATGGAACAGGAACGCGGCATCTCGATCACCGCCTCCGCCATGCAGTTCGAATACCGCGGTTGCAAGATCAACATCCTCGATACCCCCGGTCACCAGGACTTCTCGGAAGACACCTACCGCACCCTCACCGCCGCCGATTCCGTCATCATGGTCATCGACTGCGCCAAAGGTGTTGAAACCCAGACCCTCAAGCTCTTCGCCGCCTGCCGACTCCGCGGGATACCCGTCCTCACCTTCGTCAACAAGATGGACATGTACGGCAAGTCGCCGATCGACTTGATGGAAGAGATCGAGCAGACCCTCGGCATCCCCGCTTCGCCGATGAACTGGCCGATCGGCGGCGGCAAGGAATTCCAGGGCGTCGTAGACCGCCGCGACAACTGCTTCGAGTTCTACACCCGCACCGCCGCCGGCGGCGCCCTCAAGCCGGAAGTCACCCGCGTCCCCGCCGATCAGGTCGTCCCCAACGAGCGCATGAGCGCCGTCGAACTGCAGGCCCTCAAGGACGAGCTCGAACTGCTCGATATCGCCGGCAACGCCTTCAATCGCGACGACTATCTCAACTTCAAGGTCACCCCGGTCTTCTTCGGCTCCGCCTTCACCAACTTCGGCGTCGAACCGCTCTTCGACGCCCTGATCGACCTCGCGCCCTGCCCGACCTCGCGCAAAGCTGATCTGCCCGCTGGCAGTGAAACCAAGATCCCGGTCGAAAACGACTTCAGCGGCTACGTCTTCAAGCTGCAGGCCAACATGAACCCCAAGCACCGCGACTGCATCGCCTTCCTGCGCATCAACTCCGGCCGCTATGAACGCGACATGCAAGTGCTGCAGCACCGCACCGGCAAACGCCTCCGCCTCGCCGGACCCCAAACCCTGCTCGCCGCCGAACGCCAAAGCCTCGAAGAAGCCTTCCCCGGCGACGTCATCGGCGTCATCAACACCAACGGCCTCGCCATCGGCGACACCATCTCGATCAAAGGCGGCTTCGAATACAAGCCCCTGCCCAAGTTCCAACCCGAACTCTTCGCCCGCATCAGCCCGGTCGACCTCGGCAAACGCAAGCAGATCGACCGCGGCATGGAGCAGCTCGCCGCCGAAGGCACGGTGCAGCTCATCCGCGAGTTCCGCGACACCTATTCCTATCCCTACGTCGCCGCCGTCGGCCGCCTCCAATTTGAAGTCCTGCAGCACCGTCTCGAAGAAGAATACGGCGTCCCCACCAAGCTCGAGATGCTGCCCTTCTCCTGCTCCTGCTGGCTCATCGGCCAACCCGACACCTTCAAGTTGCCCTTCGGCGCCAAGCTCGCCCAGGACAACGCCGAGCGCCCCATGGTGCTCTTCTCCTCGACCTGGGAAAAGGACTACGCCCGCCGCGAAAACCCGGATCACCAATTGCTCGATCACGCGTAAGGCCTGGGAGCCCCACCCTCCGTGG
>CAMCSH010000058.1 GCA_945877655.1 Lentisphaera araneosa HTCC2155 | reverse complement strand
GTATTGCGAGGCGGCAGCTTCGGCCCATTGCTGGAATTCGACGCGGCTCCATTCGAAGCGGTGGTCGCCGTGGCGGAAACGTCCGGCGGCGAGCTGGGGGAAGAGGACGTTGTAGTCGCGGTTGGGGGTACTCAGGACGATGACGCGGGGGCGGATGAAGACGAAGAGGTTGCGGGTGAAAAAGCTGAGGCGGTGGGCGTCGAGGTGTTCGATGACTTCGACGCAAGCCGCGGCATCGTGTCCTTCCAAACGCTGGTCGCGGTAGGTGAGCGAGCCTTGCAGCAATTGCAGGCGCTGACGCTTGAGCTCGGGCAGGCGCTCGAGATCAAGGCGTTCCGCGGCGATTTCGAGGCAGCGTGGCGACACGTCGACCCCAGTGATTTTGGCGAACTGGCGCTTGCCGAGAAGACGCTTCAGCAGACGGCCTTCGCCGCAGCCGAGATCGAGCACCGAGGTGGCGCCGGATTCGACCAGGGCGTCGACCACTTCGCGGAGGCGGACTTCGTTGAGCGACAGCTTTTCCTCGGTGGCTTCTTCGGCGGCGTCGAGCACGGCGTCATCGGGGGGCGTCGCGCCTTCATCGCTAAGGGATTCGAGGGCCAGTCGCGACAGTCGTGCGCGGTGCATGAGGAAGCGTTTGGTAATCAGCTCTTTTTCCGGGTGAGCGCCGAGCCAGCCTTCGCCGTGGCGCAGCAGCTTGGCGACTTCGTCCTCGCCGATCCAGTAGTGCTTGTCGTAATCGAGCACCGGGATCAAGACGTAGAGGTGGCTGAGCGCGTCGCTCAAGGTCAGCGTGCCGCTCAGTTTGAGGCCGTAGTGGCGGCTCGGGCCCCAGCTTGGAAACTCTTCGTCGAGGGGGCGCTCGGTGATGTCGATGGCATAGCCCAGCGGGGCGAAGAGGCGTTCGAGCAGGGCGAGGCCGCCGCGGCACGGGATCGCCGGCAGGAAGAGCTCCAGGGGGATCGGCGTCGCGACCAGTTCGGGACGGTCCTTGCAGCGTCCGGCGAGTGCGGTGCTGAAGCAGTCGACGAGGGCGACGGCGAGGAAGGACGAGGCCGCGTATGGGCGGTCGTTGACGTATTGCTCCAAGGCGAAGCCCTGGCCGGGCGGCCCTTTGCGGCGGATCAGGCCGATGGGATCGACCTCGACCGCCAAGGCGGCGGTGCAGTGCTCTGCACTGGCCTCGGGGAAGAAGACCCGCGCCTTGCCGAAGCTTTGGCTGCGCTCGTGAATCTTGTCCGGGTGTTTGTGGAGCAGGAAGCCGAGATCACTCGTCGGCTGATGTGTGGTGCTGATGGAGAGGAACATGGTGAGCTCGGGGTAAGGGTGAGTGAGTGAGTTAAAACCTGGGAGCCCCGGCTTCCGTGCCGGGTTTGTTCCCTGGGGCCGCCGCAATCCTTGCGGTGTTGTTGTTTGGTTTGTAGTCTTGCCGGCTGCGCTTCACGGCTTGAGGATGCGTCGGCATTCCTCCAGACGAGCGGAATCGATTTCCGGGAGCTTGGCCAAGCGGTTGAGGACTTGCTCAGGCAACGCGCTGGACTTGATGCCGGGGAGTGCGCAGTAGAGCTCGAGCCACTCCAAGTCTTGTTCAGGGCGTCTAGGTTCAAGATGGGAGAGTTCGACATAGCGACTCTGAACCTCCTGTGAAGCTTTAACAATCTTGCGGCACTCGGCGCAACGAACAGCACGGGCATCGGCATGAAAGCCCAGCGTTTCGAACCAATACTTTTGCTCTGCCGCGAAGAAGATGAAGGGGCGTTTGCAGGATGTGCAATTGCAGGAGCAATCGAGATAATATCCGGGCGTGCGCCGAATGATGCGACCCTGGTAAAGCGATGGATCGACCGGGATTGCGGTGCCAGGAATCCGAGAAGCTTTATCGACTTCATGAACAGCCATCTCATGTGGCGGTGTCCAAGAGCTCCATTGAGGTTCGCGGCCATAGCGGGGATTGTCGACGAAGTGGCGATAAGCGATTGAGGAGGTGTCGGGATTTTTGCGCTTGCTCATGGGAGGATTCTCGAGTTGGGTAAGTTTCTGGAACCGCAGCCGGCGGGACGCCAGCGATCCCGAGACGGAGCTGCAGGAAGGCCCGGCACGGAGGCCGGGGCTCCTAGGGAACAAGCACCGCAAGGATTGCGGCGGCCCCAGAAAGAGAGGTCACCCCTTGACGCAGATCACTTGCTTCAGGGTGTGGACGATCTCCACCAGGTCGGACTGGGCGGCCATGACGGCGTCGATGTCCTTGTAGGCCATCGGGATTTCATCGATGACGCCTTCGTCCTTGCGGCATTCGACGCCTTCGGTGGCGCGGGCCTGGTCGGCGAGGGTGAAGTTCTTCTTCGCCTCGGTTCGACTCATGGCGCGGCCGGCGCCGTGCGAGCAGGAGCAGAAGGCGTCTTTGTTGCCCTTGCCGCGGACGATGTAGGAGCGGGCGCCCATCGAGCCGGGGATGATGCCGAGCTCGCCTTCGCCGGCGCGGACGGCGCCTTTGCGGGTGATCAGGATCTCTTCGCCGAAGTGCATCTCGCGGCTGACATAGTTGTGGTGGCAGTTGACCACGGTGGCGCCAAGCTGGAAGGGCGGCAGACGCCCCTTGTCACGCAGGATGGCGACGATGTGATCCATCATCAGATCGCGGTTGCAACGAGCATAGGCCTGAGCCCAGTCGACGGCTTGGAAGTAGTCGTCGAAATGATCCGTTCCTTCGGGGAAGTAGGCGAGGTCTTTATCGGGCAGGTTGAGGTGCCATTTCTGCATGTCCTGACGGGCCAGCTCGATGAAGTACTGGCCGGTGCGGTTGCCGATGCCGCGCGAACCGGAGTGGAGCATGATCCACACCATGGAGCGTTCGTCGAGGCAGACTTCGACGAAGTGATTGCCTCCGCCGAGGGTGCCGAGCTGTTTCATCGGGTCCTTCTCGTTCATCGCCTTGGGGTGTTTCGTCTTCAGGGCTTTGTAGCCTTCGTCGAGGCCGCTCCAGGCGTTTTCGACCGAGGCGGAGGGGTTCTTCCACGAGCCGTTCTCGTGGCCGGCCTTGGAGTTGCTGGCGAAGCCGTGGGGGACGGCGGATTCGATCAAGTTGCGGATATGCTTGAGGTCGTCGGGCAGGTCCTCGCCTTTGAGCGAGGTTTCGACTGCCATCATGCCGCAGCCGATATCGACTCCGACGGCGGCGGGAATGATGGCGCCTTTGGTCGGGATGACCGAGCCGACGGTGGCGCCGATGCCGACGTGGACATCGGGCATCAAGGCGATCCAGCGGAAGATGAAGGGCAGCTTGGCGGCGTTACGCACCTGGGCTTCGGCCTTGGGGTCGAAGGGCACGCCATTGACCCAGGCCTTGATCATGTTTTTGCCGTTGGGGTCAGAGAGAATTTTGGGTCCGTTCATTTTTAAAGTCTCATGTTTCAGGTTTCAAGTTTCAGGTTTAACGCGCTTAACCACGGAAGACACGGAGGGCACGGAAGGTTTGGTAGCTCACGTGGCTCGACCATCCTGGTCGAGGTTTGCTGGATGTGGCTCGATCGTCCCGATCGAGTTGTTGCTCCTGGGAGCGCCGGCCTCCGTGCCGGTTTGTTCAGTCGGAGCTTGAGGCGATGAAGAGGTAGGCATCTGGACCTTTTTCGATGAGGTAGGCAAAGTCCCAGAAGACGGGGTAGAAGGGGTGGCCTTCTGCGAGAAAGAGGTTTGAGATTGAGTCGGATCCTTGGATGAAATTAGAAATCTCGCCAAGGAATTGCTCTTGATCTTGCTTGGCCTGTGGAGAATTCAGGTAATCAAGGTCTGGATGAGCTCCTGTATCTCCTGAGAATTCTAAACAGGTTTTGAGATTTTCTAAGACATTCTGTGGCTTGGCGGCATTTACGGCTCGCAACTCCACCTTGTCCAGAAGGACTGAACGAATGATTTCTATCGCAGCAGAACCAGCGGCGATTGGGCAATGCCAGATTTTGGCCGACACACTGTAGTTGATGGAATCTGGGCCGTGAAGTTTTTCAATGATCTTGGCAAGCATCTGGTTGAGTGCAGTGATTTGGGCAGTAGTCATGGGGAGTTCCTGATTGCGTTGAATGGGTCTCTGGCCGAGAATAGCTTTTCGATAAGGCTCGGCCACCAGATCGTGGGGAGGGGTTGACCCAGTGGCCGAGCCAGATTTTGTTTTGGATTTCGTTTGTGGGTTTTCAAAGAGGTGAAAAGGCAGCGGCGTCAGAACGTGGTGATGAAGGAGTGAGGTCTGAGGTCTGAGCGGTGAGGTGTCGGAACTGAGTGATGATGGGGTGCACGGTTCCCTCGCGCTCTGATCCCGCCCGGATATTGCGAGCCACCGGCCGGGGTGCTTGGCTCTCGTTCTCGCCCGCCGCTGCCTTTAATCGAGGTCCAGCTTCCAGTTGAGTTCCTGGATGCGGATGTTGAGTTCACGCAGCTGCTTGGAGAGGTCGTCCTGCTGTTTCTGTAGCTTGGCGACGGGGATGGTGGCGACCCATTTGATCTCGCGGACGCTGTAGCGCTCGGGTTCCTTCTGGGTTGCGGCCAGTGTGTCTTGCAGAAGTTTGACGCGGAGGGTGAGTGTATCGCGCTGGGCCAGCAGGGTGTTCAGGCTGCGGCCGTCGGCCTGGGGCCGGGCGTTGGCGATGTCGATCGAGCCTTTGAGATTTTCGAGTTCGCCGAGAACCGCTACCGCTTCGGCGTGGAGGCGCTCGGGATCTTCTGCGGGAGAGTTGCCTTCCTGGATCAGGACGTTGGCGGCGAGGCGGGACTTGAGGGACTGGTACTTCTTGGCGATGTCGGCTTTGATGATCAGGGCTTCGGCGAGTTTCATGGGGGGCTCCTGGGTTGTTCGTTGTCGTCTTGTTGCCAGTCCTTATAGAAATCCCTGTGCCACGGATTCAAGGTTCCCAAAAACTCAAGTTGCAACTATTTTGATTGCAATGAATAAAAACTTTATAGGATTTTTTGATGGGGTTTTCGAGTCTTTCTAGAGTCAAAAATTTATAGATTAATATCTATGATTCTATGATTTTAGATATCTTTGATCAATCTGATGGGGGAGGCTTGAGGTCTGTGGCGTATGGATGTATCTTTGGAGCAGAAAAACCCCGCTCAGGAGATGAGTATGAAAACCGGAAAATCATCGAAGACCTTGGCCGAAAGGGTTCGTGGACGCCGTTTGGAGGATATCTCGCGCCGCGATTTGGCGGCGATTGCTCGGGATGCCGGCAAGCAGGCTTCAGAGGCGGCTTTGGCGGCGGGTTTTAGCATCAGCCGTTTCGTTGATGGGAAGCTGATGCGTGTTTACCCGGATGGCAGAATCATCCCCTACCAGCCCGAATGATTTCTCGTTTACGGCTTTTTGCGGGTCCCAATGGTGCCGGGAAGACGACCTTGAGCCGGCGAATTCATGATGAGTATCAGCTCGATTATGGGCAATACATCAATCCCGATGATCGCGCCTTGGTTCTTCAGGCAGAAAGATTTGGCAATGAAGAGGCTTGTTTTATCGAAGCCCAACGACAAGCCGTGATGCAGCGTCAGGAGTTATTGCAGCTCAAGCAGTCGATGACCTACGAGAGTGTGATGAGTCATGGATCCCATTTGAATTTTGTCGCCGCAGCGAATCGCCATGGTTATCGTAGCTATCTCTACTACGTCGGCTTGGCTTCGCCCGAGATGTGTATGTCCCGAGTGCGCAGTCGTGTCGCCGCCGGCACTGGCCACCGCGTACCGGAAGACAAGATCGCGCCTCGTTATCAGCGTTCTTTGGAGCAGCTCCCGGCGATGTGTCGTTTGGTGCGATGCGCTTTCCTGTTCGATAATTCAGGAGATAATCATGTCTTTATCGGCGAGATCACTCCGGAGCAGGAGTTGAAGCTCTTTCGTGCGGAGATTGAGAGTGTCGGCGGGGCTGCGTGGTTGATCGGGTCGCTGGTGGCGAATTGGCCGGAAGAGAAAGTCCGATGGGAGGAGTGATAGGTTTCGATACTGATAAAGCTTGAGATTGGGTCTGCTTCGGTTGTATACTGGAAGGACAAACGCCGGAGAAAGATGATCATGCAAACCTCAAAATACACACTTGCCTCAGACCAAGGCATCGCCCGATGGCGTTGGCTTTTTGTCGCTGTTTTGATCTTGCCGCCGGTGCTTTGGGGACTTGGAAGCGCCGTGGCCAAAACGTCTCACGGACTGTCGCTAGCACTGCAGATATGCGGTGCTTTAAGCGCCTTGATTCTCGTCATGATCGTCGGGCCCCATGCGTTCTTGTGCTGTTGGAAACGGAGTCGATCTAGGCATGAAGCCGGGCAGTCTTGGCTGCGGACGGAGTTCCCGTGGGTGATTCTTTTGGGTGTCGCGCCCCTCGCCGTCATGGGCTTGTCGCCAACTGGCTCCGAGCTTTATACCGGTGCTGCCGCGAGCCTCTGTGTTTTCCTAGGTCTGGTGACGCTGCGCCATCTCGTCAGGCTTTGGCGTCAGGATGTTGAGGAATGGGGGAGTCGTGGCGGCTTGGATCTTTTGGTCGATCTGCAGATCGTCATTTGGTTCCCGCTGATTTTGATGCTTGGTGGCTTTGTCGCTACAGCCCTTCATTTCTCCTTTGGGGGCCCGTGTACGCTTCTCGGGATGCTGGGCTGCGCACTCATGGGTGTAATGGGCTTTGCGACAAAGTTCTGGATCGATTGTAAATCCGGGGTGTCGTGGTGGCGTACGGAGATTCCGAAAGTCATTCTCGGCTTGGGGCTCTTAATACCTGCTTTTTGTCTCATACCGAATTACAATCCAAACTACATGCCTTGGATCGTTGGTCTTTTTGTCGGGCTTCCTGTGTTTATTTTGCTTGGCTTGTTTGTCCATGATGTCCATCACCTGCGGAAGCAGCATCCTGGTGAATGGAAAAGTCGTCTCATGGAGAAATGGCGTCCGGATTTCGGGATGGATAAAAAGGAAGAAGAGGAGTTTTGGTTTCAGAAACTCGATGCAGTCGATCTAAAGGATGCGGCGGCTGTAGAGCGCATGATCACCCAGGCCAAGGCCAGTCGAGATCCTTGTTTGCAAGGGCTCGTTGGCTATACGCTTTGGCGCGACGTCGGCACCAAGGAGCTCGGGAGACCGCTGCTCGAAGAAGCGGCGGCGGCGGGGGACGAGTTCGCTTGCATGAGTTTACATCAGGATCGCGTGGATCAATGCGATTTGGATAACCCGGAGGAAGTACAGGCCTTGGCTGATGAAGCGATGGCCGCGCCCAATCCTGACTTGGCCTACGATCTCGGCATGCGGCTTGTGCACACCGCGCACGAAGCCCACGGCAAGAAACTGCTTCGGCGGATGATCAGTGAAGGCCAGGGTTTTCAGGTCGTGCAGGCCAAGCTGTCCTACTTGGACATTCAGGACGAAACTGCGGTTTTCGCTTTGGCGGAAGAAGCCCGCAGCCAACAAGATTACTGGATGGCCTTCCAGCTGGGAAGCCGCCTCCAAATGGCTTCGGCACAGAAAAGCTTGGGACGTGAGTTGATGGAGTGGGCCGCGATGCGCGATCAGGATTGTCGGAAATGCCTGCGTTCCCGTGATGAGTTGGACCAGATCCTGGCCCGAGATCTCGGCGATCCGCGAGTTCGGGACGAACTGGAAGCCGAGGCCAAGAAACGCCGGGATGGCGGTGACTTCGCCGCGACAATAGCCAGCGCCCTCTGGTCGCACGATGCCGAGGCTGGACGGCGGCTTTTCCTCTGGGCCGAGGCACAGGGAAATGATTTGGCGAGGTTCATGCTGAATGATCATGAAAGGAGGACGGGCATCCTGCCCGTCGATTTGACAGGCGGGACGCCTGCCCTCCTTTGAGCTGCAGAACACAGCCGGCGGGACGCCAGCGATCCCGAGAAAGAACGGCAGTAAGAAATTGCCGCCTGGCGCATCACAGGGATAGCTAGATCAGCCAATCCAAACAAGGAGTCGTCCCGATGAATCCGAACCCCTTCAAGCTTGCCTACACTTGCCCCGTCGATTGGAATTCGATGAGCGGCGACGAGGCGAAGCGCTATTGCGCCCAGTGCAAACTGCATGTGGTCAATATCTCCGACATGGAGCGCTGTGAAGCGGAAAAGCTGATCCGCGACCAGGCCGACGAGAGGCTCTGCATCAACTATGTCGTCGATGAAAATCAGCAGCCGCTGTTCCGCTCTGATTTGAGGCGGATTGCGGTTGCCGCAACGCTGGCGGGCTCGCTGGCGCTGAGCTCGGTCGCGGCGGAAAATCTTCCGGTCAAACCGGATGCCCAGGCGGTGACTCCTGCACCTCATCCGGTGCCGGATCCAGAGCTGATGCGCACCGGCGGCATCGTCTGTGTCGACCGGGATATTCCTCCTCAGTATGCGGTCCAGAAGGGGACACTCTTTTTAACATCGCGAAGCGTGAGAAGACCACTGTCGAGTTGCTGAAGGCCTTGAATCATCTGAAGTCGGATGAGCTGAAGCCAGGGCAGGTTTTGCAGCTGCCGAAGAAGTAAAACACAGCCGGCAGGACAGAGAATGTGGCTCGAGCTTCCAGCTCGAGTTGATGAAACTCGACCAGGGATGGTCGAGCCACGAAACCTACCTCGAGCAGGATGCTCGAGCCACGAGAGGAACAAGATGAAAACACGCGTCGCCTTTGGCATTTTCGGTTCGATGAAAGACGGCAGCCTCGGCAAGGATCGCTGGCGCAAGTGGCGTCCGACCCTGGCGCTCTGCCTTAATGAAAAACTCGTGGTGCAGCGGCTGGAGCTGCTGATCGAGGCGAAGCAGGAGGAGCAGGCGGCGTCGCTGCTCAAGGATCTGGCGCGATTGCGGCCGGAATTGGTGGTCAACACCCACGTTCTGCCGATCGAAAATCCCTGGGATCTGGCCGAGGTCTACGGCGTCCTGCTCGACCTCAGCCGCAAGCTGGTTTTTGATGCCGACACCGAGGAGATGCTGGTCCACATCACTACCGGCACCCACGTGCAGCAGATCAGCCTCTTCCTGCTCACCGAGTCAGGGCATCTGCCGGGACAATTGGCGCAGACCGCGCCGCCCGAAAACTACCGATTCAACAAGAGCCCGGTGCCCGATGGCGAGGACTTCCTGCCGTCGCCGCGGGGTATTCAGATCGGCAGCTGCGAGCTGATCGATCTCGACCTGTCGCGTTACGACGCCCTGGCGGCGCGATTCGAGCAGGAGACCGGCGACCGCCGCAGCTATCTCAAGGCGGGCATCGCCACTCGCAGCGCCTCGTTCAACCGGATGATCGAGGAGATCGAAGTGGTGGCGGAGCGCAGCGCCGCGCCGATGCTGCTGCTCGGTCCCACTGGCGCCGGCAAGAGCTCGCTGGCGCGCCGCGTCTTCGAGTTGCGCAAGGCGCAAAACAAGCTCAAAGGCGACTTCGTCGAGGTCAACTGCGCCACCTTGCGCGGCGATACCGCGATGAGCGCGCTCTTCGGTCACCGCAAGGGCGCCTTCACCGGTGCCGCGGCCGATCGCGACGGCTATTTGAAGGCGGCGGACAAGGGCATCCTCTTCCTCGACGAGATCGGCGAACTGCCGCTCGAGGCGCAGGCGATCCTTCTCCATGCGCTTGAGGAAAAACGTTTCCATCCGGTGGGTTCGGACAAGACCACCAGCTCCGATTTCCAGCTCATCTGCGGCACCAATCGCGATCTCCGCGACGACGTCAAGGCCGGCCGTTTCCGTGGCGATCTGTTGGCGCGGTTGAAGCTGTGGACCTTCGAACTTCCCGGCTTGGCGCAGCGTCGCGAAGACTTGGAGCCGAACATCGAGCACGAGCTGGAGAAGCTCAGCCGCAGTCTCGGCAAGGCCGCGGCGTTCAACAAGGAGGCCTACGCCCGCTACCTCGGTTTCGCCAAGTCGAAAGAGGCGAGCTGGAGCGGCAACTTTCGCGATCTCAACGCCTCCCTGACCCGCCTCGCCACCCTGGCTTGCGGCAAGCGCATTTCGCTCGAACTGGTCGAAGCCGAGATCGCCCGTCTGCGTCGCGACTGGGGCCTCGACGATCCTCCCTCGGGCGGCCTGATCGAAGCACTGCTTGATGCGGAAGCAGCAAAAGCCATCGACCTCTTCGATCGCGCTCAGCTCGAGACGGTGCTCGCCGTCTGCCGCGACTCCTCGACTCTGGCGGAGGCCGGACGCAAGCTGTTTGCAGTCAGCCGGACGCAGAAGAAGACCAGCAACGACAGCGACCGGGTGCGCAAGTATTTGGCGGGCTTCGGGCTGGATTGGGAGACTGTGCGGAAGTAGGTTATGTCGGTCACAGGGTCACTGGGTCGTATGGTCATGAAGCCAGCCTAACCTTGTGACTCTGTGACGATGTGACCTGGGCATAAACCCCCTGTGTCCCGTCCAACTCTTAAAACCCTTCGCTCCCTTGCCAAATTCCCAGTCGGAGCGAGCTTGGAAGCTGTCATAAAAACAGTCTGAGGTCAAGCATGATTTCCTTCTTCGCCAGTCTCCTCATCGCTGCGGCGCCAGCGCCGGAAGCGGATAAGACCCAGATCCGCATTCCCATCGGCCCGGCCTTGTCGCCCGATGGCAAGAAGATCGCCTTTGCCTGGAAAGGTGAAGTCTGGACGGCCTCGGTCGATGGCGGCGAAGCCACGGCCTTGACCATGCACCCTGCCATCGACGGCAATCCGGTCTGGTCGCCTGATGGCAAGCAGATCGCTTTCATGAGTTTCCGTGAAGGCAATCCGCACGCCTTCGTCATCTCCAGCGAGGGCGGCCAGCCCCGTCAGGTCGGCTTCCATTCGGAAGGCTACCGGCTCACCGATTGGTACCCCGATGGCCGCGAGCTTATGTGCATCGGCCTGCGCGACCGCGGCTTCAGCCAGAAGACTTCGGAACGACTGATCAAGCTCGACACCGGCAAGAATCCGGTGAAGGAAGAAATGGTCTTCGACGACTACGGCGACGAAGCTCATGTGTCGCCCGACGGCAAGCGCATCCTCTTCGTCCGCGAAGGCTCGGACAAGTACCGCAAGGGCTATCACGGCAGTCAGGCCGGCCAGATCTGGCTCTACGAAATCGCGACGAAAAAATTCAGCGCGCTGATCCAGCAGGAAGCCGACTGCCGCAGCCCGGTCTGGGGTGCCGACGGCCAGAGCTTCTACTACATCAACTTCGCCACTGGCATCGGCAACATTCACCACTTCGACATGGGTAGCCGCAAGGATGAAACCCTGACCACTTTCAAGAGCGAATCAGCCTCAGATCTGTGCATTTCCCGCGACGGCAGCAAGCTGGTCTTCCGCCAGCTTTTCGATCTGATGTCGCTCGATCCGCGCAAGCCCGGTAAAGGCGCCCACGCCATCCCCTTGTGGACCGGTGCCGATCTCGGCCGCAAAGACGTCCAGCAAGTGCGCCACAGCAAGGCCATCGACTACTCCTTCAGCGGCGACGGACTGGAACTGTGTTTCTCGGTCGGCGGCGACATCGCAGTCAGCGACACCGTCCTGAAGGAGCCGAGCTTCCTCAGCAGCGGCGCCGTTTGGGACACTGAGCCGGTCTTCAGCCGCGACGCCGATGCGATCTTCTTCCTGCGCGAAGACGGGCGCCGCAGCCAGATCGTCAAGGCCAGCCGTGCCGACGACAAACTCTACTGGTGGCAGAACCGCGGATTCAAGCAGGAAACCGTCTTCGAGGACACCGACACCCTCGCCGACATGCAGCTAAGTCCGGATGGCCAATTTCTGGTCTACATCAAAGGCACAGCGATCTGGAAATATGAGATCAAAAGCGGCAAGAGCGAAGCCTTGATCAAGTGCTGGGAGAGGCCCGATTTCGACCTCTCTCCCGACGGCAAGTGGATCAGCTGGGCGGTGCGTGATGCTGACTACAACAGCGAGATCTGGGTGGCGCCTCTCGACGGCAGCCGCGACCCGCTCAACCTGTCGCGCCATCCGCGTGACGACTCCAGCCCACGCTGGTCGCCCGACGGCGCCTGGCTGGCCTATGTCGGCTGCCGCAACGAAGGCGAGCCCGACATCATTCTCTGCGCTCTCGACAAGAGCCGTTTTGAGGTCAATCGCCGCGACAAGTTGCTGGAGAAAGCGGTCGAGACGATGAAGAAAGGCCGCCCCGCCAAAAGCGACGAAAGCGCCACGGAAAAACCGGCCGAGAAAAACGATAAGCCGGCCGACAAGGCGCCGGAAAAACCGGCAGAGAAAAGCGAGCGTCACGCAGCCAAAGCGACCGCGAAAACCGGCGACATCAAGATCGATTTCGACGGCATTCAGGATCGTCGCCAGACGATCGCATTGCCCAACATGATGGAAAGCCGGCTGGTGTGGAGCGGCGACTCGAAGCGCCTGTATTTCTCCGCCACTCCGGGGAGCATCATGGATGCCCGTGATGCCGAGACGGCGAAGAAGCCGCAGCCCTCGCAATTGATGTGTCTGGAGATCGGCGATTCTCAGTCGCAGGTGAAGCAGGTCCTGTCGCAGGACGTTCGGCCTTCCGTCTGGCTGCGTTGCGGCGCCCTGGCCTGCAGCGCCGACGGCGTGCCCTCGCTCTTGCGGGAGGACAAATTGTCGTCGATCAACTTCAATCTCTTGCAGGATCTCAGCACTTCGGGCTTCCGCCGTTCTGTTTTCACCCGTACCTGGCGCCTGATGCGCGATCTGTTCTACGACGAAACCATGAAGGGTCTCGACTGGGCCGCCATCTTCGACAAGTATGAGCCGATGGCCAGAGCCGCCGACGAACCGAGCTTCGATCGCGTCGTCAACATGATGCTCGGCGAGCTCAATGCCTCGCACATGGGCTGGCGCTCGAATTTCTACGACAATCTGATGGCGCAGCAGCGTCCCGACAACATCACCGCCCACCTCGGGTTGATCTTCGATTCGAGCTGGGCCGGACCCGGCCTGCGGGTCGAACGCGTCGTCCCCAAGGGGCCGGCCGATCTGGTGAAGGCCGGCATCGACAGTAACGACCTGATCCTCAGCATCGCCACCAAAGAAGTTGGTCCGAGCACGGAGCTGAGCTCGATCCTGAATGGCCTCGAAGGGCGCGATGTCGATGTCCTGGTGCAGAATGCCCGCCAGGAGAAACGCCATGTCGTCCTGCGTCCGACCAACTACAAGAAAATCCGCGCCCTGCTCTACGAAGAGTGGATCGAAAACAATCGCAAATCGGTGGCGGCGCGCAGTGACGACCGGATCGGCTATCTGCATGTGTCGCGGATGATGTGGAGCGAATTCCGCCGCTTCGAGGAAGAGGTTTTTGCGGAAGGCGCAGGCCGCGACGCGCTGATCGTCGACGTCCGTGAAAATGGCGGGGGCTTTACCACCGACCACCTGCTTTCTGTCCTCTGTCCCAACGACCACGCCTTCTGCCGTTCCCGCGGCAGCGGCCTCGGCTACCCCATCGACCGCCTCGTCTACGCCACCTGGAGCAAGCCGGTGATCGTCCTCTGCAACCAGAACTCGTTCAGCAATGCGGAAGTCTTCACTCACGCCTTCCAGGTCCTCAAACGCGGCCGCGTCGTCGGGGTTCCCACCGCCGGCGGCGTCATCAGCACCGGCGCCGCCAACGTCCTCGGCGCCGGCACCTTGCGCATCCCCGGCCGCGGCTGGTACCGCCGCGACACCGGCGAAGACCAGGAGCTCAACGGCGCCATCCCCGACATCCTCGTCTGGCCCTGGCCCGGCGACCTCGCCGTCGGTCGCGACGTCCAGCTCGACAAAGCCGTCGACCTCGCCCTCGAGGATGACGCCAAGTTCAAGGCCAAGCCGGCGCCGAAACTGCGCAAGGCGAGCGAGCGCTGAGAGCTCGGGAGTGAGGGAGAAGGCAGTGAGGGAGTAACGAGGCTTCTGTCCTGTTGCTCTGTTGCTCTCGCTCCTTGTCTTAGTCGCTTGAGACTTTAAACTTTAAACTTTAAACTTTGTATTTGAGGCTCCCATGAGTTCGCATGAAAGCGTAGAAATCGTCCGCCGCCTCGGCTCGCCGCGCATCCTCGTCGCCGGCGACGCGATGCTGGATCACTTCATCTGGGGCGGAGTCCGCCGCGTCGCGCCGGAAGCGCCGACGCCGGTGCTCGCCTTCGAGGATGAGACCTTCCAGCTCGGCGGCGCCGCTTTCACCGCCTCGGTTCTGGCGCAGCTCGGGGCCCAGGTCGATCTCGCTTGCGTCATCGGTCAGGACGAATGGGGCGGCCGCCTTGCCGCCCAGCTCGAAGCGCTCGGCATCCGGCCGATCTTCTTCCGCGACGCCTCGCGCCCGACCACTCGCAAGCAGCGCCTCTGCGCTCGCGACAGCGATCTTCCCTCCGGCCGCCAGCAGCTTTTGCGGGTCGATTTCGAGAGCTCGGCATCGCTCTCCGCCGAAGTCGAAGCCGAGGTGATTTCCGGCCTCAGCAGCCGCTTTGGCGACTACGATGCCATCGTCGCCTCCGACTACGGCAAAGGCTTCCTCACTCCCTCCCTGCTGCGTTCCTTCGCCACCCAGACCGGGCGCATCCCGGTGATTGGCGATCCCCGCAAAGGCGCGGACCTGAGTCTCTACCAGGGTTTCACCGCCCTCAAGCCGAACCGCACCGAAGCGGAATTGCAGCTCGGCCGCCGGGTCAAGAATCTCGACGACGCGGCTGAAGCCGCCCGTCTCGTCATCGCCAAAGCCGGCCTCGAATGGACCTTCGTCTCTCTCGACGCCGAGGGGCTTTTCTGGGCCCATCGCGACGGCCGTACCGAGCATGTCCCCACCCGTCCCCGCCAGGTCTACGATGTCGCCGGTGCCGGCGACAGCGTCGTCAGCTGCATGGCGATGTTCTCCGCCGGCAATCCGCCGCGCCAGTTGATGGAGATCGCCAATGCCGCCGCCGGCATCATGATTTCGCAGCAATCGCCGAAGACCATTTCCCGCGCCGACATCGTCCACCAGCTGGTCATCGGCGAGGAATCCGGCCAGCGCAAGATCCGCACTCCTTCCGAGCTGCGCGCCATCCTCGACGCCGCCCGCAGCCGCGGACGTCAGGTGTACTTCACCAACGGCCATTTTGATCGCCTGTCGACCGAGCAGATCCAGTTCCTCGAACGCCTCGGCGGCTTCGACGGCGTCCGCGTCGTCGGGGTCAATTCCGACCGCTCCCTGCGCGCCGCCGGCAAGACGCCGCTGCTGCACGAAGACGACCGACTGCGCCTCCTGCAGATGTTCGACTGCGTCGACTACATCGTCCTCTTCGACGAAGAGCGCGCCGACTCCCTGCTGCGCGCCATCCGTCCCCAGGTCTTCCTCAAGGGCGCGAACTATCGCGGCCGCGACATCCTCGAAGCGCCGACTTTGGCCGAGCTCGGCTGCGTTGTGCAGTATGTGGATTTGGACTGAGGGAAGCGGCGTGGATGAGCTCAAGCTCGGTTGACTCCAAAGGAGTCGCGGATTTTGCCCAGGGTTGAGCCGCATCGGCGACACCTGGTTTAACCTCGCGGAACGAGGAATGGACGCAACCCCTTCAGGGTAGGAATGACTCGGGATCGCTAATCCAGGGTAGGCGATGCGCCAACCCTTCGCTGGAGGATGTAATCCCTTCGGGATAAACCCCAGATGAAGACAATCGTCAGAGAATCACAAAGCTGCTAAACGCCTGCCAGAATTCCTTTGAGTCATCGAGCTCATTGTGGCCGGTCTCCGGCACCAGAATGAGTTTTTTCCGGGGTGACACGGCGGCGGCGTAAAGGCGTTCGCTGTGTTGGTAGCGGACGATGGAATCCTGGGTGCCGTGGAGAATCAGGAGCGGCATTTTGATCTCGGCGATGCGCCCGAGATTATCGAAGTGGGTGGTGCAGATGAATGGGGGGATGAAGGGGTAGCGATCTCGCGCCATGTCGGCAATTCCGGTGAAGGTGCAGGAGAGGATCAAGCCGGCGCAGCCGGGGTGTTGCTTGGCCAGCCAGGTCGCCGGGCCGCCGCCGAGGCTGGTGCCGTGAATGATGATTTCGTCCTCTTTCCAACCCTGTTCTTTCAGCCAGGAAAAACCGAGCTCGGCATCGGCGTAGATCTCGTCTTCATTCGGGCTGCCGCTGCTTTTGCCGTAGCCACACCAGTCGACGACTAGCGAGGCACAGTTGTGGCGATGGTAATTCTCGATCAAGCCAAGCCGGCCGAGGATGTTGCCGGCATTGCCGTGGCAATGCATGATCACCCGACGCGGCGTGCCGGCTGCGGCGGTAGCCGGCGTGAAGACGGCGGATAGATTGCCGCCGCTGGAGGTTTTCAGGCTCAGTTCGCGGCTGCCGGGAATCACTGGCGTCAATTGGGTCGAGGCCGGCAGGGGCGTCGGCTTGAAGATCAGCTTTTTCTGGAAGATGAAGAATCCGATCAGGATGACGATATAGACGGCGAGACTGATGCGTAGGCAGGAGACAAGGATTT
Organism: Lentisphaera araneosa HTCC2155; assembly: GCA_945877655.1. Classification (GTDB taxonomy): domain Bacteria; phylum Verrucomicrobiota; class Lentisphaeria; order Lentisphaerales; family Lentisphaeraceae; genus CAMCSH01. Next base: position 238 of record CAMCSH010000058.1, on the reverse strand, counting down.
TTTTGACTTTTGGCGGCATCGATTCACTCCGGAGTTTGGTGCTGCAATCTCATCCTAATCCCAAGCTTGTCCATGGCATTGAGTCAATGGTTCAGCCACGTCAAATCATTTTCCCTACCCGCATCTTAACCGCCCGCGCCCCCGCTCAAGGCATAGCAAGCCCCTGAGTCCCGGTGTCGGGACGCTTTCAGCTGGTGGCGGGAGGTGAAGCAATCGCGGCGGAATCGAAGCAGAGCAC
>CAMCSH010000057.1 GCA_945877655.1 Lentisphaera araneosa HTCC2155 | reverse complement strand
GCGGTGTTATCTTTGCTCATGGCGTCTGGCTTCCTGAAGTTCACGGTTTTGTGGTGGCACAAAACGATGAATGAAGCCAGACGCCTGCCTATTGGCGCGGTGACGATTTTCTTGGTGGGGGCGTCACGCTATCTTGGATACGCGTGGGGAGAGGAACGGATTTTCAACCACGAAAGACACGAAGCACACGAAAAGGGAGGCTCTTCCTGGAGCTTGAGTGATACCTAGTCGTTCCCTAGTTGTTCCCTAGTTGTTCCCTAGTTGTTCCCTAGTTGTTCCCTAGTTGTTCCCTAGTTGTTCCCTAGTTGTTCCCTAGTTGTTCCCTAGTTGTGTCCCAGTTAAATCATCCTTTCCCCAACCTTTTCCGCAGAGCTTTCACCAAGGTGTCGAGCACTTGCAGGCGGGCGAGTTTTTTGTCGACTGCTGGGACGCAGATCCAGGGGGCCCAGGGCTGATGGGTGCGGATCAGGAGTTCGTCGACGGCGGTTTCGTATTGGTTCCACTTGTCGCGGTTGCGCCAGTCTTCGTCGGTGATCTTCCACTGTTTGTGGGGCGTGTCTTGGCGTTTCTTGAAGCGCAGGGCCTGTTCTTCGCGGGTGATCTCGAGCCAGAATTTGAGGACGACGGCGCCGGATTCGGCGAGGTGACGTTCGGTGGCGTTGATTTCGTCGAAGGCGCGGCGCCAGTCGTCGGGGGCGCAGAAGCCTTCGATCCGTTCGACCATGACGCGGCCATACCAGGTGCGGTCGAAGATGGCGATGCGGCCTTTGCTGGGCATGTCGCGCCAGAAGCGCCATAGGTAGTTGCGGGCGATCTCTTCCTTGCTTGGCGCGCCGACCGGAATGACGCGGTATTGGCGTGGGTCGAGGGCGTCGGTGACGCGTTTGATGGCGCCACCTTTGCCGGCCGCATCCCAGCCTTCGAAGGCGAGGACGACGGGGATCTTTTCGCGGTGGAGTCGCAGCGACAAAGTTTCGAGCTCGTCCTGGAGCTTGCGGAAGCGTTTGCGGTAACCGCTATCATCGGCGAGGCGGAGATTGAGATCGAGGTTTGCCCGCGGGGAGGGGCTTTCGACCGGCGGTAGGATGACGGTGTCGGCCTTTTTCGGGCGTGGCGGACGGGCGAGCGCTGCTTCGAGGCTGGCGGCGACGGTTTCGAGGAATTCGACCCGGGCGCTGGCGCGGTCCATGGCGACGATGATTTTCCACGGCGCTTCGTCGGAATTGCTGCGGCGCAGCACCGAGTCGGCCGCCTTCAGCCAGTGCGGAAACATCAGGTTCTGCTCAAGGTCGCTTTCGGTGACGCGCCACGCGGTGGTCTTGTCGGCGCGCAGCTCCTTGAAGCGCTTGCCCTGCTCTTTGCGGCTGATGTGGAGGAAGATCTTGATGACACAGACGCCGGAATGCTGATGGGCCTCTTCAAAAGCGAGGGCGTCGCGCAGGTGTCGGCTCGACAGGCGTTTGGCCTTCATTGTTTGTTCGATGCAGGGGCGCAGCCAGGAGCGGTCGAAGATGGCCATGCGTCCGGGGGCGGGCGAGTGGCGCCAGAAGGGAGCGAGTTCGGCGACATCGTCTTTGCTGGCGCGGCCTTCAAAGACGGCGAAACCGCGGGGGTCGAGGCATTGGGTCAGGTCATTGATCAAACGGCCCTTGCCGGCGGCGCTGCCGCCATCGACGGCGATGAGCACCGGCAGGCCCTGGTCGAGGACGGTCCGCTGCAGTTCCATCAGCCGGACCTCGAGGGCTTCGAGGCGCGGCCGGATTTCGGCTTCCGGGATCTTCGTTTCCAGATTCAGTTTCTCGAGCATGATCGGCGCCTCCAGTCTTCTTCCCAAACTTAGACCTTGGCGGGAGAAAGACTAGCGACGGCAAAAACAGGACCTAGCTACGGGAGTAAGGGAACAGGGGAGCGAGGGAGTGATACACATCGCAAAACGCGAGCTGTATCACTCGGGATTCTAATCTCCAGGCTTGGGAGTGAGTGAACGAGGGAGTTGGGGGAGTGAACTCTTATGCGCTCCTGCCTTACTCCCTCACTCCCTACCTCCCTCACTCCCTGGCTCGACGCTGACGGCGAAGAGAATCCAAGATCAAATCGGAGTGATACACATCGCAAAAACAGGTCTTGCCGGAGCAAGACCTGCCTGCCGGCGATTACTCGCCGGCCGTCAGTCCGGGATTAGCGGAAGACGATGACACCTCCGATGGAGATGCGGCTGCCGCAACGGGGGGCGGGTTCGCAACGGCGGACCGGCTCGCAATAGCGAACGGGTTCACAGTGGCGATACACCGGCTCGCAATGGCGAACGGGCTCGCAATACACCCGGCGAGAGTAGTAAACCTCGCGGTAGCTGCGTTCACGCTCGGCACGGGCACAGGCCAGTTCGTAGTCACGGCGGCGTTGCTCTGCGTAGTAGGCGCGCTCGCGTTCGAGGCGGGCGCATTCCATTTCACGTTCGAGACGACGGCGTTCCTCGTAGGGGTCATAGACCGGGCGGCTGACGACACGTTCTTCACGGTACTCGCGATCCCAGCCGCTGTTGCGGCTGGAACTGACGCTAACCGCGACTTCGGTGCGACGTGAACCGGAGCTGCGCTCCATTTCGACCGACACTTCGGTGCGGCTCGACTGTCCACGGCCGGAGAATTCGTCGCGAGCGGAGTCGCCATTGCGGGCGGATCCGTCGCCGAAATAACCGGCGTTCGAGCTGAGGGTCAGGCACAGAACAGCCAGGGCGGACAATCGGCCAAGGCTCTTGTTGACAGGCATCGTGATGTTCCTTCTCTTGTTGCACGGGGGACAGCGGCTGCGCCGCTGCATCCTTTTCCGTGCAATCGAAGTAGACAGCCGCGCAGCCTTCCTGGTCTTTACGATTCCCCGGGCTGTTTGGAATCGTTGCAGGTTGAAAGTTTGAAAGGTTGAAAGGCAAAGATAAGAGACGATTATGAAGGATTGATGCGAGTTCAAGGAAGCTGCCGCAAGCCCCTGTTTCTTGCAGTCATTAGCTGCTGCTGCTGCTGCTCCGCCTTTCAACCTTTCAACCTTTCAACCTCTTCCCTCTTGCCTCCTTGCCGAGATGGACTTGATTGTCACCACAACCCCAACGGAGAATCCCATGAGACTGATTTGCGCCCTGCTTCTTTCCCTCTTCAGCTGTGCCGACAAGACCAAGGTCAGCAGCCGGAATTTCTTTGATCTGGAAGCGGAAACCCTCGCCGGCAAGCCGGCCAAGATGGAGCAATATCACGGCAAGGTGATCCTCGTCGTCAACACCGCTAGCAAATGCGGCTTCACCGGTCAGTACAAGGCGCTTGAGGCGGTGTGGAAGAAATACCAGGACCGCGGTTTGGTGATCATCGGCTTCCCCTGCAACCAATTCGGTTCGCAAGAGCCCGGTGGCGCCAGCGACATCAGCAGCTTCTGCCAGCTCAATTACGGCGTCACTTTCCCGATGATGGCCAAGATCGAGGTCAACGGCCCCGGCCGCCACGCCGTTTACAAGTTCCTCTGCGAGGAATCCGGCCCCGCCAACGGCAACATCAGCTGGAACTTCAGCAAGTTCCTGATCGGCCGCGACGGCAAGGTGATCGACCGCTACGCGCCGCTCACCAAGCCCGATGACAATGGACTCATCGCCGCCATCGAGGCTGCTCTCGGCAAGTGAGCTGACTCGGCTGCAAAGAAATGGCGCCACTGTTTTTAGTGGCGCCATTTTTTACATCGATTCAAAGGGAGTGGTCGGAACGGAGAGATTCGAACTCTCGACTTTTTGGTCCCAAACCAAACGCGCTACCAGACTGCGCTACGTTCCGAACAAGGCACTGAGTCTAACTCCAGAGATGAGCTCTGCAAGGGCTCAAAAAAAATCAGTCGACGCCTTTCCGAGCGGTGAAGCGCACGGTTTTGGTCGCGAGGTGGACTTCCCGGAGAAAATAGCCAAGGCCGACGACCAGGGACATGGTCGAGATGACAAACAACAGGGAGATGAGGAATTTCAGCTCGAAGCCGAGCAGCATTTCGAGGAAGAGCACCGGGATGACCGTACAAGCCATCAAGCCTGCAAAGGTCGAGGCGGTGATTGCGGCGCTGGCGAGATGGCGGCGCTTCTCCAAAGTGGCGAGCTCGCTATTGACCTCATCAAGCGAACTCAAGTGTCGAAGCGGTTGCTCGACGAGGTTGCGGCCGCGGTCGATGATTCGTGACAAACGCCCGGTCATGACGTTGAGGATGCCGGCAATGCCGGTGAGAAGAAACACCGGTGCCAAAGCCAGTTGAATGGCGTGGGCGAGATCCCCGATGTCGGCAGCGGCAATCAGCATCTGGATTCCTGTAGGCTTGTTTGAGTTTGGGGAGAAGCTATCCCGAAGGCGAACCCTGTCCAGAGTCAAGGAATTGCAGAGGAGGGGAGGGGGCAGCCCTTTGCCGCCGCTCCTTCCGGGTTATCTTCGCGGTCGACGCAAAAAAAAAGGATCTTCACACTCATGCTGCCGCTCCTCGAACAACTCCTCACTATTCCTTCGCCCACCTTCCATGAACAGGAGAAGGTCAAGTTCCTTCGCGACTGGACCGGCAAAAATCTGCGCGGCGCGGAGATCCTCGAGCACAAGGATTCGCTCATCATCTCGCTGCCGAAAAAAGCCGGGCGTCCGCACGTTGTCCTGGTCGGCCATTCCGATGTCGTCCCGGCTTGGTTCCCGGTCCGCCACGAAGGTGACCGACTGCACGGGCCCGGCGGCTCCGACATGCTCGGCGCCGTCGCCGCTTTCATGGATGTCGTCGCACAGCATCAGGACGCCATCGGCTGCAACATCTCGCTGCTCATCTACAGCCGCGAAGAAGGCACGCCGATCCACGACAACGGACTCTATGATCTGATCCAGTTCATGCCGGAGTGGTTCAAGACCGTCGACCTCGCGGTGGTCGGCGAACCCACCGACAACACCGTCCAGATCGGCTGCTGCGGCTCGCTGCATCTGCGGGTCAAGGTGAAGGGCCTGGCTTGCCATTCGGCCCGTCCCTGGAACGGCAGCAACGCCCTCTACAAGGCGCTGCCCTTCATCCAGGCGATGAGCGAATTGGCGCCGGTGAAACATCGTGTCTTCGGCTGCGACTTCTTCGATGTCCTGCAGATCACCGAGGAGCGCTGCGAACCCGGCCGCACCTCGCTGCCCGGCTGGTGGGAAGCAAATGTCAACTTCCGCTACGCCCCGGTGCGGGGGCCGCAAGAAGCCTTCGATCACGCCACCGGCTTCATCAATGGCCTGAAAGTGCCCGATCTCGAGGTCAGCCTGATCGACGACGCGCCGTCCGGCAAGGTCATCGAGACGCCGCTCTTCACTCGCGCCGTCGAGCTTCTCGCCGCTCCGGTCGAAGCGAAACAGGCATGGACCGATGTGGCCCAGCTCAGCGCCCTCGGCGTCCCCTGTTTCAACTTCGGCCCAGGCCTCACTTCGCAAGCGCACAAGGCGGATGAATTCATCCTCAAGAGCGACTGCCTGAAGTACCGCGTTTTGCTCGAAAAACTCCTGCTTTCCTTGTGAGCCGCGGCATCTATCGTCCCGGCATCGAGCTGCATTGCCACTCGAACTGTTCCGATGGCTCACTGCCGCCGGACGAGGTGATGCGTCATCTCCGCCGTTGCGGCGTGCGGGTGGCGGCGCTCACCGATCACGACTCGGTCGAAGGTCTTGAGCTCGCCCGCAGCACCGCGGCCGAGCTCGGTTTGGGCTTCATCAACGGCTGCGAATTCAGCGCCTTGCATCAAGGTCAGGTGATCCATGTCGTCGCCCTCGATTTCGACCCCGCCGAGCCGCGTATCCAACGCCTCCTGCATGCGGCGGGCGAGAGCCGCGCCGAGCGAGCCCGCGGCCTCTGCGCCGCGCTCACCGCCGCCGGCTTTCCGGTGAGCTGGGAAGAAGCTTTGGCCGAACAGCCGCGGGCCGAGGCGATCGGACGACCCCACCTCGCCCAGATCCTCATCCGCAAAGGCCTCTGCGCCGATTTCGACGACGCCATCGGCAAGCTGATGGAGCCCGGCCGTCCGGCGCATGTGCCGGAAACCTGGATTGAATTGCGCGATCTGCTGCCGCGTCTGAAAGAAGCCGGCGCGACCTCGGTGATGGCGCATCCCGGCCGCTACCGCTTCAGCACCGAAGGGCGCCGCGGCTTCTTCCGGGCCTTCAAGGAATGGGGCGGCGACGCGGTCGAAATCCTCTGCGGCCAAGGCAGCGGCACCGACGTGCAGCGCTTCGGCAGCCTGGCCTTGAGGATGGAGCTGAAGATCTCCGCCGCTTCCGACTTCCACCACAAGTCGAAATGGGGTCGGCCCAACCACTATCTTTTCGACATCCCGCCGCGCTGGCAGGACAAGCTTCTCTGGCTCGGCAAGAGCTGGGATCCGGACAATTTCCCGGCGCCGGAATTCGTCGCGGCGGCCGGGCCGGCTGAGGCTTAGAGCTGCGCGCAAGGGAGTCGGGGAGAAGGGAGTGAAGGAGTAGAGGCGATCCCCCCAACTGTGTCCCAGTCGTGACCCAGTTTAGCTTGCGGAGATCCGCAAGCCTTCTATTTTTGGGCCACATCTCGTCGCAGGCAATAAAGAAGCGATGTCACGCGTCTAAGAAACAATCACCTAGGGAGTTGTTTGCCATGTCCGTCACCGACCGCCGCCAATTCATCACTCTCAGCGCCAAAGCCTTTCTGGCGGCGCAGGCACTCCTGCCCTTGCTCGCCGGCTGTTCCTCGGCAGCTCAGAATGCGCCCGCCGCAGCGCCGCCGCTGCTGACCTGGGAGCAGTTGTTGGCCCGTCTGCGTCAGTTGTCGGAAGTCCAATTCACTCCGGGCTGGGACCAGGAAAGCCAGGTGCGCGACGTCGAAGCTGCGCTCCGCATCGCCGATCTCGACTGCCGCCAGGTCCGCGATTTCTGCGCCACCTACAAAAACAGCCGCGGCGACTTCCCGGAAATCCGGGTCATGCACGAAGAGCGATCCTTCCAGATCTCAATGCTCGAATTCGAGCCGGGCGAAGCCATCCCCTTGCACAACCACCCGGGCATGACCGGCGTCGCCTTCTGCATGGAAGGAGAGGTGGAAGTGAAATCCTATGACCCGCACGGCGACATCAGCAATCAACGCCTCTGGCTGAAGCCGCGTCCGACCGTGCTTGCCACTCCCGGCCTCGCCGTCACCCTCACCGCCACGCGCGGCAACATCCACTCGCTCGAAGCCAAACGTTTCACCCGGATGATCGACATCTTCGCGCCGCCCTACAGCCGTGACATCATCAGCCGTTGCCGCTATTACGCCCCCTTGGGCGAACTCAACGCCGAGGGCCTGCTCGAAACCGAAGTCCGTCTCTCCCCACCGACCAAATCAACCTGATCGAAATGAGGATCCTTGCGCCATGAACGCCAAAGTCTTCTTTGCCCTGTCCCTTGCCCTCAGCTCCGCTTATCTTCTTGGCACTCGCAGCAGTTGCGCCGATACCAACGCCGCGACCCCGGTGGCGAAGCCCATCCCTGCCTATCTCGGCAGCGATGAAACCAACAACATCAAGATCTTCGGGGAAGGCGTCGCCTCGGTGGTGCACATCACCAACCTCCGCCTGGCGCGCCGCGGCTTTTTCTCCGACCCGGTGAAAATCCCCGCCGGCACCGGCTCCGGCTTCATCTGGGACGACCAGGGCCACATCGTCACCAACTACCACGTCATCGAAAACGGCAGCGACTTCCAAGTCTCCTTCCACCAGGATGCCGCCAACTACGAAGCCAAGCTGGTCGGTGCCTGCCCGCGCCTCGATGTCGCCGTCCTGCAACTGGTCAAAAAACCCAGCCGGCTCCGCCCACTTCGCGTCGCTTCGTCGCAGGAATTGCGAGTCGGCCAGAAGGCCATCGCCATCGGCAACCCCTTCGGCCTCGATCACACCTTGACCACCGGCGTCGTCTCTGCTCTCGGACGCAGCATCGAAGGAGCTGGCGGCGTCGAAATCCGCGACATGATCCAGACCGATGCGGCGATCAACCCGGGCAATTCCGGCGGCCCCCTGCTCGACTCACGCGGCTTCCTCATCGGCATGAACACCGCCATCTATTCCGAATCCGGCAGCTCCGCCGGCATCGGTTTTGCCGTCCCTTCCGACGCCATTTCCTACATCATGCCGATGCTGATCGAGCATGGGCATGAGATCCGCCCGAGCCTCGGCATCGTCATCTTGCCTGACGCTTGGCTGAAACGCTTCGGGGTCGAGCAAGGCGTGGCGATCCAGGAACTCGTCCCCAACGGTCCTGCCGCCAAGGCCGGACTCAAAGGGGTGCGCGAAGACCGCCGCGGCATCTACCTCGGCGACGTCATCCGGTCGATCGACGGCGAAGCGCTGCGTAGCGTTTCAGACCTGTATTATCTCCTTGCCAAGAAGAAGGCCGGCAGCGTTGTCGAGCTCGAGCTCTTGCGCGACGGTAAGAAGGAAAAAGTCAAGATCACCCTCGCGGCGGGAACTTGAAAGCGCTGCGTCACCCGGGAGTCCTCGCCGCTCTCGCCGCTGCCGTTCTTTTCGGCTTCGGAACACCTTTGGCCAAGCTCTTGATCGGCCAATCATCGCCGTGGCTGATGGCGGCGCTGCTTTATCTTGGCGCCGGCGTTGGCCTGCTGATCTGGCGTCGGATCAGCGGTCAGCCGAAGCTCACTCTGCCGCGACAAGAGGCCGGATGGTTTGCCGGGGCGATCGCTTTTGGCGGCGTTGCCGGGCCGCTCCTGCTGATGTGGGGACTGAAGCATATGCCCGCCTCCTCGGCGTCGCTCCTGCTCAATGCTGAAGGGGTTTTCACCGCTCTTCTCGCCTGGTTCGTCTTCAAGGAGAATTTCGACCGCCGCATCGCTCTCGGCATGGCGGCGATCGTCGCCGGCGCCCTCATTCTCAGCTGGCCGGAAAAACTCGAAGCCGCGGCCCTGTTGCCGGCGCTGGCCGTCTGCGGCGCCTGTTTCTGCTGGGCTGTCGACAACAATCTGACCCGAAAGGTGTCGCTCAGCGACGGCACCTGGATCGCCATGGTGAAAGGTCTCGTCGCCGGCAGTGTCAATCTCTTGATCGCGATCGGCCTCGGTTGCGAGCTGCCGAGCCCTCTCCGTCTGTCGGGCTGCCTGCTCCTCGGCTTCTTCTCTTACGGCCTAAGTCTGGCCCTCTTTGTCGTCGCGCTGCGCCACCTCGGTGCCGCCCGCTCAGGCGCCTATTTCTCTCTCGCCCCCTTCCTCGGCGCCGGGCTCGCCCTCGCCCTCGGCGAACCTCTGACCTGGGTGCTCGTCGCTGGCGGCCTCCTGATGGGCTTAGGCCTCTGGCTTCACCTTAGCGAACATCATGAACACGAGCATCACCATGATGAGCTGGATCACGAGCATGAACACGTCCATGACGAGCATCACCACCACAGCCATGACTTCCCTTGGGACGGGCTTCGGCCTCATTCGCATCCCCATCGCCACGAAGCGCTGCGGCACAGTCATGCGCATTATCCCGACGCCCATCACCAGCACAAGCACTGAGCTGGGCCTTGTTTGTGAGATTGATCATGAGCTCATCTGATTGGCGTTTTTGAATGATCTCCAGGCGGCGAGCAGGGGAGAGAGGATCATCAGGGGCTCCGGGGGTTTTGGGTGAGCGCTGGGCACGGGCAATAGACACTGGCAAAAAGTCTTACGGCTTTTTGAAGCCAAAAAACAAAGCCTCCCGAGGGAGGCTTGGTGAGGAACTGCGCGGTGGCTCAGCCTTCGATGTCGATGCCGAATTTGGCGGCGACGGCGAGGAAGTCCGCCGGCACCGGGCAGGTGATAACCAGAGGTTTGTTGGTGATCGGGTGAGTGAAGGCGAGGCGCCAGGCGTGGAGCAGGTGGCGGTCCGGGCTGTCCTTCTTCTCGAGGCGGTGATTGCCGTAGAGCTTGTCGCCGATGACCGGGAAGCCCTGGTGGGCCATGTGGACGCGAATCTGGTGGGTCCGGCCGGTTTCGATCCGGACCTTGATCAACGAGGCGCCGTTGGAGTCGGCAATCAGCTTCCAGCGAGTGATTGCGACCTTGCCCTTCTCTTCGTCATCGGTGACTTCCATGCGCTGGCGGTGGACCTTGGAGCGGGTGATCAGGGTCTTCAGCAGGCCGCGGCCAGCCGGGACGCCGCGGACCAGGGCGACGTAGGTCTTTTCGATCTTGTGCTGAGCGAAGAGCTTCATCATCAATTCGCGGGTGCGCAGATCCTTGGCGACGATCAGGAGGCCGGAGGTCTCCTTGTCGATGCGGTGGACGATGCCAGGGCGGTGCTCGCCGTCATCCATGGCATTGTAGCGCTCGGGATCCAAACCGAGGAGGGCGTTGACGACGGTGCCGGAATGGACGCCGGCACCGGGGTGGACGACCATGCCGGCGGCCTTGTCGATGATCAGCAGGTAGTCATCTTCGTAGACGACGCTGAGGGGGAGTTCTTCGCCGCAGACCTTTTCTGCTTCGGGAGCGGGCAGGACGAGCGAGATCGAGTCGCCGGGCAGGACGCTTTCGTTGGCGCGGACCGGGACGATCTCTTCGCCGTTGCGGCTGTGAGTGACCTTGCCGTCCTTGATCGCCGTCTGCAGCCAGGTGCGCGAGCGCTCCGGCACTTTCAGGGACAGGTAGCGGTCGAGGCGGGGCGGGTTTTCGGAATCGGTTTCAGCGATCCACGTGAGGGGTTCAACGGACATTTTCTTGGGTCTCCTGGGCGGGGCCGCGGCGCAGCACGAGCCACAGTCCGAAGGCAATGAGGGGGATACAGGTGAATTGTGCGGCGTTCCAGCCGAAGAGGTGGCGAGGCGTGTCATCGCGGAAGAATTCCTGACCGAAGCGCCAGATGGCATAACCGATGGCGTAGAAGCCGAAGCAGCGGCCGGCGACACGGGCCGGTTGGCGCCAGAGGAACCAAGCGCTCAGGCCGAGGGAGAAAAGGAAGGCTGCTTCGTAGAGCTGCGAGGGGTGGATCGGCAGAGCCTGAGTAGCTTCAGGAGTGATCAGACCTTGCGAAAATTGGTGCTGCCAGGGGTCGGAAGGAGGGTGGCCGGAACTCGGTCCGGGATAGCGAACTCCCAGGACGAAATCGGGCTGGCAGACGCTTCCGAAGCAGCAGCCATTGAGGAAGCAGCCGATGCGGCCGATGCCTTGCGCGATGGCGAGGGAGGGGACGATCAGGTCGATGCCGTGCAGGAAGGGGATCTTGGCGCGGCGGCAGAGCCACCAGGCGGTCAGGAGGCCGCCGAAGAGGCCGCCGTAGAAGACGATGCCGCCTTCCCAGATGGCGACGATTTTCCACAAGGGTTTGTGGGTGAATTCGGTATCCCAATTACGGATGACGTAATAGGTGCGAGCACCGATGACGGCGCCGAGCATCGACCAGATGATGATGTCCTGCACCTTGTCATTGTCGAGCTTGTAGTTGATGCAACGGCGGGCGGCGATCCAAGTGCCGATGAGCAAGCCGAGGGCGGCGCAGACGCCGAAGCTTCGCAAGGCGAAACCATGAGATTCAAAAATTATGGGATACACGGAAAGAGATCCTTGGATTTGGAGTGAAGCTCGCGACAATAGTCTAGCGATGGGGATTTACAGCGGGGGCGGAGGGCGATTCGGGCGATTCAAAAGCGAATTCCGGAGAAGGGAAGCAAAACACATAAAGGTCCTTGCGCCCCGTTGAGGCGGTGCTACTGTCTAGCCCATCGTGCCCTGTGACGCCTGCGTCAGAAAACAGGGGAACGGAGACTGTAACCGAATAACGGGATGGACTATGCTCAGCAAAACCCAATTCGCTTCCGCCGCCCTCACCCTCGCCCTCGCTGCTTCCGCTCAAGCCAAGGACAATGAGGTCGATCCCTCCGAAAAAGTTCTGATGTTCATCCCGGAACGCATCGCCGACCTCTTCGACATCGTGCACGTCGGCATTGCCGTCGGTCCCGCTGTCGGTGCCGAAGTTGCGATCACCGAGTGGGGCAAAGTTGGCGCCTACACCGCCAAAGAAGCCGGCATCGCTTGGATGGGCCGCATGAATCCCTCGATGCACTCCGGCAGCTACCAGACCAGATCTTTCGGTTCCTGGCGCAATGAAACCGAAGGCGCCGACAGCAGCACCCGTTTCTATCGCAACGACTGGGATATCCGCCTCCAAGTCGCCCCTTTCCTCGCCCACGGCTACCTCGGCACCAACCTCCTCGAAATCGGCGACTTCTTCGCCGGTTGGGTCGGCTTCGACCCGGCTGATGACTCGAACTTCAGCGAGCGCACTTTCGACAAGAACGAAAAAGGCGAAGAAGTCGAGAAGAACACCACCCTCTGGGGCGACCGCACAGTTGATGACGGCTACGACACCATTTACGGCAGCTCGCCCGCCCACCGCCTCGGTCGCGGCTTCTCCAACGTCCTCTTCGGCGTCTGGGAAATTCCCCAGAACTGGATGGATGTGACTGCCGACCAAGGCCACGCAGCCGGATTCACCTACGGAACCTTCCGTGGCGTCGGCCGCTTCATCGTCCGCGAAGTTGTCGGCGTCGGTGAGATCCTCACCTTCCCCTACGGCAGCCGCCCCTGCATTGAGCCCGAATACCCCTTCATGCCCGGCAACGACCACTCGTGGAAGTGGCACGGCTTTGACGGCGAAAGCGACTAAGCTCCCTTGCCCGGTCAAGCCGGAATCAAACGCCAATGAGGACTAGAGGACAAAACCTCGTCGCCTCCTTGGCGTTTTCTCTTTTTGCCCATGGACTGGTCTTTGGGCTCTTGGCGTTGATGATGATGCCGATGCCGCCGGTTGATCCGCCTAAGCCCGGTTTACATGCCAAGGACACGCCCTTCCCGGCCAAGCTTCTGCCCTATCGTCCCGAGGAATTCCGCCCGGCTTCGCCGCTTCGCCCCGTGCTTTCATCTCGCGACCAGATGATCAGCAGCCTGACCCGAGCCCCGCAGCCGCTGAGCAGCCGCCCCAGCTCGCCGACAAGCCAGGTCAGCGGCGTCGCCAAGGAAAACATTCAGCGACGTGCCGAAGCCCAGCCTCAAGCCGCGGTTCCGATTCTCAATCCCGCCATCTATCAGATTCTGCCTGCTCCCGACGACGATACCTGGAGCGATCGCAATCGCACAGCCAAGATCGACCGCCGCATCTATCGCGATCCGGTGATCGATTCCGCCATTGGCCAGTCCGGATCCAGTGGCGGCGGCGGTGCGCCGAATTCAGGTTCCGATAGCGTCGCACTCGGCCTGAAGACAGTCAAGCCCCGCCTGAAAATCCCAGGACTGGAAGGCTTCGACGACGCGGCCTCGCTAGAAGGCGGATCGCCCCTCGCCTTGCCCTATCTCAACCAGGAATCCAAGGGGCTTTTCCTGCTCGATGACATGCTCGTCGTCAGCAGCACCTACTGGACCGATCTGGCCGCTCAGAAACGCTATTTCCGCCTCGATATCAGCGTCAATCAACAGGCCGGCAAGCTCCCGGCAGTGGCTAAGGACGTGGTCTTCCTGGTCGATTGCTCCGGCAGTATTTCCGCCGACATGCTGGAGCAGTTCCGTCGCGGCATTTCCAAGGCTCTCGATGGCCTCGGGCCGGAAGACCGCTTCAACGTCGTCGCCTTCAACATCAGCTCGCGCCAGGTTTTTGCTGTGCCCGCCAAACCCGCCGCTGCCAGCCTGGCCGAAGCCCGCAACTTCCTCGCAAGCTTGAAAAGTGCCGGCAAGACCGATGTCTATCAAGGCCTTTCTCCTTTCATCACCAACGCCAGGGCCGATAAACGGCCGCTGATTCTCTTCGTCGCCACCGATGGCCTGACCACGACTTACCGCGGTCTCCGCAACTCCGAGTTGATCCGCACCTTGACCGCGAAAAACGGCGCAGGAGTTTCGGTTTTCGCCTTCGGCTGCGGCTCGGAGGTGAACCTCTTTCTTCTTGATCTTCTCACCCTGCGCAACCGCGGTGAATCGCTGGTCCGCAGCCGCATCCAGGATTCGGCTGGCGCCCTCGATGAATTCATCCGTGGCCGCCTCGATCCGCTGGTCTGTGATTTGAAGTTCCGTTTCCGCGGCGACATCGATTCCTCTCTCGTCTTTCCCGATCAGTTGCCGCATCTCTTCCGCGGCAGTCCGCTGTCGCTCTATGGCTGCTGCCCGGCCGGGGTGAAATCCACCGTCATCCGTCTCAGTGGCATCGGCCATGGCGATGAAGCGGTCGAGCTAGTGGCGAAGGTCGATTTTGACAAGGCGGTGCCGGGAGATGACACCGTCGCCCGGGAATGGGCGGCGCGGCGCATCTTCCACCTGCTCGGGCAAATGACAGAGAAATCGGATCCAGCGATCCGCCGTCAGCTGCAGGACTTACAGCTACGCTTCAAGATCGACATCCCCTACAAACTAGCGGATGAATGAGGCCCTGATCAGCTGATCAGCAGTGTCATGCTCTTGCGCAGATTTGACTTCCAGTATATCTTGTGGCGGGGATGCTCAGTTCTCTGAGATCCCCAGCAACAAACACCCTCAAGGAGTCTCTCATGAAAAATCTGTTGGCCCTCTTCGCCGCCCTCTGCCTCGTCTCTGTCTCCGCCTATGCCGACTGCGGCAAGTGCGCGAAAAAAGGCGATAAAACCGAGAAGTGCGAGAAGTGTGATAAATGCGAAAAGAAAGACGGCGACAAGAAAGAAGAAGCCAAGAAAGAAGAAACCAAATAATTTCTTCCCCTCTTTTTGCTGCGACGAGGCTGTTCCGGAAGGGGCGGCCCGTTTTATTGCCGCCGGAAATCTCGCGAAAGTCTCTCGGCTAGAAGTCGCGTAAAGATGCCGCCGCGACTTACTGTCTGCGCATCACAAAACCCGAGGGAATTTCATGTTCTTGCAACTCAGCGCCAGCGCCCAGCAGTGGCTCGAAAAACAGGGCATCACCAGCCCGACAGCGATCCAGGAAGCCTCATTTATCGCCTTCGAAGGGGAGGGGGATCTGTTTCTTCACGCTCCGACCGGCACCGGCAAGACCTTGGCCTTTGCCCTGCCCTTGATCGAGCGCTTGCAAGAAGACCCGAAACGCCGGGCCTTGATTTTGTCGCCTACTCCTGAGCTGGCGATGCAGACCCTCGGAGTGATGCGCAATCTGGCGCCGGGTCTGAGCAATGCCGCGATCGCCGGCGGGGCTTCCCTGCCGCGACAGAAAGAGCGCCTGAAAGAAATGCCGCAGTTGATCTGCGCCACACCTGGCCGTCTGTTCGATCTCTTGGGCGAAGCGGGACTTCGTCCGGGGGCCTTCGACCTGGTGATTTTCGACGAGCTCGACATGATGGTCAACCAGCCGGAAGTCTGCGGCTTGCTGCAGCGCATCCTGGCTCGTTTCGGCAAGGAGCAGCCGCGTATGGTCGCGGCTTCCGCCACCCGTTCGCCGCGCGCCGACGCCTTCTTGCAGGAGTCCTTCCGCGAGGTTCAAGTGGTCAGCGTGTTAGAGCGCTTCGGCAGCACCTCCCATCACTACCGCTTCACCCCGGAAAATGGCAAGGATGTCACTCTCGCTCGACTCCTGAAAGAGCAGAAGATCAACTTCGCCTTCATCTTCGTCGCCGAAGCTCGTCTCGCGCCTCACCTCGATCGCTTCCTGCAAGCTCAGGGACTGCCCAGCGTTCACCTTCAGGCCGACATGCCGCGCTCGCAGCGCCAGCAGGTCTTGGCCCAGCTCCGCAGCGGCACCTCGCGTTACCTGGTCACCACCGACCTCCTGGCGCGTGGCATTGACCTGACCCAAGCCGATGTCATCCAATACGACATCGCCCGGACATATGAAAGCTACACTCACCGTAGCGGCCGCACAGGACGCGGCGGGGCGACCGGGCGCAGCATCTCCCTGATCACCCGCGATGAGGCTCAGTATCTTCGCCGTTGGTCGGAAAAACTCGGCAGCCCGATCGAAGAATTGACCATCCCCGTCAAGGCTCCACTGCCTCTTGGCGAAGATGGCTTCCCCGTGAAAGCGCCGGGTCCGAAGAAGCCGAAAAAGGACAAATCGGCGAAGCCGAAAGCGTCGGATAAAAAGGCCGAAGACAAGCCGCGGGCACCGAAGGTTTCGACCCACCGCAAGGGCCGCTCGGTGAACAGTCTTTTGGCGAAAGAGGCCACCGCCGCCGTCAAAGAAGCTAAGCCGGAAGCTCCTGCGACTCCGGAGGTCACCACAGCTCCCGCTCCGCGGTGGTTTGATGCGACCAAAAAAGTCGCCAAGCCGAGCAAGAAACTGGTGCCTAAAAATTCTGGCAAAGCGGGACCGAAGAAGCGCTGAGCTTTTCCCTGCCGTTCTCACGAAAACCGCGCCCCAGGTCTCCCCGAGGCGCGGCTTTTTATCGTCCGGAAACTCACTCAGTTTGCCTGAGCTTCCATCAGGCGGGCGACGCGCTTGGCGAAGCGGGCCGGATCTTTCAAGGGCGAGCCTTCGGCGAGGAGGGCCTGGTCGAGGAGCATTTCGGCGCGTTCGCGGAAGGATTCCGACGAGGCGTCCTTGGCGGCGAGGCCGAGCAGGCTCTTGACCACGGCGTGATCGCGGTTGAGCTCGAGGATGCGCTTGCTCACCGGCATGTTCTGGTTCATCGAGCGGTACAGGCGCTCCATGTTGGCCGACATGGCATGTTCGTCGGCAACCAAGCAGGCGGGGGATTCGTCGAGACGCGAAGTGAAGCGGACTTCCTTGACGTCGGCGTCGAGGGCCT
>CAMCSH010000056.1 GCA_945877655.1 Lentisphaera araneosa HTCC2155 | reverse complement strand
GGCGGAGGCGGCGGAGGCGGCGGAGGAGGTTCAGCTGTTGGCGGGGGCGGAGGAGCCACCGGGCGGGCCTTGAGGACGGGTTCTTCTACTTTGACTGGCTCGGCACGGGCCTCTGTGACCACGGCAGCGGCGCTGGCGGCGCGCAAGCGGATGCGAGGCTCTTCCGGAGATTGGAGCTTTTCGAGCGCTTCGATCGCTTCCACGGCGGCGCAGGAGAGGCTGTAGGAAGGGGCTTTGCAGAAGGGGCGTAGCGCTTCGATATGTTCCGGGCGGGAGCTGCGGCCAAGGGCGACGACGAGGTCGCGTTTGACCGAGTTATCCTCTTCGGCCTGGAGCAATTCTGCCAGTCGAGAGGCGGCGGCGGGGCGCGGGAAGAGGCGGCTGATCTGCTCGACCTGACGGCGGCGCAGGGCGGCGTCTTCTGACGCCGCAATGGCGAGGAAGGCCGGGATCAAATCCTCCTGGCGGAGGGCGAGATCACAAGCTTCCTGGAGCGCTTCGCGTCGCAGGTGGATGCCGAGGGCGGCGTCGCCGAAGCGGGCGAGGAATGAAGGGAAGTCGGCCATTAGAAGAAGGTCGAGATTTCCCGGAAGATCTGGCGGATGTTTTTGGTGTCGCCGATGTAGTTCTTGGCGGCGGTGGCGTCGGAAATGCCTTTCAGCTTGTCCTTCTGGGCCTGGGCGCCGTAGCCGATGGTGAAGACGCGGGTGTCGCGGGTCTCGTAATCGGTCTTGATCTTGACGAGGAGATCTTCGTATTTGGTCTTGCTGTTGGTGTCTTCGCCATCGGTGAGGACGACGACGGCGGAGATGCTGCCCGGCTGTTTGTTCTGTTGCAGGTATTCATGGGCGGCGAGGGTGGCGTCGTAGAGGGCGGTGCCGCCGCCGGGGAAGAGGGCTTTGACCCGTTGCTGGAGCTTGGCGCGCTCGGTGGCGACGGCGCCATTCTGCACCATCCAGCCGAGCTTGTCGTCGAAGCTGAGGATGGAGACGGAGTCTTTATCATTGAGCATCTTGAGCATTTCGATAGCGCCGTCGCGGGCGCCGTTCATGCGGCCGTCGGCCTTCATGCTGCCGGATTTGTCGAGGACGATGACGATGTTCGCCTTCTTCTTGCATTTCTTCCACAGGGCGAGGCTCTGTTCGATGAGTTCGCCGGAGGGAACTTCGAGCGTGGTCTTGGGCTGGAGGGGGTCGACGCCGTGCTCCTTGTCGAAGGGAGCGGTGAGTTTGATCGCGGGGTTGCCGGGTCGGAAGCCGAAGCTCATCGCCTTCTGCTGCTGGGGCTCGGCCATCATGTAGGTGATGAAGGCTTCGGCGGCGCGGCGGTGTTCGGCGCTGACCCAGGGGCGATCGACGATGGCGACCGGGTGGTCGCTCCAGAAGGTGCCTTCTTTGGGGTAGATGGCGACGACGGGGAAGGGCAGCTCGTCCTTCTTGGCGGTTGATTCGATGACCATGTTCTCGTAGAGGACGGCGGCGCTGAGGTATTCGGGGCCGCGTTCGAACATCTTGCTGCCGAAGAAGCCGGTGGATTCGCCGTAGTGGACGACGGAGTTTTCGACATTGCTGAGGAAGGTGGCGGTCTCGGGCGAGGCGATGTCGGCGGCGGTGAGTCCGCGCTGTTTACCGGTGGCGGCGTAGATTTCGGCGACGACGGAAATCAGGCCGCTGTTGCTGAATTCGGGGTGGGTGTGGCCGAACTTGAAGTGGCCCCATTCCGGGAAGCCGTATTCAGCCCAGCCCTTGGGATTTTGCGACACCTTGAGGATGTCGTGCCAGCCGAGTTCTTTTTCCGGCCAGCCCAGAGCTTTGGCCATCGGTTCCCACATGGCGATGACGACGGGTGACAGGACGAGGTTGCGGGTGTCGCCGATGAGCGGCTTGCCGTTGGCTTTGACGGAGCGGGCGTTGCCGAGTTTGATGAAGGCGTCGGAGGCCGGGCTGATCAAGTGGGCCTGATCGGTGCCTTCGAGGAGGCCGGAAATGCATTCGCCTGAGCCCATGGGGATGGCGACGACCTTGATGGTCTTGCCGCTCGTGGTGCGGTAACCTGCCTTGTTGAAGGCCTCGACGATGACCTTGACCCACTCCTTCTTCTCGGAGCCATAAGTGAAGCGCAGCTCGATGTCTTCGGCGCAGGCGGTGCCGGTGAGGAGCAGCAGCGTCAGGAGCAGCAGATGCATGATATTCATCAGGTCGACCTTGTGGGGCTTAAGTTTCGGGAGATTGCACGCTTCGATACTTGCTGTCCGAGTTCGGATTTCAATCTCTTCATGGAGCTGAAGGATTGCAATCAAGCTGAAAATTAATAATTGGAGATCTGCGCGACCGGGCTTACAAGATTTCTCTTTTTATGGCGTTCTATTGTCACCAGACCCACTTCAAGGAGAATCGCCATGAGCTTGATTCTGAGCACCCTCCTCGTCTTTGCCGCGCCGGATGCCGGCAGCCTGAGTCCTGCGGCGAGCCCAGCCGCTCCGGCAAAAGCCAAGCCCCGTGAGGCATCCTCCGACGCGCTGGTCCGCCGGATCTATCTCGACCTCTTCGACCGCCTGCCCGAAATCGACGAGTTCGACAGCGCCACCCGCCAGATCGATTCCGGCAACTATCCCCAGCTCGTCGACACGCTGATGAAAAGCCAGGAGTATCAGCTCAATCTGGCGGCGAAAGTGGTGGATCACTACGCGCCTAAGGACCGGACCCACGGCCTGGTCGACTACAAGCGTCTCGAGCACTTCCTCAAGGACAATTATCTCCGACCGGGCAAGGATTTCCGCGTCTTCCTGGAAGATATGCTGAAAGCCCGCGGCATCGCGGTGTCCAACCTCCTGGTGCTGTTCTACAACGACAAGGAAACGCCGGCGCAGATGACGGCACGTTTCACAGAACGGGTGATGGGCGTGCCGATGGGTTGCGCCGAATGCCATGACCACCGCATCCACCCCGACATCAAGATCACCGACTTCTGGTCTCTGGCCGCCTTCTACCAAGGCTTCGACAAGACCTTCGTCAAAAACGAAGTGATGCTCAACGCCTTGGCCAAGACCCTTGAGAACAAGGAAAAGCCGCGGCAGCAGCTCGGCACCATCGAGTACAAACGCGTCCTCGCTTGGATCGAGGCCGAACGCAAAGGCAAGTCGATCTACGACGATCTCAGCGCCAAGGAGAAGATGGGCATCGACCCGAGCAATCGCATGGATACCACCTCCTCGGCAGACCAGAAGAAGAAACGCAATGATGTCGAAGACCCGACCCTCCTCGCTCCCCAGCTTTATCTCTATGAAGAT
This sequence comes from Lentisphaera araneosa HTCC2155, assembly GCA_945877655.1. GTDB lineage: Bacteria > Verrucomicrobiota > Lentisphaeria > Lentisphaerales > Lentisphaeraceae > CAMCSH01. Next base: position 13,533 of record CAMCSH010000056.1, on the reverse strand, counting down.
AAAGAACGCCTGAATGAAATGGAGATCACCTACCCGGTGGACGGCAAGCCACACACCGCCAAGGCGCGTCTATTCGGACAGGACCGTGGCATTCAAGAAACCAAAACCCCTCGCGACGTCTTGGCGAAATGGATGGCCACCCGCGAGAACGAATTCGTCTCGCGCGCCGTCGCCAACTGGGTCGGCAACTGGCTGCTCGGCCGCAGCCTGGCCCTGCCGGTGAACGACGTTTACGATCTGAAAAACGCCTCGGTGCAGCTGGTCGGCTGTTCCGATCTGCTGGAGAAAGAGCATTGGGACGTCAATGCCTTGGTCCGCATGATCGTCCTCTCCCCGGCTTACCGGCTGCCCTCGTCTTTGCACAACGATGAAGAGAAGTTCATGGCCTTCAAGGCCCGCCGTTTCCGCCATCTCAGTGGCGGCCAACTGGTCAACTCGCTCAACGGTTCTTATCTCTCCCGGCTGCGTCGAGATCCCAGTGTCGACGCCTTGCGTCAGCTCTATGCCGCCGAGGTCGATCGCACCGCCTTGGTGCAGAAGCTTTTCCCTTCGGCATTGAACGACAGCGAAGCGCATTATCGAGGTGCCTTGACCCAGTCGCTCTATCTCTCCAGCAACAACCGTATGTTGGAGTTCACCCACAAGCTGGCCCAAGCTGGCTACACCGCTCATCAAGGCCTGTCCCACGATGCCTGGCTGGACTCGCTCTTCGTTCGCTTCTTCACCCGCCACCCGAGCCCCCAGGAAATCGCCTTCTTCGGCGCCAAGCTCGACGCCACCAAGAGCTACACGCAGTCCGGTTTCTTCGAGACCGTCTGGACCTTGGTCAACTCCCCCGAGATGCGCTTGTATTGAGGGAGTTCGAGGACAATGAAAAGCCGCCCGTCGAGATCGATGGGTGGCTTTTTTAACCTTGGAAATCCAAGGAGCGAGGGGATCAGGACAAGGACTTGGTCAAGTCGACCAGTTTTTTGCAGGCGGCGCTGGTCGAGATGCCGAGCTGGGTGTCGAGCACGTAGCGGCTGATGACCTGGTCGAGGACATTGGCGGCGGCGTGTTCACCGAGGAATTCGAGCATCATCTTGCCGGAGAGGACGGCGGCGATGGGGTTGGCCTTGTCCTGGCCGGCGATGTCGGGAGCGGAGCCGTGGATCGGCTCAAACATCGAGCAGCCGGTGCGATCGGGGTTGAGGTTGCCTGAGGCGGCCATGCCCATGCCGCCCTGGGTTTCGGCGCCGATGTCGGTGAGGATGTCGCCGAACATGTTTTCGGTGCAGATGACATCGAACATGGCGGGGTTGCGGATCATGAACATGCAGGCGGCGTCGACGTGGTAATATTCGCGTTTGACCTCGGGGTACAGGGCGCCGAGTTCTTCGTAGACACGCAGCCAGAGCTCGTACATGTGGGTAAGGACGTTCGACTTGCCGACCAGAGCTACTTTCTTGCGGCGCTTCATGGCGAGTTCAAAGGCGTAGCGCAAGCAGCGCTCGACCTGGCGGTAGTTGTAGACCATCGACTGGACTGCGACTTCGTCCTTCGAGCCTTTCATGGTGCTGCCGCCGATGCCGGTGTAGAGGCCGCCGGAGTTCTCGCGGACGACGACGTAATCGAGGTCGGCGGGGGTCTTGCCCTTGAGCGGGCATTCGACGCCGGCGTAGAGCTTGACCGGGCGGAGGTTGATGTAGAGATCGAGGTCGAAGCGCATTTTGAGGAGCAGGCCCTTTTCGATGATGCCAGGCTTGACGCCGGGGTGGCCGACGGCGCCGAAGAAGAGGGCGTCGAACTTGCGCCATTCGTTGAGAGTTTCGTCGGAGAGGACTTCGCCAGTCTTCAGGTAATGGGAGCCGGACTGGGGATACTCCTTCAGGTTGAGCGAAAAGCCGCCGCGGCTGGCGAGGATGTCGAGGCATTCGAGGGCGACGGGGACGACTTCGGGGCCGATGCCGTCACCGGCGACGACAGCGATTTTATGATTGCGGTTCATCTTGGGGGAGCTCCTGGGGGTTGTGCGTCGCCAAGCTAAGCGCAGGAGGGCCGGGCGCAAGGGTGGATGACGGAAAAGGCAGACGCGAAAAACCCGTCCTGGCAGCTTGCCGGAACGGGTTTAATGGGGCGCGACAATCAGGCTCAGGACTTGATTTCGCTGCGCAGGGTCTGCTTCATGACATGGAAGAGATTGTCGCGGAGGCCGCGGGCTTCATCCAGTGAGCGGGTGTTGAGGGATTGGCGGACACGCTTCTTGGTCAGCGGGGTCGGGTGCAGGGTGTAGTGGACGAACCAGGTCCCGTTGTTGTTCCATAGGTGGTGGTTGGGATTGGTGCCGCGTTGGCGGATGGACAAGATAGGCGAGGTTTGTTGGCTCATGATGCGCAATTCCCGATTGGGTTTCTTCGTGTTTTGCGCATCAGGACGAGGAACCTAGGGGTTCCGGGAGACTTTTGTCGGTTGTCCCTTTGCGGGCTCCGCACATCGCCGGGATTTCTCCCTAGCAAGCCACCGCAGGCTCTCCTACCTCGGTTGGCAGATCTGGCACTCTGGGGCCAGATCATTCCTGATGCGTCGACATTATATCCAATTTTGGCGGCGGCGCAAGATCTGGCACGCATTTTATGACTTTGAAAATGGATGCCATCAAGCATCAAGCTGGAGCCAAATGAACGGCAAATTCTTCACCACAGAGACACAGAGAGCACAGAGATAAAAAAATTCGGTCTACCTCTGTGTCCTCTGTGCCTCTGCGGTGAATCAATGGTTTCGACTATTGGGATATCATTTGAACGGCTGGGAGATCAAGCCCGGGATCTCTCCAGGGTTGCCTGGCAGATTTCATCGAAGATCGAGTCGAGGCTGATTTCGTGTTTCCAGGAAGGGAAATCCTGTTTGAATCGTCGGACGTCGGAGACGTACCAGATGTGGTCGCCGGAGCGGGCCTGATCAGAGAAATTCAGCTTCATCTTCTTGCCGGTGCGGACTTCGCAAGCGGCGATGGCTTCGGCCATGGAGCAGTTCGAGTGGCGGGCGCCGCCGATGTTGTAGACCCGGCCGGGCCTGGGCGATTGGTGGAAGTGCCAGAAGGCGTTGGCGAGGTCGCGCGAGTGGATGTTGTCGCGCACCTGTTTGCCCTTGTAGCCGAAGACGGTGTACTCGCGGCCTTCGACGGCGCAGCGCATCAGGTAGGCGAGGAAACCGTGCAGCTCGGCGCCGGAATGGGTCGGGCCGGTGAGGCAGCCGCCTCGGAAGACGCCGGTCTTGAGGCCGAAGTAGCGGCCGTATTCCTGCACCATGACGTCGGCCGCGACCTTCGAGGCGCCGAAGACCGAGTGCAGCGAGGCGTCGATGCTCATCGACTCGTCGATGCCGTGCTCGGCGAAGGGGTGGGAGGGATCGAGTTCCCAACGGCTGTCGAGCTCGATCAGCGGCAGTTCGTTGGGACGGTCGCCGTAGACCTTATTGGTACTGGTGAAGATGAAGGTCGCTTCGGGAGCGTGGCGGCGGGTCATCTCCAGCATGTGCAGGGTGCCGGTGGCGTTGACACTGAAGTCGGTGAGGGGATCGCGGGCGGCCCAGTCGTGCGAGGGTTGGGCTGCGGTGTGGACGATGAGCGAGATCTGGCCGGCGAAGTCGAGGAAGACCTTTTCCAGTGCGGACAGATCGCGGATGTCGAGATTGCGGTGGAGGTAGCGCTCGCCGAGCTCATCTTGCAAGCGTTGGCGGTTCCACGCGGTCGAGGCCTCTGCGCCGAAGAAGCTGCTGCGCATGTCGTTGTCGATGCCGACGCAGGTGAAGCCTTTTGAGGTGAGGAAGCGGACGGTTTCGCCGCCGACGAGGCCGGCGGAGCCGGTGATGAGTGCGATCATGGGCGGGGCTCCTGAGCTTTGGCAATCGGAGAAAGCAGCAGCGAGATCACAGGTTCCGGGCAGCCTTCGCGTTTGCCGTCGGCATTGATGATCCAGCAGCGTTGCTGGTCACGATAAATGTCGAAGAGCAATTTGCCGCCCTCGTCGCTGCGGATCCGAAGCTTCACCTTGACCTGTCCTGCGGCGTCGAAGTCCAGTTGAGCTGGCAGCTGGATCTTGCAGGATTCGTTTTGCGCCGGCAGGCGCAGGGTGAGGCCAGGGCCGGAGCCGAGATCGACCGCAATACGGCCGCCTTGCGCGAAGCGCAAAGAGAGCTCGATGATGGCAGAGAAATGGCGGCCTGCGAGTGTCGGACTGGACCAGATTTTTTCGATTTGCAGGCCAGTGTTGGCCGGAATGTCCATTTCGGCCCAGCCGCCGTCGGCTTCGGGGCCGTGATCCATCAGGCGCATTTTGTCGTTCAGGACGATGAGCGTGCCGTGGGGGCGAGCGTGGCGGTCGAAGGACTCCTGCAGGCCTTTGGCGTAGCAGTCGCGGGCGAACCAGGCGAAGAAGACGCCGAAGGCCAGGGCGCTGAGCTTGATCACGATGGTCGGAGTGCGACGAAAGGCACTGGCGCAGGCGAAGCCGCCGAGGATGGCGCAGAAGGGTAGGAAGGGGACTTTGAAGCGTGTGAGGATGTAGAAGCCGACCACGCCGCCGGCGGCGAGCACGGTGGCGGCGAGGAGAAAGCCTCTGGCCGGGCGCTGGCGACAGTCAAGGGCGAGCAGCATGAGCCCGGCCAGCGCGAGAGCGCAAAGCATCCCCCAACCCGGCATCAGGCGCAGCCAGGAGAGATGGCTCTCGATGAGATTTTCATTGACGTTGTTGGGAATGTGGGCGGCATCGAGAAAACAGAGCAGGCCGCGGAGTTTCAGCTCCGCCCAGGCCAGAGGCTCGCTGCAGATGAAATGCTGCAGGCTGCTGCTCACCGGGACGGGCGAAACCGGGTCGGCGGCGAGACGCTGCCATTCGTGATAGACTTCGGTGTAGTTCACGGTGCTCGGCGAGGCGTCGGGCGTGTTGCCGAAGGGCAGCACTTCGGGAAGGTCGGTGGAGGGCCCGGTCCAATGGCCCGTCACTTGGTAATTGTGCCAGGACCAAGGCAGCTGCAGCCCCCAGAAGACGATACAGACGGCAAAAACGCCGAGCCCGGCCTTGAGAGGGGTGCGGCGGCGACGCCAGAGCAGAAGCGCAAGAAGCGGCGGCAGCAGCAGCAGGGCGCTGCCGCGAGTCAGCGTGGCGGCGGCCAGCACGGCGGCCAGTCCGAGCCAGTCGCGCCAGCCGTCGCGATACCAGGCGATCACCGCGAGATGCAGAAACAAGGCCATCCAGAAGGCTTGCAGAACTTCGATTAAGGCAAAAGGGACGTAGATCAAAGACAGAGAGCACGAGCTGCCGAGAATGCCGGCGAAAAGACCGGCTCGTCGGCCGAAGAGTCGCGCTGTGGTCAACGCGGCAAGCACAGCCGTTAATGCGCCGAGGACGGCTTGCGCCAAGGCGATCGACCAGGGATGATCGCAAAAGGTCATCAGCACAGGCAGGAAGACGGTGTAGTAGAACGGCTGGAAATTGTAGTCGCCTTGAAACTCGCCATGCAGGCATTGCCGCCCGTACTTCAGATAGACCGACATGTCGGTGACGTCGAGCGGCTGGCTCATCATGCCGTGGAGGATCGGATGGCTCCAGATCCCCCAGGTGACCAGCAGCCGCAGAATCAGGGCGCCTGCTCCGATCAGCAGCAGGCGCTTGAAAAAGATCCGGCTGCGAGGAGAAAGGCTGGTGTACAGGGACTGCATCTTGATCTCCTCGTCAGTCGATGGATTCTTCAGGCTTTGCGCCAGGTGAGGTGAGTGACGCTTTTGCCTTCGCGTTCCCACAGGAGCTCGAACTCGGTCTTGACGTCGGCCATGTCGACGATGCCGTCGTCACAGGGAATCCAGCACTTCAGCGGCGCGATCGCCTCTTTCACCCAGGCGAGATAAGGCAGGTCGTCGGTGGAGTAGTGGAAAATGCCTCCGGGTTTGAGCTTGGTCGACAGACGCTGCATGAATTCGCTCGACAGCATGCGGTGGCGACGGTGTTTGTCCTTCGGCCAGGGATCGGGACAGAGGACGTGGACGCGATCGAGACAGGCATCGGGAATCTGGAAGGCGATGAGCTCCCAGCCGAGGCAGCGAATGGTGCGGACGTTGTCGAGCTTCTGGCGCACCGCTTTGTTGCCGACTTTTTTCAATCGGCCGGCCTTGATGTCGGCGGCGAGGACCAAGGTGTCGGGATGGCGGCGGGCCAGTTCAAGCGAGAAGCCGCCTTTGCCGCAGCCGAGGTCGAGCTCAAGGCGAGGGAGGGGAGTCAAGGCGGTCAGGTCAAGAATCTCGGCGTGGCCGAGGAGGTCGAGGAAGGGCAGGGAATTGCGGGTTTTCATGAGAGCGCAGGGGTTGAAAGGTTGGAAGGTTGAAAGGTTGGAAGGTTGAGCGAAAACTGAGTCTCTGCGTCTGAAGTCACTGAGTTTAATTGCTTGGCTTGGCTGCTCGCCTTTCAACCTTTCAACCCGGTTCGACTTAATCTTTGATGCGTTTGAGGATGCTCGGCTGGGGCGAAGCCGAGCATTCCGGGAAGTCGAGATTGTAGTGCAGGCCGAGGGATTCGCGACGCGACAGAGCCGAGTCGATGATCAGCTCGCCGATGCAGGCGAGGCTGCGCAGTTCGATCAGATCGGGCGTGATCAGGAAGTTCCAGTAATACAACTCGATCTCATTCTGGATCGAGCGGATGCGGCGCTTCGCCCGCTGCAGACGCTTGGTGGTCCGGAAGATGCCGACGTAGTCCCACATGAAGGAGCGGATCTCCTGCCAGTTGTGGGTGATCACCACCTGTTCATCGCTGTCGACCGCCTTGCCGCTGGTCCATTGCGGCACGGCGTTTTCCTGGCGTTGACGCAAGGAGTCGCTGACCGGCGCGGTCAGGCTGTGGGCGATGGCTTCATGGGCCATCACCACGGCTTCGAGGAGGGAGTTGCTGGCGAGGCGGTTGGCGCCGTGCAGGCCGGTGCAGGCGGTCTCGCCGATGGCGTAGAGACGGGAGATCAAGTCGACCGCGCCGTCGATGCCGGTCTTGACGCCGCCGCAGCAGTAGTGCGCCGCCGGGACGACGGGGATCAGGTCTTTCGCCATGTCGATGCCGAGGTTTTTCAGGGTCTCGAAGATCTTCGGGAAACGGCGTTGCAGATATTCGGTGTCGCGCTGGCGGATGTCGAGATAGACGCACTTCTGGCCGCTTTCCTTGAGCTCGCGGTCGATGGCGCGGGCGACGATGTCGCGCGGCGCCAGGGAGCCCAGGGCATGATACTTGTCCATGAACTCGACCAGACGGCCTTTCTTGATCACTTTGAGGACGGCGCCTTCGCCGCGGACCGCTTCGGAGATGAGGAAGTTTTTGACTTCGTGGTGGAAGAGGCAGGTGGGGTGGAACTGGAAGAATTCCATGTTGGCGATGTCGGCGCCGGCGCGGCAAGCCATGGCGATGCCGTCGCCGGTGGCGGTGTCGGGATTGGTGGTGAACTGGTAGACCTTGCCGGCGCCGCCGCAGGCGAGCAGGGTGTGTGAGGCGAGGAAGGTGCGGACGCGTCCCGATTCGTTGTCGAGGATGTAGGCGCCGAGGCATTGGTCTTGCGGATCGTCCCAGCCGAGACGGCGGGTGGTGATCAGGTCGACAGCGTGGAGGTTCTCGAAGATGACGATGTTGGGGTGACGGCGGGCGTAGGCGGCGAGGGCGCGGATGAGCTCGGCGCCGGTGATGTCGCCGGCGTGCAGGATGCGGCGCTCGGAGTGGCCGCCTTCGCGGGTCAGGTCGTATTGATCCTTGATCTCTTCCGGACAGGCGTGGTCGACTTCACCGCGGGTGGTGAAGTTGACCCCGAGGTCGATCAGGTCGCGGATCCGTGCCGGAGCGGCGGCGACGATGGCGCGCACCACTTCTTCGTTGCACAAGCCGGCGCCGGCTTCGAGCGTGTCGAGCACGTGGGTTTCGAAGCTGTCGCCGCCGTTGATCTCGGCCATGACGCAGGAGATGCCGCCTTGCGCCCAGACGGTGTTGCATTCCTCGACCTGGCGCTTGGTCACCAAGGCGACGCGGCCGTGTTTGGCCGCTTCAATCGCGGCGAAAAGCCCCGCCAGGCCGCTGCCGATCACCAGATAATCGCTTCTCACCGTGCTCATAATCGTATTTCTCCGTGCAATCGCCGAGAATAGCATCCCGGGAGCGCCGCGCCAAGCGGCGGTGACGAGGAGATTTCAAGCTAAGCCAAATGGGCCCCGGCTGGGGAGCTCACCCCGCCTTGGGTGCCGAGGATCTTGTTGGATTGGTGCGCGGTGTATTGCGAGAGAATGGCGATTGCGGTGGGCAAGATTGAGCGACTGAGCACAGTCGGCGGGACGCCAGCGATTAAAATTCCGGGCTCGGGCAGCGTCACAGGCTGGGGTTAAGCGTTGAAGAGACAGCTTGGTCAAGCATCTTGCGGCGCATAAACCAAACAAGAAAAAGGTACTCACGTGACCCCCCAGAAAATCGTCATCGTCGGCGGCGGCTTCGCCGGACTGAATCTCGCCAAAGGCCTCGCCAACGACGAACGTTTCGAGGTGACCATCCTCGATCGCCGCAACCACCACCTCTTCCAGCCCTTGCTCTATCAAGTCGCCTCCTGCGGCCTGTCGCCGGCCGACATCGCCCGGCCGATCCGCCAGATCCTCCGCCATGCGGAAAACGTCACCGTCCTGCTCGCCAATGCCGAGAAGGTCGATGCCGAAGCGAAGCAGCTGATCACCAGCAAGGGCCCGATTCCTTACGATCGCCTCATCCTCGCTTGCGGCGCCCGCCACAGCTATTTCGGCAAGGACCAGTGGGAGGAATTCGCTCCCGGTCTGAAGACCCTCACCCAGGCCACCGAGATGCGCCGCCGCATCCTCAGCGCCTTTGAAAACGCCGAAGCCGAAAACGATCTGGAAAAACGCAAGGCCAACCTCAGCTTCATCGTCGTCGGCGGCGGACCCACCGGCGTCGAGCTCGCCGGCGCCATCGGCGAATTGGCGCGCCACACCCTCAAATCCGACTTCCGCCGCATCAACCCGGCGGAGGCCAAGATCCTCCTCGTCGAAGCCGGCCCGCGCATCCTGCCGATGTTCGACGAAAGCCTCGCCGCCAAAGCGCAGAAGCAGCTCGCCGAACTCGGTGTCGAAGTGCTCACCGGCAAAGGCGTCACCAACATCGACGCCGAGGGCGTCGAGATCGCCGGCCAGCGAGTCGCAGCTTACACCGTCCTCTGGGCCGCCGGGGTCCAGGCGTCGAAGCTCGGCTCGACCATCGCCGGCGCCGAGATCGACCGCGCCGGTCGCGTCAAGGTCAACGACCATCTCGCCGTGCCGCAGCATCCCGAGGTCTTCGTCCTCGGCGACATGGCGCACTGCGCCAATCCCGAGGTGAAGGACAAGGAAGGCCGGCCGATGCCGCTTCCCGGTGTCGCTCCGGTGGCGATGCAGCAAGGCAATTACCTAGCGGAGGAATTCCGCCGTATCGCCTCGGGAAAACAGCCCCAGGCCTTCAGCTATGTCGACAAGGGCAGCATGGCGACCATCGGCCGCAGCCGCGCCATCTGCCAGTCGAAAGGCATCAAGATGACCGGCTTCACCGCCTGGTTGGCTTGGATGTTCATCCACGTCTACTACCTCGTCGGCTTCACCAACCGCTTTGGCATCATCATCAAGTGGACCTGGAACTACATCACCTTCCGCAAGAGCGCCCGCCTCATCATTGGCAAGGAATGGCGCTTCGGCCGCAAGCCGGATTGAGGCTAAAAACCGCAGCAGAGGAATGGAACCGGGTTGAAAGGTTGAAAGGTTGAAACGCAAGCGCATGAGCAACAGCAACAAAAACGATTCTAAGAGCATCGCTCAGGGGCGGCGAAGATGACTTCCGAAGCTTTTCTTCATAGTCGTTAGTTGTTGCTGTTTCAGCTGAACCTTTGAACCTTTCAACCTTTCAACTGCGGTTTTTAGGTTGAGGCTTTGTCAGGAGTCGCTGAAGACGAGTCCTCGCCGGGACTCGATTCCTGAGTAAGCTTATGGTCGGATCTTTTCCGGATTCTTGTAAATCCCGCGGATTTCGCGGCAAGTTTCAAAAAAGGCCTGACCATGAAAGCTCCCGATCCCTACCAGACCCGCCCCTCGCTGCTGCGCCGCGTCAAAGACCGCGATGAGAGCGGCTGGCTGTTTTTCTATCAGCAATACCGGCCCTTGATCATCTGGCTTTGCGCCCGCCGCAGCCTCAACGACGCCAGCGCCGTCGATCTCGTCATCCAAGCCGTGATGCTGCACTTCGCCAAGCTCGATTGGGAATACGACAGCGACCGCGGGCGCTTCCGCAATCTCGTCCTCAAGGTCGCGGAATTCAAGATCCGCGAGATCCGCCGCGACCAGCAGCGCCAGGATCTCGGCGTGCCCTTTGATGAAGCGCACGCGCCGCTGGTCTTCGACGAAGACGCCTCGGCCTTCGAGGACGAGCGCGAGGCGCAGCTCGCCCGCGCCCTCGCCGCCCTCTGCGAAGACTCGAAGATCCCGGCGCAACAGCTCGGTGTCCTCACCCGCGTCCTGCAAGGGCGCCCGATCGACGAAATCGCCGCGGCTTTGGAGCTGACACCCGGCAACTGCCACGTCATCAAGCACCGTATGTTGCAGCGTCTCCGTCAGCAGATGGAGGACAAGTCATGAATTGCCTCGGCGAAGAACGCCTCATCCTCCTTGCCGACGGCCTTGCGCCTGAGCCCGACGAGGCGGATCACCTCGGAGGCTGTTCGCGCTGCGCTGACGCCCTCCAAGGCTTCCGCGACGCCAACGCGCTGGTGGCGGAATTCCTCCCGCCCGTGCCGTCCGCCGAAGTCGACGACGGCCTCTCCTTCGGTCCCTACACCGGCTGTCGCGAGATCGCTTGCGGCGCCATGTCGCGAGTCTATCGCGGCCGGGATGCCGAGGGAAGCGAAGTCGCGGTCAAGGTCTGTCGCGACAGCGCTCTTCTCGACTCCTTCAGCAACGAAGTCAAAATGCTGCAGCGCTGCGCCGCCGCCGGCGTGCCCGGTGTCATTACGCTTCTCGACGCCCGTCTCGAGCACCTGCCCGCCTTCATCGTCACTCCCTATTGCCCGCTCGGTACTCTGAGCCGCCAGACCCAGGAGAAACGCGTCGATGACGAGCTGGTCCTCGGCGTCGCTTCCGGCCTCGCCGAAACCCTTGCCGCCCTCGCGGAACTTGGCATCGTCCACGGCGACCTGAAGGCCTCCAACATCCTCCTCGATCACGCCGGCCGCCCCTGCCTTGCCGACCTCGGTGGCGCCCGCCGTGTCGAGGCTCCCGGCCAGAGCTCGACCCTCTCACACAAAGGCCCTGGCCACATGAGCTTGATCAGCATGTCGCCGGAGCAGGCGAGGGGACAAGAACTCAGCCCCGCCAGCGACATCTTCTCCCTCGGCGTCATCCTCTACCAGCTCGCCACCGATCGCCATCCCTTCGCCGGCGGCACCTCGTGGGAAATGGCCTCGCGCATCCTCACCGAGACTCCCGCCGATCCCCGGCCCCTTCTCGCCCCGCGCTTCCGCGGCTGCTTCGCCGAGCTGCTCGAAGCCTGCCTGGCGAAAGACCCCTCCTTGCGACCTGCTGCGGCAGCTCTCGTTGAAGAATTTTTGAAAATCCCCGAAAAACCTGTAAATCCTCCCGCTTCCTCGGCAAGTCTGGTTGAGCCCAAGGCTCCCGCAAAAACCAAGACAAGGAAGCTCCTCATGATCACCCTCATCACCGTGCCTTTAGTTGCAGCCCTCTTCCACTTCGCCACCCCTGCGGAGACCGCAAAACCGGCAAGCTCAAACGGCGCAAAAACCGTCACCACTCAAGCCTCGTCCTCCAGCATCTCGACCAGCACCAACAACGGGGAAACCACCATCGTCTGCAATGGCAAGGAAGTGTGGAAAGGCCCGACCTCGAATCAGGTCAAGAGCCAGGCGATCAGTCGCAATGGCGAAACCTTCACCGCCGCCTTCGATGGCGACAAGGTGATCTGGGAGAGTGCGGAAGGCGCGGGCGCCAAAGTCCAGAATGCGCTCAAGGATCAAGTCGCAGTTCATGCCGACGTTGACAAGAAAATGGCCGAGGCAAAACAACGCCTGGCAGAGTCAGAAGCTGAGTTGAAGAAAAAAATCGAAGAACTGAAGAAAAACTAAAAATCTAAAATCCCGGGGGATCTCATTTCTCCCCCGGACTTTTTATACACGACTACAGGAACCACCCCCATGCGCATCCTCCTTCTCCTCGCCCTCCTTCTCAGCAGTTGCCTTAGCCGCTCCGCTCCCGCCGATGGACTGCAGAAATGTTGCGGCATCGTCGTCATCGACGGCCAGCAGCAAGGAAGCGGCTCGATCATCTCGAGCGATGGCCTGGTCCTCAGTGCGGCCCATGTGGTCCGCGGCCATGATGGCAAGATCAGCTGGTTCTCCCCGAGCCTGGGACATCGCGAATTGTCGATCGTCGCCCTCGATCCCGCGCACGATCTCGCCTTGCTGCAGCTGCCCAAGGGCCTGAGCTCGCTGGAGCACCTCGACATCGCCAAAGCTGAACCCGCTGCCGGCGACGAGGCTTGGCTTTACGGTCACCCGATGATGCGCCGCGACTACCTGATTCCCGGTCGCTGGGGTATGCGCTCCCCGCAATGTATCTACCTGCCCGATCAGAAGCTTTTCGCCGAGCTGCGCCCGGTCACCGGCCCGGCCGTTCCCGGCTTTTCCGGCGGCCCCTGGGTCAATGACGAAGGCGAGATCTGTGGCGTCCAATCCGCCATCCTCGTCAAGAACGAAGTCTCGGTCGGCCTCAGCCACGCCGCGCCGCTTTATGCCATCAGAAACCTCGTCGCCAAGCCCGTTTCGACCTCCACCGGAGATCTCGGTCTGATCGTCGATTCGCTTTATGAATGCTCTCCATCCGAACGCCGCAAGATCGCCGGGGATGCCCTCGATGGCGCCGTCGTCCGAGCCTTGCAGAAGTCCAGCCCGTGCCGGGATCAAATCCAGGTCAACGACGTCATCACCGCCGTCGACGGAGACAGCATCGGCAGCAGCGGCGAGCTGATTCAAAAGATTCGCCACTTTGCTCCTGGTCACAAGTTCAAGGTCGGCTTGCTCCGTGAGGGGAAGCAACTCGAGCTGGAGGTGCTTTCCGCCGCCTTGTGATGCCTCTGGAAATCGCAGTTGAAAGGTTGATTCTAAAAACCGCAGCAGCCCAGGACTTTCCGCGACCCTTTCAGGGTCAAAAATCATAACTCATTCCAACCCAGGGTGTCGCCGATGCGGCTCAACCCTGGGCTAAAATCTGAAACCCCTTTGGGGTCAAGCAACAGTTGAGCTCAAACAAGTTCGACAGCGGTTTTTAGGTTGAAAGGTTGAAAGGATTAGCCTGAACTTCCCCCTGAGGTCTTAAGAATTGTCATTCCTCTGCAATGATTTGCAGAAAAATTATGAACTCAGCTTCTGGGAACAGGATGGGGTGATGCCGAGGAGGCGTAGGGCTTTTTCCTGGGTTTTGGTGTGCTTGGAAGTTTTGAC
>CAMCSH010000055.1 GCA_945877655.1 Lentisphaera araneosa HTCC2155 | reverse complement strand
CGGTGGGTTTGAGATTGTATCCGAGATGCGAATAGATGTACTTGTGGTCGTAACCCTTGGGAAGCTCACCGAGCTGCCAGCCAAATCGTTTGCAGCAGGTGTTGTCTTTGCCGGAGGGACACCAGCAGTCTCGGCCCCAGTCGCGGAAGGATTCGGCTACTGACTTGAGCAGTCCGGAATTGACTATATTGACGCTGCCGCCTTCCCCCATGGTGAGATGATGGGGAGGGTAGAAGCTCTGGGTCGAGATGTCGCCCCAAGCTCCGGTCATGCGAGTCAATCGACCGATGCCAGGAGTGAGGTTTTTATCGAGTTCGAGCCCGAGTTCGAGAGCGAGGCTTTCGGGCATCGAATAAGTAGAGCCGAGGGCGTCGCAGTTGTCTTCTATCAGCCAGAGATCGTGTTTACGGCAAAAAGAGAGGCAGCTTGCGAGGTCAAAGGGATTTCCGAGGGTATGGGCGAAGATGACTGCCTTGGTCTTGCCGGGGTTGAAGGCCAGCTCAAGCTGATCCATTTGCGCATTGCCGGTGACCGGATCGTTGTCGATGAAGACTGGAATCAAGCCGTTCTGGAGGATCGGCGCGACCGTGGTAGGGAAGCCGGCGGCACAGGTGATCACTTCATCGCCGGGTCGCAGGCGTTTGTGCGCGGGCAGCCGATGGGATGTCAGGGCGCTGACGGCGATCAGGTTGGCCGAGGAGCCGCTGTTGACCAAAAGGCATTTGTGAACGCCGATGACCTTCGCCAGATCACGTTCCATCTTGTCGCCTTCGGGTCCAAGAGTAAGCCAGAAGTCGAGAGCCGAGCCGACGGCGGCCTGGACTTCTTCGGGGCCGAAGACACGGGCTGCATAAGGCAAGGATTCACCTTCTTGGTGAGCTGGACGACCAGGGTGGCCTGCGGGCAGATTGCGTGAATGGACCAAGTTGGCGTACTCGGCCGTGAGGCGGAGAATTTCAGCTCGGATGGAGTCGGCCGAAGGAGCGAGAGTGTTCATGAAATCTGGCTTCCGGTGAAGGCTTCAAAGTCGGCATGGATGAGGTTTCTAACATTAGTTCCGTCGTGTACCGAAGCAAGGTAGACGGCGGCTGTTCTTCGGACACTTTCGGCAAAATCCCAACGCGGCGACCAACCTAGGAGATGGTGCGCCTTCTCGATCGACAAGTCGAGGAGCTGAGCTTCGTGCCATTCGGGGGCTTGGGCGGGTTCATGCCATTCCACCGGCCAGGTCTTGCGCACTTCGCAAAGGAGATCGTGGACACTGCGGTTGGAACGCACCCCAGGACCGAAATTGAAGGCGCTTTCAAGCTTCCGTCTGGCTTGAAAATCCACCGGCAGAGCGAGATTTTCGTGAAGACTTTTCCCGAGAAGCAGATAACCAGACAGCGGATCCAAGACATGCTGCCAGGGGCGGGTGGCGCGGGGCGATCGGATTTCCAAAGGCCGTTCGTCGAGGGCGGCGCGATAGAGATCCGGCAAGATGCGGTCCGCGGCAAAATCGCCACCGCCGATGACGTTGCCGGCGCGGGCAGAGGCAATGGCTAGATTATTCTTGGCGGCAAATGAGTTGCGGTATGAAGCCGTCACCAGTTCGGCGCAGGCCTTCGAGGCGGAGTAGGGATCATGTCCGCCCAAGGGGTCGGTCTCGCGATAGGGATGCAACCATTCACGATTCTCATAACATTTGTCGGTGGTGACAATGACGGCGGCGCAAGGGCGGCCGATCAGGCGTAAGGCCTCCAGGACGTTGACCGTGCCCATAACATTGCTCGCGAAGGTGCCTGCGGGATCCTGATAGGAAGCCCGGACAAGAGGCTGGGCGGCGAGATGGAAAACGATATCCGGCTGGGCGGCTTTCAGTGCGCTAGTCAAGCTCGTGAGATTTCGGACATCACCACGGACATCACTGGCGAGTTGGGTGCCGAGCTCCAGAAGCTCAAACAGGCTGGGCTGGGTCGGCGGCGGCAAGGAGAATCCATGAACTGTCGCTCCTTGCAGCAGCAGCCATTGACACAACCAGCTTCCTTTGAAGCCAGTGTGGCCGGTAAGGAAGACGCTTTTGCCGCGGTAATAGTCTTGGAACATGGTTCAATCCTTCCAGATCTTCCAAGGTGCATCGCCGCTCTGCCATAGCGACTCCAGCAGGTTCTTGTCGCGCAGTGTATCCATCGGCTGCCAGAAACCGCGATGAAAATAGGATTGGAGCTCCCCGCTTGAGGCCAAGAATTCCAAGGCCTTGCCTTCAAAACTAGAAGAGTCAGCTTCAATCGAGTCGATGACTTTCGGCGACAGCACGAAGAAGCCACCATTGATCCAAGCTCCATCGCCTTGTGGCTTTTCTTGGAAGGATTGCACCTGATTGCCGTTAAGATTGAGTGAGCCGTATCGGCCTGGGGGTTGGACGGCGGTGACCGTCGCCAGTTTTCCGTGGGAGCGATGGAAGTCGATGCTGGCGGCGATATCAACATCCGCTACGCCGTCGCCGTAGGTGAAGCAGAACGCCTCGTCATCCTTCAGGTACTCACGGACTCGACGCAGGCGACCGCCGGTCATCGTGTGCTCGCCGGTATCGACCAGCGTGACTCGCCAGGGTTCGGCGTGTCGCTGATGGACTTCCATGCGATTATCTTTCATGTCGAAGGTGACATCCGACATATGGAGGAAGTAGTTG
This sequence comes from Lentisphaera araneosa HTCC2155, assembly GCA_945877655.1. Classification (GTDB taxonomy): domain Bacteria; phylum Verrucomicrobiota; class Lentisphaeria; order Lentisphaerales; family Lentisphaeraceae; genus CAMCSH01. The sequence goes on along the minus strand of CAMCSH010000055.1, from coordinate 14,162 downwards.
GCGAAATACTCCTTGATGACATAGCCTTTGTAGCCGCAGCAGATGATGAAATCATTGATGCCGTGTTGCGAATAGATCTTGAGGATGTGCCAGAGAATCGGCTTGCCACCGATTTCGATCATCGGCTTGGGTTTAAGGACGGACTCTTCGCTGATGCGTGAACCGAGACCGCCAGCGAGAATGATGGCTTTCATGTGGGAAGTTTCCAAGGGCTGATTTTGCCTGCTTCAAGCCTATAAAGATTTCGGCAGTTTTGCAAGGTCGAAACTCGGTGTGCGATCATGATAATCGTCAAGGACTGAGGCAAGCGGGCGATGGACGCCAGAATCGCCTCCTCGGTGGCGGCGTCGAGGGCGGAGGTAGCTTCATCAAGGACGAGCAGGCTAGGCTGCCGATAAAGTGCCCGAGCGATGGCGAGACGTTGGCGTTGGCCACCGGAAAGACGGATGCCGCGTTCTCCAACCTTGGTTTCATAGCCCTCGGACAAGGAATTGATAAAACTCGCGATCTCGGCCGCCTTGGCCGCCTCGCGGACTTTTTCCATATCTACTAGGTTGCGAGGCTGACCGAAGGCAACATTTTCCCATATCGGGGCATCCAAAAGGTGCATTTCCTGCGGGACATAGCCGATAGAGTGGGTCCATGAGCTCCGGGTGACAGGATCAAGTTCGTGGCCATCGATTAGGATGCGGCCGGAGCTAGGCTGGAGGAGGCCGAGGATGAGGTTGACCAAGGTTGATTTGCCCGATCCGGTTTCTCCCACGAGTCCGATGCGCGAGCCACAAGGGATGTCGAGGTCGACCTTGTCGAGGACCGGAGTTTTCGATCCGGGGTAGGTCAACGAGACTTTTTCAATGCGGATGCCGGAAGTGAAATCGAGCTTGTCGATGACAACTTCTTGATCAATGGGCAGGGACAAGCCTTCACGCAGCCGATCCCACAGCGCGGCGTTTTCGACGAGATTTTGCCAATTAATGAAGATCAGGTTGAGGGGCGGGAAGATGCGGAGGAAGATGAAAGCTGTGAGGGCAATCAAAGGGAGGTGAGCATTGAGGCTCTCCTGGCCTTGTTGACAGAGAATCAAAACACCGCCAACGGCGAGCATCATGATGAAGGCTTCGATCAGCTGACGTGGCAGATAGCCGCTGACTGGCGGCTTGCTTTCCAAACGGGAAAGTTCAGTTTGGATCGGCTCCAAGTGTTTCCAGAAAACATTCTCGAGATTGTAGACCTTGATCTCTTTGACGCCGCTGAAGGCCTCGTTGAAAAGCCTCGCCTTGCTGCCCCACAGCGCGGCGCAGCGTTGGCCATCGGAGACGAGGAAGCGGCGGCGCAGGAACCAGAGGCAAACGAAGATGAGCCCTAAGGCGCCGATACTGGCCAACAGGATCAAGGGCTTGATCAGGAGAATGCCAAAGATGAGCATCGCGGCAAGTGCGGTATTGGCAATCACTAAAAGCAGCGAGTTCATCGCTGTCTCGGCCCCACGCCCGACCGCTTCGAAAATCGACGAGGCGTGGTTAGACGAATTCGATGCGGAGTGCCAAAGGTAGTTTTGATGCAGATAGCGGCGAAAAAGCTCGGTCGAACAATAGATCTTAAGATCCCGGATGAAGCCGGCGCGGAGAAAGGTGACGGCTAGGCCGACCGTCAAAGTCAGAACAATCCAAACCAAGTAGCTGACGCCGAGACGCAGGAGAAGTTGCGAGGATTCTGAGGTACCAAAGAGCTCGGCGCAGTTCCGCCCCCAAGTGCTATCGAGAAAATTTCCGGGTTGCAGGGCGAGGCTGAGGAAGGGAAAGAGGCCAGCAAGGCTGAGCATTTCCATCACGGCAGTGGTGCTCATGAGAATGAGAAGCAGGCGGAATCGTCGGCAATGGACAAGAGGAAGAGCCTGCAGAAAAAGCCGCAGTGAAGAGAGGATTTGGGAGGCGGCAGGCATAGATTTTTAAGATAAATCCTAATCATTTCCGCCAAGCTAGCACGGCTTTAGGCAAGCGCGAGGAGGGCGGCGACTATCCTTCGCTCTCTTTCATCATCCTCTCCGCCCATCTCTGCGCCCCAAGTCCGTCGACCACGCTCGCGGCGGCGGTGGACATGCGGCTGAGGATGGGGTTTTCGCGGCACAGAGGAAGCAACAGGTCGTGGGCTTTTTTCATCAGGTCGTCACGGCCCATCGACCAGGCCCAGCCAGCCAGGGCGGTGTTGGAGGCGTTGAGATCTTGATGGCCGTTCAGGGGGACGTTGATCGACGGCACGCCAAGACAGGCGCGCTCCCAGACGGAGGAGTTGCTGGCGCCAATGGCCAAGTCGGCCCAGGCCAGATGCTCGGCCATGTTGTCGACGGTGTCGAGAAGCTCCAACGGATAGGAGATGAGATCGAGACCGGACAAGTGACGGCAGCCGCCGCGGATGGCGCGAACTTCGATGCCGGGCAGTTTGTCGACGCAGTAGAGGGCGGCGATCAGAACGCCTGAGAACTCGCCGTGACCAAAGCTGATCAGGATTCGTCGCAGCGAGTGGGGATCGCGCCGTCGCGGCAGGCTGGTGGCGCGGGTCGCAGCGAATTCGGAACGCATCCAGGCGTCGCGGGCACCGCAAAGAACTTCGCAGCTTTTGGGGACGAAAGGTTCGTAGGCGGCGGGGTCGCGTCCGTGAGTCTGGTCGAAGACGATGTCGCAATCGTGAAAACGGGCCAGGGTGTCGACCGCGAGGATGCGGCGGGCGGCGGGGCGCATCGCCGTCTCCCAGACCGGGCCGAGGGCAACGTGGGCGACGACGAGCCAGTCGACTCTGCCCGGCAGGGCTTTCAGGCAGGCGGCGGCGTCCTCCTGTTCAAGGGAATCCCGGTCGCGGTAGATCATCGGGTTCTGGCTAAGCAGGGTTTCAATGCGGTGTCCGGCGGCCATGATCTGCCCGGCGATGGCGTCGGGGGCGTCATGACAGAGGAAGATGCACGTCGCGCCAAGAGCCTTGAGTGCATCGGCGAGGGCGAGGCAGCGCAACATCTGGCCGTTGCCGGTGGCTCTGCCAGCGTCGCAGCAGAAGGCGACTTTCATGTTCCAGGTGCCTGTCGGATGTGCAGCTTCTTGCCCTGTTGGACCAAGGCGAAGGCGAGGAAGTGCTCGAAGCCGGCGGCGCGGCAGCGGGCGGTGTAGTCTTTGCTCCGGATCTGCCCGAGAGCTTCGTCGATCGCCGGAGCGGGATTGGCGCGGGGCTTGATCGACTTGAATTCGAAGACCTTGGGCAAACCAAAGTCACTCGGATGGCGGGGGATGAGGATGAGATCGGCGCGGCCGAGACCGGCTTCGCGGTTGGATTCGACGATATAGCGGTCGCCGAGGGTGGCGGCGAGGGCGAGGAAGAAACCGTGGATGAAGGCCTCGGGAAACTTGGCGACATCGTGGACGCTGAGGATCTGGGCGAACATCTCGTTGAGCTCTTTTTCGAGCTTGGCGGGATCATCGGCGAGAAGGGCGTCGAGCACATCCACGAGGCCGTTGTAAGAGGGCTTCCACAAGGCGCGTCGCACGAAGATCCTAAAGATTGAACGCAGCTCTTCGTTGGGAAGCGACAGGGTCCATATCTTGTCGTCAGCAGAATTTTTGCCGGCCGGCAGAGCCTTGAGGTAGCCAGTGTGCACCAGGAAGCTCCACAGGGTTTCTGGTGAAGCTGCGATGTCCGCAAACACCGTGTCCTCACGCAGGGCGACGCGCACCTCTTTGCCTTCGAGGATGTCTTGCAGGTTTTGCACGACTTTGGCGTGATGGATGTCGATCGAATCGAAGACCAGTTGGTTGTCGGAGGTGTTGACCCAGTGGGGCTTGAATTCCGAATCTGGGTCGCGGGCGAAGTGGCAGATCGACCAGGGGTTGTAGATGACGCTTTTGCCGAAGGTGTAGCCGTTGTACCAGCGGCGGGCTTCGTCGATGTGGTCGGCCTTGCCGAAGTCGGTGAGAAGCAGTTCTACCTCCTCTTGGGTGAAGCCGAAGAATTCGCCGTATTGGAGCGGGTCGATGACGGTGGAGACGTCAATGTTATTGAGGCCGGAGAAGAGGTTTTCCTTGGCGACGCGGAGGTTGCCGGTGAGGGCGGCTTTGCCGAGGTGGTCATTGGTCTTGAGGGTGGGGCTGAGCCAGGGGCGGAGCAGCTCGATGGCTTCGGTGTAGTATTTCTTGCTCCAGGCGTGAATCAGAGGTGCATCGTATTCATCGATGAAGAGGAAGGCCTTTGATCCGTGGGTCTGACTGAGCCACTGGCAGAGTTTTTGTAATGACGCTTGCAGGAGCTGCAGATCGGCCTGCTTGTCCCGTATTTGGCGGAATTCCTGAAGGTCGATTCCGGTCAAGGCGGTGTCGAGCTCGGGGTATTGCCGTGCGACATCCGACATGGCCAAACGCAGGCGGGACTTCAGTTCGTCGGGGTCGGGGCATTTCCAGTCTTTCAAAGTCATGAAAATGACCGGGTGTGCGCCTTTGTGTTTGAGGATTTCCGGGCCTTCCTGGAGGATCTTCATGCCGGCGAAGAGCTGATCCTGGTCCTTCTTGCGGCGGTCGAAGAATTCCGCCATCATGCTCAAGTTGGTGGTCTTGCCGAAGCGCCGGGGGCGGGGCAGCAGGACGACCTGGCGGCCGTTGAGAACCGCCTTGATGAGGAGGGATTTATCGATGAGATAGCCGTTCATCTCCCGGACAGAGCGGAAGAGGTCGGTGGCGGTTTCGAGGGTCTGGGTGGTCATGAGTCAAGTTCATCCGCTGAAGCGTTCAAGTTTTGCCGAGTCCGGCCATGATGGCGGCGAGGTTTTGTGCCAGGGCCTGGAGGGCGGAGGCGTCGGCGAGTTTGAGATTGAGGGTGATGCCGCCATCGGCGTCGACGCTGCTGCTGGCTTCGAGTTGTTTTTGGACAGCTTGGGCGAGGGCGGGCTCGGCGGGATGGGGGGCGAGGCTGCCGAGGAAGTGGAGGGAGGCGCCGAGCATCTGGCCGGCGGCGAGGCGGGAGCGGGATTGGCGGGCGAGTTCCTCTTCGACTTCCTGGCGCTGCGATTCGTCGACCGGAGCGACCGGCGGCGGGGCGAGCAGGGTTTCGAGGCGGCGTTTGAGCTCGTCGATGCCTGAGCTCAAGCTCACTTCGTCGAGATCGGCATCGGCTTCCAGTGCTTGGGAGAAGAGCTCCTTCTTGGCGGCGATGGTGCCGAGGATCTGCTCTTCGAGGGTCTCTTCGGTGACCAGGAGGTAGACCTGCACCGGGTTTTTCTGACCCATGCGGTGGGCTCGGGCGATGCGCTGCTCGAGGACGGCGGGGTTCCACGGCAGGTCGACATTGACGACGGTGTCGGCGGCTTGGAGGTTAAGGCCGGTGGAGCCGGCGTTGGAGGTGAGGAAGATGCGGGTTTTGGGGTCGTCTTGGAACTGGGTGACGAGCTGGGCGCGTTTTTTCTGCGGCACTGAGCCGTCGAGGCGGACGTAGCGGCTGCCGCGTGGCAGGGCGGTCTCTTCGATCAGGTCGAGCATGGTGGTCCATTCCGAGAAGATGACAATTTTGCGTCCTTCACCGGCGAGGCGGGAGAGCAATTCAGCGAGGGCGGGGAGCTTGCTGGAGTAATGGGTCTCCTTGTCGACCAGGAAGGTGGAGTCGGCGTTCATGCGGGCGAGGAGGAGGGCTTTCTGCAAGCGCAGCAGGTCCATTTCGGAGATGAATTTCTTGGTGACGATGCCGGAGATGATGCGTTTCTGGGCGGCGTCGAAATCGGCCTGTTCGGCGGTGGGTTTGAGGCGGATGACCTCGGTGGAGCGCGAGGGCAGTTCCTTGAGGACGAGGGCACGGGTGCGGCGGAGCATGAACTCCGAGAGGCGTTGGCGCAGCTGTTCGAGATTCTTGTAGCCGAGGACCTTGCCGGTATCGGTGACGACGCGGTGGCGGTGGAGGAAGCGAAAGGCCGGGCCGAGCTGGTGGGGATCGACAAAGGAGGCGATCGAATGGAGTTCTTCGAGGCGGTTTTCCAGCGGCGTGCCGGTGAGGGCGACGGCGAAGGGTGAGCGCAGCGCCTTGATCACCCGGGCGGTCTTTGATTCCCAGTTCTTGATCCGCTGCGCTTCGTCGAGGATGATCAGATCCCAGGGGGCGTTTTCGATGTGGAGGAGATCTTTCTGGACCTGTTCGTAGTTGACGATGGTGAAGAAGCGGTCGCTGCGGTAGGCGGCGGGGCGTTCGGCGGCGCTGCCGAGGACGATTTCGGCGGAGCGGTGGGAGAACTTGCCGATCTCGGCCAGCCACTGCGATTTCACCGAGGTGAGGGTGACGATGAGGACGCGCGAGATCTGAGCTTCGCGGGCGAGCAGTTCGGCGACGCCGATGGCCTGGATGGTTTTACCCAGGCCCATGTCGTCGGCGAGGATGGCGCGGCCGCGGCCGACGCAGAAGGCGATGCCGTCGAGCTGGTAGGGTCGGAGTTCGACCTTGAGAAGTTCTTGGCGCAGCAGGTGGGCACCGGGGTTGCGGCGGATGGCGGTGCAGAGGGAGTCGATGCGACCGAGGAAGAGGCGGCGCTGGAGCAGGGCGGCGGCATCGGGGTGGAGGTGGATCGCGGGGCCGGACTGAATCAGCTCGGCGAGCTCGGCGGCGCGTTCGTCGAGCGGAGTATCCAGGAAGGGGGCGAGGCGCTGGCGTTCGGCGGCCGGGGCTTCATCGGCGGCGACGAGGTGCAGACTGGGCTGGCCATCGTAGCGGACAGTGAGGACATGGCGGCTGCGGCAGTAGGGGATGTTGAGGGCGCTCTTGCGGAAGAGTTTGCAGGCGCGATCTTGGACGTAGAGGAGGTGTTTGCAGGTGCCGAGGCCGGCGTCGCGGAAGTCGGGGCAGGAGCAGTAGGAGTCGCCGGTGCCGAGGGAGCGCAGGGCGACGCGGTAGGTCTTGCCGGTGCTGGCGTTGGCGACGGCGTAATCGGTCCAGGGGGTGGAGCGATCGGCGCTGGACAGGCTGAGCGGTTCTTCGAGGGCGCGGCGGCGGCGTTCGGCGATAGCGAATTCGGCAAGTTCAGCGTCGTCGAGGTGTTCGAGCTGGCGCTGTTCTTCGGTGGGTGGCGCGGCGAGGCCGAGGGTGGTTTTTTCTTCGAGAACGAAGGCGAGCAGGGCGGCGACTTCGCGGCAGGACTCGGTGCCGGTGGAGGATTCGATTTTCAAGGCGCCGCTGACCTGGGTGATGCGGACCCAGAAGTTTTCGGTGCTGCAGGAAAGCTGGGATTCGGAGAGGACGATGTGCTTGTCGAGTTCGAGGTCGATGCTGGCGGCCTCGGCGAGGAGTTGATCAGCTCTGGCGCGCAGGATTTTTTTGACCTTGGGAAGACTGAGGTGGGCAAGAGACTGGAGGAGCGAAGTGCCTTTGCCGGCTGCGGCGCGTTGCGGGCCAGACCTGGGGATTTCCTGGCTCGTGACCGCTACGACTTTTTTGCGGCTTTTCTTCTGGCGGCTGGGCGGAGAGGTGGGCTTTTTCATCGAGCAGCTTCCTGGGATGGATTGCGAGGGGTACTGAGGTCCGCACTGTCAGTGCAGCGGCTTTCTTGTCGGATAAACAGCTTCTTGCCTTGTTGCACCAAGGCGAAGGCGAGGAAGGAATCGAAGCCAGCGGCGCGGCAGCGGGCGGCGTAGTCTTTGCTCCGGATCTGCCCGAGAGCTTCGTCGATCGCTGGCTGAGCTTTGGCGCGGGGCTTGATCGACTTGAATTCGAAGACCTTGGGCATGCCGAAGTCACTCGGATGACGGGGGATGAGGATGAGGTCGGCGCGGCCGCCGCCGGCTTCGCGGTTGGATTCGACGATATAGCGGTCGCCGAGGGTGGCGGCAAGGGCGAGGAAGAAGCCGTGAATGAAGGCCTCGGGGAACTTGGCGACATCGTGGACACTGAGGATCTGGGCGAACATCTCGTTGAGCTCGATCTCGAGCTTGGCGGGGTCGTCAGCGAGAAGGGCGTCGAGCACATCCACGAGGCCGTTGTAGGAAGGCTTCCAGCAGATGCGATCGACAAGAGTTCCAAAGATCGAGCGAAGCTCTTCGTTGGGCAAAGACAGATGCCACTCTTTACGCCCGGCAGAATTTTTGCCGGCGGGCAGCGCCTTGAGGTAGCCGGTAAAGACGAGGAAGCTCCACAGGGTTTCCGGTGAAGATGCGATGTCCGCAAAAACCGTGTCTTCGCGCAGGGCGACGCGGACTTCTTTGTTCTCTAGGATGTCTTGCAGATTCTGGCGCACCTTGTCGTGATGAATGTCGATCGAATCGAAGACCAGTTGGTTGTCGGAGGTGTTGACCCAGTGCGGTTTGAATTCCGACTTGGGATCGCGGGCGAAGTGGCAGATCGACCAAGGGTTGTAGATGACGCTATCGCCGAAGGTGTAGCCGTTGTACCAGCGGCGGGCTTCGTCGATGTGATCGGCCTTGTCGAAGTCGGTGAGGAGTTTTTCGACTTCTTCCTGGGTGAAGCCGAAATATTCACCGTAGTGGAGCGGGTCGATGACGGTGGAGACATCGATGTTGTTGAGGCCGGAGAAGAGGTTTTCCTTGGCGATGCGGAGGATGCCGGTGAGGGCAGCCTTGCCGAGGGAGGGATTGGTCTTGAGGGTAGCGCTAAACCAAGGACGGAGAAGCTCTATGGCTTCAGCGTAGTATTTCTTGCTCCAGGCATGGATCAGCGGCGCGTCGTATTCGTCGATGAAGATGAAGGGTTTGGCTCCGTGGACCTGGTTCAGCCATTGGCAGAGCTTCTTGAGAGAATCAGCCATCAGTTGCAGATCTGCTTGCTTGTCGCGCAGGGAGCGGAATTCCTGGAGCTCGATGCCGGAGAGGGCGGAATCCAGTTCGGGGAATTGGCGGACAACGTCAGAAATCGCCAGGCGCAAGCGACTCTTCAACTCTTCCAGATTCGGGCATTTCCAGTCCTTCAGGGTCATGAAGATGACGGGGTGGCCGCCTTTGTGCTTCAGGATTTCCGGGCCTTCCTGGAGGATTTTCATGTCTTCGAAGAGCCAGTCTTGGTCCTTCTTGCGGCAGTCAAAGAACTCCGCCATCATGCTCATGTTGGTGGTCTTGCCGAAACGGCGAGGACGCGGCATCAGGATGATTTCATCGCCTTCGAGGACGGCTTTGATGAGCAGGGATTTGTCAACGATGTAGGCGTCCAACTCCCGCAGCTTGCGGAAGAGGTCGGTGGCGGTCTGGAGGCGTTTGGTAGTCATGTGGCGAACTTGGTCTGGAGGCGTTGTTGGGTCATGTCGCAAGATAGCTTTGATCAGTCAGAAAGGAAGGAGATCAGAGGTCCTGCGCCTTCACCAAGCCTGCGTGGGTGCCCATGTCCTGCCAGTCGCAGTCCTCGGGTAGGTCGATGGCGTGCAGCCGTCCGGCTTCGAGATAAAGCTGATTCAGATCGCTGATTTCCAGTTCGCCACGGGGGGATGGGCGCAGCCGGGCGGCGAAGGCCGGCGCGTCGGCAGGATAGCCGTAGAGACCGGTGATCGCGAGGCGAGAGAGGCTGGCTGAGGGCTTCTCGACGATGGCTTGCGGCTGACCGGTGGCGGCGCGGCTGAGAATGCCGTAATCGCCAGGAGCGGCGACCTCGCGGCAGAAGACGATGGCGTCGTTGGCAGGGATGAGGGACGACTTGAGGAATTTCGGCAGTTCTGGGCCAGCGAAGAGGTTGTCGCCGAGGATCAGCAGGCTCGGCGCACCGGCGAGAAAACTCGCCGCCAACAACAAGCCTTCGGCAACGCCAGCGGGACACGACTGAGGCAGATAAGTGAGTGAGATGCCAAAGGCAGAGCCGTCGCCAAGCAAGGATTTGAAGTCGGGAATGTCGCCGGGATTGGAGATCAGAACGATGTCGCGGATTCCGGCATTGAGGAGGGTTTGCAGTGGCCAGAAGATCATTTCCCGTCCCCGTACTGGCAGGAGGTGCTTGTTGCAGCTTGTGGTCAGGGGCAGGAGGCGGGTGCCTCGGCCACCGGCCATCAAGATGCCTTTGCGGAGTTCGCTCATGTCGCCAAGCCTCGACGATTGAGGGGCGATTGGAGCAGCATTTCGGCACACCATTCGGGGTGTTCAAGGTACCAGAGGACGGTCTTTTCAAGCCCTTCCTCGAAGCGGGTGACGGGCTGCCATGAGGTTTCGCGGCGGAGTTTGCTGCTGTTCAGGGCGTAACGGCGGTCGTGGCCGAGGCGGTCAGCGACGAAGCGGATCAAGGAGGCGTAAGGCTGGGGCCCGGGGCGAAGTCGATCGAGCTGGGTGCAGATTTGCCGCACCAAGTCGAGATTGCTGCGCTCGTTGGAACCGCCAATGCAGTAATTTTCGCCCGGACGGCCGTGATCCAATAGAGTTTCGAGGGCGGCAACATGGTCGCCGACATAAAGCCAATCGCGCACTTGTGCGCCATCGCCGAAGATCGGAATCTCTTCGCCTAGAAGGGCCTTGAGAATGACCAGGGGAATCAGTTTCTCGGGGTATTGCGCCGGGCCGTAATTGTTGCCGCTGTGGCTGATCAGTACCGGCAGGTGATGGCTGTGCCAGGCGGCTCGAACGAGATGATCGGCGGCGGCCTTCGAGGCGGCATAGGGAGAATGCGGCCGATATGGGCTGTCCTCGTCGAAGAGACCGTGCTCACCGAGACTGCCGAAGACTTCGTCGGTTGAGACTTGCAGAAAACGGAAATTCAGGCGGGCTTCATCGGGTAGTTGGCGCCAATGATCGAGAGCCACCTGCAGGAGATTGGCGGTGCCGACGATATTCGTCTGCACGAAGGCGCCGGAGTCTTCGAGGGAGCGGTCGACATGGGTTTCGGCTGCGAGATTGAAGATGGCGTCAGGTTGGAAATCCCGGATGACCTGCCGCACCGACTCGGCATCGGTGATGTCGATCTGCCGAAATTGGTAGCGAGGATGGGCGGCGGCATCGGCAATAGTGCTGAGATGCCCAGCGTAAGTGAGCTTGTCGAGGTTAAGGACTTCTGCACCTCTAGCAAGGAGGCGCCGGACCAAATGCGAGCCGATGAAGCCGGCGCCGCCGGTGACGATCAGGCGTTGAAAACTCTTGGCGGCGTTCATTTGGCGCCGCAATTCAATGATCTGCCGCCAAACCGATGCGCTGCGACTTGGTCGATGCCTGGCGGCGGAGGGCTTCGAGCACTTCCATCTGAGCGTCGATGTGGTGAGCTAGTGACTTCTTGGCGGCACCAAGATCCTGCTTGAGGATGGCGCTGAGGATGTCGACGTGTTCGTCGGCCATGTTGACGATCTGCGGCGTAGTCGCGGCGGCGTGGTTGAGGATGACATGGAAATAAGCTCCGACGGTGTCGAAAAAGCGGACGATGTAGTCGTTGCCGCAGCTGCCGATCCACAGGTCGTGGAGATCGTCGTTCATCTGCGGCTGACCATTGGAATCAGGGCGGTTGCAGTCGCGAATCAACGCGGTGCGGGCGAGATCGAGGCGGGGCCAGGCGAGTTCGAGGGCGCGGATTTCGAGGACTTTTCGGATATCGAGGTAAGCGGCGAGGTCTTCATTGCGGAAGGGGCGCAGGCGCCAGCCGCGGCGGGGGACGATTTCGATCAGTCCTTCGGACGCGAGGTTGGCGAAGATGCGGCGCAGCATTGAGCGGCCGATGTCGTAAAACTTGGCGGTTTCGACTTCGCGGATGAACTCCGGCTCGCTGATCGCCAGGCTGCGCAGGATGATGTCATTGCGCAGGCGTTCCTCGGGGCTGCCACTGGTCTCGCCGCCGAGGGGCTTGGCGGGGAGTTTCGCCGCCGGACGCAGACGGCCGGATTCGAGGCGGCGGAGAAATCCGGTCTCTTCCAGCAATATCATCGCTTCGCGAGCGGGAGTCAGCGACACCTTGTAGAAATTCGCAGTGCCATGCAGGGTGAGCGGAAACGCCAGATCGTTTTCAATGATCCGGCGCGACATGTCGATGGCAATTTTTTGAGAAAGTTTCATCTGAACTCCGGTCCAAGTGTGGTGAATTTCCGAATTTAAATCCGATCAGCCGTCCTCACGCAGCTCTTCTCCTTGGCGGAAGAGGCGGGCGGAGTTGAGGACGACGGCGAGGGCGCCGACGACTTGCAGCAGGGCGGCAACAACCGGGGAGAGCAGGCCCATGGCGCCGAGAACCACTCCGCCGCCGATGATCAGAGCACCGAGGAGGAAGTTCTGCAGAATGGCGAGGCGCATCGAGCGGGCGAGTCGGAGCAGGAAGGGCAGGCGGTCGAGGCGGTTGTTCATCAAGGCGACCGAGGCCGATTCCATCGCCAGATCGCTGGCGGCGGCACCCATGGCGACGCCGATGTCGGCGGTGGCCAAGGCCGGGCCGTCGTTGACGCCGTCGCCAACGAAGACGACGCGCAAGCCTTGCTCTTTCAACTCGTTGATGCGGGCGACCTTGTCGACCGGCGAGCAGCCGCCGTGGGAGCTGTCGAGATCGAGACCGTTGGCGATGGTGCTGACCACGGCATGGCGGTCGCCAGAGACGATGGCGGTGCGTCGGATGCCGGCGGCGCGGAGATCTTCGAGGCAAGCTTTGGATTCATCGCGCAGGGTGTCGGAAAGACCGAGAAAGCCGAGGGGCTGGCCGTCCTGAACGACAAAGAGCAGACTCATGGCCTGGGCGGACTGGTGGGCGAGGTGGCCGAAATCTTCTTCTTGGTGGCCTTTGTCGATCATCCAGGCGAGGTTACCGGCAAGGATTTCACTGTCTTTCCAAGTGACCAGCATGCCGCGACCGGGCTCTTCATGAAGCGAGTCGGGAGAGGGGACGCTGACCTTGGCTTGGCGGGCGAGATCGCGGATGGCGCGGGCGACGGGGTGGGTCGAACCGGCTTCCGCCACGGCGGCGGATTTGAGGAGGGAAAGTTCGTCGATGCCGGGCAGGGGTTTGAGCAGGGCGACTTGCAATTCGCCGCGGGTCAAGGTGCCAGTCTTGTCGAAGACGAAGGCGTCGGCACGGGCAAGGGCCTCGAGGTGGGAGACGTCTTTGAAAAGGACGCCGAGGCGGGCGGCGGCGGAGAGGGCGGCGACCACCGCGGTCGGGGTGCTGAGGATCAAGGCGATGGGGCAGCAGGCGACCATCACTGAGACGAAACGAGCCGACACATCGGGCTCGGTCCGGTTGAAAAAGAGGACGGCTGCGCAGAGACAGAGAACGAGTGGGACGTAATGGCGGGTGTAGCGGTCGACCAGTCGGATGAAGGGCAGCCGGGTCGATTCAGCTTTCAGAATCAAATCCCGGACGCGTCCCAAGGTGGTGTCTTCGCCGGCGCGGCGGACGCGGTAATCGAGCATGCCGCTGAGGTTGCGGGTGCCGGCGAAAACCGCCGAGCCTTCCTGTTTGTCGACCGGCAGAGCCTCGCCAGAGATGCTGGCTTCATCGACCGAGCTGCGGCCGCGGACGACTTCGCCGTCGGCGTGCAAGGTGTCACCTGGGAGCGCGCGGACGAGGTCGTCGATTTTCAGGGTGGCGGGGTCGACTTCGACTTCCTGTCCATCGGCGTCGATGCGGCGGGCGCGGCCCGGGGTGAGGCGGGCAAGGGCTTCTAGCGAGCCTTTGGCACCGGAAGCGGTTTTGCCTTCAATCAGGAGAGCGATATTCATGAACAGGGCGACGCAGGCGGAGGTGATCAGGTCGCCGAGGGCGCAGGAAGCGAGGACGGCGAGGACGGCGAGTTCGTGCATTTTGGTTTCGCCGCGTTTCCAGTCGCGAGCGACGGCGATGGCGAGGGGGACGAGCAGGGCGAGGACCGCCAGACCGGCCGCGAGCCCGCAGGAAAAGCCGCCATCGTCGACGGCTGCACGGAGGATGAAAGCATTGGCGGTGAGAACGCCACCGCCCGCCAGGCATAGAAGAGTGTTTTTATTGCTCACGATGTGAATACTCCCAAAAGTTCATGCGCAAGGTAAGCAGCGATAAAGGAAAGGCAAGCTCTTGGCGCGACCGGCAGAGATTCGCTGCTTCTTTCGCAGCGTGATTGGATTGATGTGATTAACGGCAGCGTCGCGACATCCCCTAATTCTTCGCACAAATCCAAAAAACTCTTCGCGCCGACTTGATTTTTTTAATCTTGTATTTAATATTAAATCCAGATGATGAAATCACCTTAAAAACTCAAGGAGGCATGGGATGTCGAAGACGAAAAT
>CAMCSH010000054.1 GCA_945877655.1 Lentisphaera araneosa HTCC2155 | reverse complement strand
TTGTCTTCGGACCAGTCGCGGGCGACTTCGTCGGCGAGGGCCTGGACCTTGCCGGGCGCCTTGAGCGTGGCGAGAAGGCCGGCGCTCATCACCGTCAGACCGGCGGAGTCGTAGCCGCGGTATTCAAGGCGACGGAGGCCATTGAGAAGGATTTCGGGGGCCGGGCGCGAGCCGATATAGGCGACGATTCCGCACATGGGTAGATCCTGGGTTGGGGCTTGGTTTGCTATCGAGTATAAGAGCAATCACAGGCGCGGCAAGAGCGCAGATCCTAGACTTGCGCTTGATGACAGCAAATCTGCTGCTTGTGGTGGATAAACCTAAAAACCGCAGTTGAAAGGTTGAAAGGTTCAAAGGTTGAAAGGATTAGCTGCAACAGCAACAACTAACGACTATGAAGAAAAGCTTCGGCAGTCATCTTCGCCGCCCCTGAGAGATGTCCTTAGAATCGTCTTTTGTTGCTGTTGTTCATGTGCTTGCGTTTCAACCTTTCAACCTTTCAACCCGGCTCCATTCCTCTGCTGCGGTTTTTAGGATAAAAACAAGAAGGGCGGCCGGGGCCGCCCTTCAGGGATCTCGTCAATGGAGGAGGATCATTTGTCGCCGACGGGGGCGACCGGAGTGACTTCCAGTTCACCGCCACCTTGGGCTTTCTGGGCCTTGTCAGCGAGCTTGTCGAGAACGGCCTGGTCGAGACTGAGGCTGAGCTTGACTTTGCTGCCGTCCGCGGCGACTTTGAAGGCACCGGCGGGGATGCCGAGTTCGGGGTTGGTGAGAGCCATGCCGCCGAACATCTGGGCCATGCCGGCCATGCCCATGGCGCCGTTGGCGTCTTTGCAGGAGATCAGGCCTTCCATGGAAAGGGCGTTGTTGACATAGTCGGCACCGAGGGAGAAGCCCTGGAAGGTCTGCATCATGGCGGCGGCAGGATCGGCCTGACCGTTTTGAGCTGCTGCAGCGGCGTTCTGGGCCATTTTCGCCTTATCGGCGTCGGTGAGGGCGAAGTAGATGCCGAAGAGGCCTTTGAGTGCGCCGACTTCAGTCATCACGGCCTTGTTGCTGGCGAGCGACTTGGCGCCGGCCTTGGCGGTGCCGATGGAGAGCAGGGCGGAGTTCTTGGTGCCGAGAACGAGGGTGGTGGGATTGAGCTGGGCGATGACGACCGGAGCCGGTTGGCCGGCCTTGGTGATGACGTAGCAGGTGTGGCTCTGGTATTTCTTCTCTTCGACAGTGAGGCCAATCTTGGGGTCGGCCTTGGCGATGGTGATCGCGGCGGCGAGGTCCATCGGCTTTTTGGTCGACAGTATGGCCGACATTTCGGGCTGTTTGCCGGCTTCGACTTCGCTCTGCGACACTTTCATGCCGATGACCATGCGCTCAAGCGAGTCAGGGCCGAAGCCGAGCTTCTTGGCGAGTTCCATCTGGGCGAGCTGCTCGGGCAGCATGGCGGCTTTGTCGTCGAGCTTCTTCTTCACCGCGGGGATGGTGAGGATTTTTTCGATATCCAAGGTGACGACCATGTTGCAGCCTTCGGGCAGGCGCTTGGTGAGTTCTTCGTTGGTGGCGGCGCTGGCGCTGAGGCCGAGGCTGAGGGCGAGGATGTAGCTGAATTTCTTGATCATGGTGGGCTTCCTGTTTCAGTTTTCGGGGTTCGCGAGACAATCAGAATACGCAGATGGTTTTCGGGATTTGACGGCTCAAACCTGCAAAGTCATGAGGAATTGCGGATTTGACTTGGTTTTCTTGACGCCGTTGACGAGAAGCTGCATGGCTTCGGCCGGCGGCATGCCGAGGAGGGCGCGGCGGAGTTTCCACACCCGTTCCTTCTCGTCGGGATGGAGCAGAAGCTCTTCCTTGCGGGTGCCGGACTTCTCGATGTTGATGGCGGGGAAGATCCGTTTGTCGACGAGGCCGCGGTCGAGGTGGATCTCCATGTTGCCAGTGCCTTTGAATTCCTGGAAGATGACTTCGTCCATGGTCGAACCGGTGTCGACCAGCGCGGTGGCGAGGATGGTCAGCGAACCGCCTTCCTGGACGTTGCGGGCGGCGCCGAAGAAGCGCTTGGGCTTGGTCAGGGCGTTGGTATCGAGACCGCCGGACATGATCTTGCCGGAGTTCGGCTGGGCGGCGTTGTAGGCGCGGGCGAGGCGGGTGATGGAGTCGAGCAGGATGATGACGTTGCGGCCGTGTTCGACCAGGCGGCGGGCCTTTTCGATCACCATTTCGGCGACCTGGATGTGGCGCGACTGGGGCTCGTCGAAGGTCGAGGCGATGACCTCGCCGCGGACGATGCGCTTCATGTCGGTGACTTCCTCGGGGCGTTCATCGATGAGCAGGACGATGAGGTGTGCTTCGGGGTTGTTGTTGGCGATCGACTGGGCGATCTGCTGCATCAGGACGGTCTTGCCGGTGCGGGGCGGGGCGACGATGAGGCCGCGCTGGCCGGCGCCGATGGGAGTGACCAGATCGAGCACCCGCATCGGGATGTTGTCGGGGCGGTCTTCCATGACCAGGCGCTTGGTGGGGAAGTCGGGGGTGAGGGATTCGAAGGGGATCTTCGATTTCTTCGACATCGGCGGGTCGCCGTTGACCGAGTCGATCTTGAGCATGCAGAAGTAGCGTTCTTTCTCGCGAGGCGAGCGGAACTGGCCCATGATGGTGTCGCCGGTGCGGAGCGAATAGCGCTTCACCTGGGTGGGCGACAGGTAGATGTCTTCGGGGTTGGGCTGGAAGGAGTATTCCGGGTTGCGGAGGAAGCCGAAGCCGTCGGTGCTGTTGAGTTCGAGGACGCCGCCGCCGAAGAGGACGCCGCGTTCTTTCGATTTGTGCTTGATGATTTCGTGAACGAGGTCCTGCTTGCCGATCGAGCCGGTGCCTTCGATGCCGAGGTCGAGGGCGAGGTCGTTGAGTTCCTGCATCGATTTGGAGTTGAGGTCGGCGATGTCGAGGCCGACTTCGCCCGAGGCGGCGGCATCGATCAGGCGGCGTTCTTCGTCTTCGAGCTCGTAGTCTTCGGGCAGGCCGCGGGCGCGATTGCGGCTGAACTTTTCTTGCATGCGGGCTTCGCGGCTGTTGTCGCGAGGCTGTTCGCGCTCCCGTTCACGCATCGGCTCGCGGTCGCGGGGGTCGCGATCGCGTCCCTGCTCGCGGTCGCGAAGGGGTTCGCGAACTTGGTCGCGGCGGTTGTCTTGAAGGGGCTCGCGGCGTACTTCCTGGGGAGGAGCCAGGCGAGGGGCTTCTTCGCGACGGCGGGGCGGAGGAAGTATGGGGTCGATTTCAGTGGTCGGCGGCGGCAGGGCCTTGACTTGACTGAGCTTGTTCGAAACCAAGGCGAAGAAGGCGTTGGCGGTGGCGTCGTCGGCAGGGGGAACTTCCTTGATGACGATCTTGCGGTCGTCGATGTAGGGGTCCGGCTCGCGGACTTCGGGCGGTGCCGGCGGTGGCTGTTCGGAGAGCTGCAGGGCCACGGGCACTGGCGCCGCAGCTTCTTTCGCTTCCGAGGCGGCGAAGAGTTTTTCCAAGGCGTTGGGGCCATTGGCGTCGACTGCGGGAGTCGCAACAACAGGTGCGGGAGCCGGCGGAGCTACGGCTGCGGGGCTCGCGTCAGCATCATCGGCGGTGCTACGGCGGCGGGGAGTTTTTGCGCTGGCTTTGGCCGGGGCTTCGTCGGCGGCCTTGGCTGATTTGGCGGCTTTCGGTGCTTTGGCCGGAACTTCGGCGACGGGGGACTGCGCTTCGGTGACGGCGGCGGTGTCGCTTTTGGCTTTGGCTGCGGCGGGGCGGCCGCGGCGTTTTTTGGCTTCACCTTCGGCGGCGTTCTCGTCTGAATGGTCGCTCATGAGTTTTTTCCTGTAAGGTTGGAGAGAAGATCGATAATTTGTTGTCGAAGGTGGTTGAGGTCGCGGTCATTGATGAGGCCAAAATCAGCTTTTTGGAGCTTGTCATCGGCGCTCATCTGGGCGGCGAGGCGTGCGGCGCTTTCGGCCTCGGTCCAGCCGCGGGCGGCGAGTCGGATGGCTTGCTGGTCTGCCGGGGACCAGACGCAGACGGTGTAATCGAAGCGGCTGGCCCAGCCTTTTTCAAAAAGCAGGGGAATGGCGACGACATTCAAAGCCGAGGGAATCAATGCGCTGTCAATAGCTTGGCGGACGCTAGGGTGAATCATCACTTCGAGGGCTGCGAGTTCGTCGGCGTGGCCGAAGACTTTTGCCGCCAGGGCCTTGCGGTCAATGCCGTGTTCCGTGAGTAGGGATTGCCCCCATCGGGCCACGATCTGATCGATCAAATCCCGGTCTTCTTTCAGGAGGCGATGAACCACCTGATCGGCGTCCTGGACCTTGGCGCCCAATTCCGCAAAGATGGCGAGCGCTGCACTTTTGCCCATGGCGATGCCGCCGCTCAAGCCGATATTCAGGGCAGGCGTGAAGAAATCAGCAGGTAAATGAGCAGAAGGTGTGCTTAGCATCAAAGTGGTCTTGGTGGGGGGGATCCCCTGAAAAGCCGGGGTCGCTGAGGGCGAATCAAAGCGTCGCACTGCTGTGCGTCGAACGGCGCCAAGATAGGGGGCCTCAAGTTCCTGTCAAGATCACGGATCCAAATCAGCAGGGAATAAGCAAATGATAAGGATCCAGGTTTAAAGATGATTAAGGATTAGCTACGACAGGAAGTGAGCAGCAGAAACCCAGGACTGCCGTCCCGGCCACTGCTTGGGGGCAAGTTCCCAATCCCCGTATGACTTTGCGTCGCTTCGCTCCTGAGGTGCTCGAGCCGGGCGGGGCTCAGCTCGGGCCGGAGGAGATCTTCGGGGGACGGGTGGCTGGTCACAAACGCCTCGGGGTTCATCGGGTGAATCGTTGCGGAGATCGCAAAGGTTCACGGTTCCGGCAAGAACTCGGGATCAACCGCAGAAGATGCCAGTTCGTCAGTTCAGCGCCACTGCAATTCCAGTCGACGGCAGGAGCTTGGGCTGGTGACGTAGATCACCGAAGGAATGTCGTCGCCGAAGCACAGGTTGCTGCAGCCGTCGGCCAGGGGGATGCGGCAGATTTCGACGCCGCTGGCCCAGCGGAGGGTGATGCCGCCTTTTTCGGTGATGTAGACGCGGCCGCGGCTGTCGACCCGGATGCCATCGGCGCCTACGACTTTGCAGAAGAGGCGGCCGCGGCCGAGGGAGCCGTTGGGGTAGAGTTCGTAGCTGAGGACCTGGCCGAGCGCGCTGTCGATGACGTAGAGGAGTTTGCCGCCGGGGGCGAAGGCGAGGCCGTTGGGGAGCTTCATCTCGGCGCCGGTTTCGCGGCGCAGCTCGGAGCCGTCGGGATTGCAGCTGAAGACCGAGTTCATCGGCTGCTGTTTGAGTTCGGGGCGGTTGTGGATGCCGAAAGTCGGGTCGCTGAAGTAGAGGCGTCCGGAGGGACTGAAGCACAGGTCGTTGGGAGAATTGAGATGGTGTCCTTCGGTGTCGATTTCGGCGATGACCTTGAGGAGCTTGCCCTGGGTGTCCGTTTGGACGATGCGGCGCGAGCCTTCTTCGCAAGCAAGGACGCTGCCATCGGGGGCGAGGGCGTGGCCGTTGGCGAGGCCATCGCTGTTGCGCCAGGTCTGAAGTCCTTGAGTTGCCGACCAGGAGAGGACGCGTTTCGCTGGGATGTCGGCAAAGATCAGGCGGCCATCGGGCAGCAGGCAGGGACCTTCGCCCCATTTCAGGTCCTTGGCGATGAGCAAGTCGCTGGTGACTACCGGCATCGGCTCGGAACGGAAAAGGGCGCAGCTGCTGAAGAGGCTGGCGCCGAGGAGAAGAGCAAGAGCTTGGAATCGCATGGGCAATCTCCGATGAAGTTGAGGGATGGCGGCGACTATATCTGGACGAGGTCAGAAAACCAACTTCTTGACACACAGGAGTCCGGAAGCCCGTTAGCTCCTCAGTCCTCAGCGCACTCCCTTGCAGGGGCGGCGATGGCGTCTAAGGTGTGCGGATTCCAAACAGCAGACGAGGTTTCTATGTCCGTTTTCGAGATTGAAGGTGGCGTTCCCCTGCGCGGCACGGTGCGTGCCTCCGGCAACAAAAACGCCATTCTGCCGATGATCGCGGCTTGTCTGCTCACCGATAGAGAAGTGATTCTCGACAACGTGCCGGACATCGTCGACGTCCGTCACATGCTCGACGTAGTGGTTGAACTGGGCGGCAAGGTCGAGCGTTGCGGCGAGCGGCTCAGCATCCACGCCGCGAGCCTGACCAAGAGCGAGATCAATCGCGAGCTGTGCAACAAGGTGCGCACCTCGATCATGTTCGTCGCGCCGCTGCTGCACCGTCTCGGCAAGGCCACCCTCTATCCTCCCGGCGGCGACGTCATCGGCCGCCGCCGTCTCGACACCCACTACTACGGCCTGACCAAGCTCGGCGCTGATGTCAAATTGCACGCCAGCTACGACTTCGCGGTCCGCGGCGGCCTCAAGGGTTCGGACATGTTCTTCGACGAAGCCTCGGTCACCGGCACCGAGCACATCATGATGGCCGCCGTTGTCGCCTCCGGCCATTCGATCATCCGCAACGCCGCCTGCGAGCCGCACGTCCAGGATCTGGCGCACCTTCTCAACAAGATGGGTGCCAAGATCAGCGGCATCGGCACCAACCAACTCAACATCGAAGGTGTGCCGTCGCTCAATGGCACCAGCCACCGCGTTTGCCACGACCACATCGAAGCCGCATCCTTCCTCGCCCTGGCGGCCGCCAGCGGCGGTGAGATCACCGTCGAAGGCACCGAGAAACACGCCTACTGGATGACCCGCCGCGTCTTCGAGACCCTCGGCGTCGATCTCGAACTGCGCCACGACTCGATCTTCCTCTCGTCCAACCAGAAGCTCAAGGTCAACTCCGACTTCGACGGCTCGCTGCCGGTGATCGGCGACGGCCCCTGGCCGCAATTCGCCTCCGACAAGATGAGCTGCATGATCACCCTCGCGACCCAGGTGCAGGGCTCCTGCCTCTTCTTCGAAAAGATGTTTGAATCCCGCCTCTACTTCGTCGATCGACTGATCGCCATGGGTGCCAACGCCGTCGTCTGCGACCCGCACCGCGTCGTCATCAGCGGCCGCTCGCGTCTTCGCGCCACCACTCTGCCCTCGCCTGACATCCGGGCCGGCATGGCCTTGCTCGGCGCCGCCCTTTGCGCCACCGGCACCTCGCGGGTCCAGAACGCCGAGATGATCGACCGCGGCTACGAAAAAGTCGAGCAGAAGCTCCTCGCTCTCGGCGCCCGGATCAAGCGAATTAACTGAAGAGGTTGAAAGGCGAAGAGCCGAGCACGGAACGCAAAAACTCAGGTTCCGTCCTCCGCCTTTCACCCCTGCAGCAAGCCTTGCTCTCTGTCGCTCGCCTTTCAACCTTATCAACCTTTCAACTTCCGGAGTGCTGAGCTTGGAAATCAATGAAACCCGCAAGGCGATCTTCATCCGCGCCTTCATCGTCAGCATTTTCCTCGTCGCCATCGCCGCCGCCATTCTGGTGTCGTGGATCCTGATCCGCCATTCGAAATCTCTCGACGATACCTTCAACGCCCGTCAAGGGCCGAGCAGCGACCTGAAGACGGATCTGGCTTTGATGTGGAAAGTCGCTCCCAACCCCTCGGTGTTTGAAACTGCACCGGTGTCGCCGGCCTCCGCCGCCAACGCCGCCGCCCGTGTCTTCAAAAGCTTCGAATCGCAGCTCGTCGGCCTCAGTGTCGACGAAGTGAAAGCCAAGCTCGCCTTCCCGTCCGGCTGGAGCACCGCATCCTGCTCCCAGCCCTTCAGCGAGAGCGGCAATCTGAAACTGAGCTTCGACAATGGCCGTTACGGCCTCACCTTCGTCCTGGTTCGAGGCGCCGACAAGCGCGTGACCAAGATCATTGCCAGCATCCAGAACTGAGGAGTCTTCCATGACCGATGAACTCAGTGATGCCGACATCGTCGCCGCCTGCAAGGATGGCCGTGAAGATCAATATCCGAAGCTGATCGAGCGGCACTGGGCGAAAGCCTTCCAGATCGCCTACGGCATTCTGCAGGACCGCCAGGATGCCGAGGAAGTGGTGCAGGACTCCTTCATCAAGATGTACCGCGTCCTGCAGTCCTTCCGCGGCGACGCCATGTTCACCACCTGGATGTTCCGCATCGTCACCAACTACGCCAAGAACAAATACCGCTGGAACCGCTGCCGCGGCTCGAAGGTGAACGTCTCGATCAACGCCGGCATCGAAGGCAAGGACGGCAGCAATCTGGCGCCGGAATTGGCCGGTAACGACGAAGGCCCGAGCGCCAGTTCGAGCATGCGTGAGCTGGAAGAAGGCGTCTGGCGGCATCTCGAGAAGATCACGCCGCTGTACCGCGAAGTGCTGATCATGCGCAACGTCGAGAACCGCAGCTACGAAGACATCTCCCAGATCCTCGACTGCAAGATCGGCACGGTGAAGTCGCGGATCGCCCGCGGTCGCGAAGAATTGCGTGAATTGCTAGAGAAGAATCAGCTGCTTTGAGGTTGGTAAAAGTGCCGAGCTGCGGAAGATTTCCCAGCTGCTCTAAACCCAACCCGGAGTCCTGCCATGCTCAAAATGACCGTCGCCGCCATCTCCCTCGCCGCTTTCGCCGCCCTCGCCGCCGAAGAAGCTAAAGCTCCCGCTCCCGCCGAAGCCAAACCCCTCGCCACCGACCCCCTCAAAAAGGAAAGCAAGATGTCCCTCGAAGAAGCCACCAAAATGCTCTCCTACGCCAACGGCTTCATGATCGGCCAGCAAGCCAAAAGCCAGGGTCTTCCGGTCAATGCCGAAGCCTTCGCCGAAGGCCTGAAGATCGCTACCGAAGGCGGCAAAATGCCCTAAGAACAAGCTCAGCTCGAAGCCGCATATGCCCAGCTACAGGGTGCTGCCAAGGCCAAGGCCGACGCCGCCAAGGGTGCCATCGCCGGTGAACTGAAAGAGTTCCTCGCCAAAAAAGACCTGAAGGCCACCGAGTCGGGCATCAAGTACCAGATCATCACCGAAGGCAAAGGCGACAAGCCGAAAGCCACCAGCCAAGTCAAGGTTCACTACACCGGCTGGCTCACCGACGGCACCAAGTTCGACTCCAGCGTCGACCGCGGCGAACCCGCCACCTTCGGCCTCAACCAAGTCATTCCCGGCTGGACCGAAGGCGTCCAACTGATGTCGGTCGGCTCCAAATACCGCTTCCACATCCCCTGGAAACTGGCCTACGGCGAACAAGGCGGCGGCCCCATCCCCGGCAAGTCCGACCTGATCTTCGACGTCGAACTCCTCGAAATCGTCAAGTAAGTCACCATCATGGCCGAAATCACCACCGAAACCGGTCTCAAGATCGAACACCTCGTCTTAGGCGTCGGGCAAAGCCCGAAAGCCAACAACGTCGTTGTCGTCCACTACACCGGCTGGCTCACCAACGGCACCAAATTCGACTCCTCCCTCGACCGTGGCGCACCGGCGGAATTCCCGCTCTCCGGCGTCATCCGCGGCTGGACCGAAGGCCTGCAATTGATGAAGCTCGGAGGCAAAGCCAAGCTCACCATCCCGGCCAATCTCGGCTATGGTGCGCGCGGCGCCGGCGGCCTCATCCCGCCCAACTCCACCCTGGTCTTCGAAGTCGAGCTCATCGACATCAAGGGCTGAGCCTGGATCGCTAAAAACTCACCGCCGCTTTCGCAAGGAAGCGGCGGTGGTTTTTTTGTCGAAGATAATCGACCCAAGCTGGCAAGGATGCAAGAAATCGCTGGAGAAATTCGCGCAGGCGCCAAGCTCGGGGTTTCTTCCGATTTCGCCCCATTGTCGGAATTGCGATTTCATCCAAGTGGAGTTTGTTGCAGGTATTGATAATGAAAACGCAAAAAGGAGAAACTTGTGATCACTGCAGTCGCCATTTTTATTGGACTTGTCCTAGTCCTTCTCGCCCTCGACCTCTTGGTGATCAACCGCAAGGATCACGAGCCGACGATGAAAGAAGCTTTAGGCTGGTCGGCCTTCTGGATCAGCTTGGCGCTGGCCTTCGCGATACCCTTGGAAATGGCTTACGCCAACAACTGGTTTGAGCTGGGTGGCGGGCGTATCGACCCGGTCGACGGCTCCGCATTAACTGGTGGTCTGGCGGTGGGTAAATATCTCGCGGCCTACGTGATGGAGAAGGCCCTTTCGGTCGATAACCTGTTTGTCATCGCCACGGTCTTCGCCATGTTCAAGGTGCCGAAGGAATATCGTCACCGCGTCCTCTTCTGGGGCATCATCGGCGCGATTGTGATGCGTGGTGTGATGATCGGTGCCGGCACTGAGTTGGTGGCCCGATTCCACTGGTTGATGTATGTCTTCGGCGCCTTCCTGATCTACACCGGCATTAAGATGCTGCGCACCAGTGAAGACGGTGGCGAAGCTCCCGGCGCCGACTTCATCCAGAGAACCATACGCCGCTTCGTCCCGGTCAGCGACAAGATTGAAAGCCGCAATTTCTTCTTCCGTAAAGAAGGCGTGCTCTTCGCCACTCCGCTCTTTGTGGCCTTGATCACGGTGGAATGCGCCGACCTGGTCTTCGCTGTCGACTCGATCCCCGCCTGCTTGGCGATCACCGGTGACCCCTTCATCGTCTTCACTTCGAATATCTTTGCCATTCTCGGCCTGCGTTCGCTCTACTTCGCTCTGGACGGCATGATGGACAAGTTCCACCATCTCAAGACCGCCTTGTCGCTGGTGTTGGTGGTGGTTGGCGCCAAGATGCTCTTTGGCGAATGGCTTAAACCCCTGCTTGGCAAAGAAGTCTTTGTCTGGGGCAGCCTCGGCCTGGTCGGCCTGATGATCCTCGGCGGCATTGTCGCCTCGCTGGTCATCAAGGCGCCTGAGAAGAAATAAGGGTGCTTATGACGGTATAGAACCAAACGAAGCAAGTTGTTCACCACAGAGACACAGAGAGCGCAGAGAAAAAACCAATGGCTAACTCTGTGTCCTCTGTGCCTCTGTGGTAAAGCCGATGCCTTTCTTCGGCTCTTTCCGCACGCTCAATCCCTCGAGGGCTAGCAGCTCTCGGGGGAAACGCTTGGCTCAAGAGCTTGCTTCAGTCCACTTCTGCATATCAATACTCAAACACGCCGTGGCTCGACTTGATGGTGACATGATTGTCGCCGTCGGCGCTGGCTTCCATGTAGCCGGTGATCTGGGCGGCGATGCCGAAGCCTTGGGAGATCTTGACGATCTCGGCAGCGACATCGGCGTCGACGATGAACTCGAGGCGCTGGCCGCAGTTGAAGACGCTGAACATCTCTTTCCAGGCGGTGCCGGAGCAGGCCTGGATGTGCTGGAAGAGGGGTGCGACGGGAAGGAGATTGTCCTTGATGAAGTGCAGGCCCTTGCCGAATTTCATGCACTTGGTCAAAGCACCGCCGGAGCAGTGGATGATGCCGCCGATCTTCTTCAGGTCGATCGACTGGAGGACGGCGCGGACCACCGGGGCGTAGGTGCGGGTGGCGCCGAGCACCGCCTTGCCCATGTCGACCGGCATGTCGGCGACGCGATCGGTGACCAGGTATTTGCCGGAGTAGACCAGCGAGCGGTCGATGGCGCCGTCGTAGGTCTCGGGATACTTGTCGGCGTAGACCTTGCTGAAGACGTCGTGGCGGGCCGAGGTGAGGCCGTTGGAACCCATGCCGGCGTTGTATTCGCTCTCGTAGCTGGCTTGGCCCCAGGAAGAGAGGCCGACGATGACCTGGCCGGGCTTCATCCGGGCGCAGTCGACGACGCGGTCGCGACGAAGGCGGGCGGTGGCGGTGGTGTCGACGACGACGGTGCGGACGAGATCGCCGAGGTCGGCGGTTTCGCCGCCGGTGTTGACCATGGGGAAGCCGAGGTCGTTGTAGAACTGGATGACTTCCTCGTTGCCGTTGATCAGGGCGGAGAGCACTTCGCCGGGGATCTTGCGGGCGTTGCGGCCAATGGTCGAGCTGAGGAGGATGTCGTCGGTGACGCCGACGCAGATCATGTCGTCGATGTTCATCACGATCGAGTCCTGGGCGATGCCTTTCCACACGGAGAGGTCGCCGGTTTCGCGCCAGTAGATGTAGGCCAATGAGGACTTGGTGCCGGCACCGTCGGCGTGGACGATGTTGCAGAAGTCCTTGTCGCCGCCGAGCCAGTCGGGGATGATTTTGCAGAAGGCTTGCGGGTAGAGGCCCTTGTCGACCTTGGCGATCGCCTTGTGCACGTCGCCTTTAGAAGCGGAAACGCCGCGCTGCTGGTAGCGGAAGTTCTGTTCGTCGATGGCCATGATGAAGAGCTCCTGGTTTGATTTGCGGCGCAATCTAGCGCGAGGCGCGTTTTCGGCGATGCCACGGTGGCGATTTCGGTCAAGCTTGCAGGAGGCTTGCGCCTGTGTAGATTGGGAAGAAATCTTGAGGAGAAGCCCGATGTCCACATTTTATGATTACAAAAACCATCGGCTGACACGGGCATGAACCCTGAATATTTCATTGCAGCTCGCGCCCCGGAGGGGCGGTCGGCAGATAGCCCAGGGTGTAGCGACGCAGGAGCAAACCCTGGGTCAAGAGGCGAAAGTGATCGAGCCCCGAAGGGGTGTTCAGAAACTGCTTCACGGATCGAACAGCATTCTGGACGCCCCTTCGGGGCTGCATTCGGTAGCTTCCTCACCCAGGGTTTGTCCTCGTTCCTCGGACTACACCCTGGGCTATCTGCCGGCTGCCCCTCCGGGGCAAGAACGCACTCGCTATAAACGATTTTAAATCAATGACCACGGCCACATCTACACATGCGCATCGCCTTCATCTCTGAGCACTTCAATCCCGGTCTCGGCGGCGCCGAAGTCTACCTCCGCGACTTCTCGCACTGGCTCTGCGCCCAAGGACATCAGGTCGACATCATCACCCAGTCGCAGCCTCGGCCTGAGCTTTTGCGTCCGGGACTGCAGATCCACACCATCGCCCCGGGCAAACTGGTGAGCCAGATCCGCTGGCTGCAGTGGATCCAATTTGCGCGCGCCGCAAAGGAGCGCACACGGAGCGGCTACGACGTCGTGCTCGGCACCGGCAAATGCATTGGAGCCAATGTTTTCCAGCCTCATGGCGGGGTCACCAAAGCTTCGCAACGGCAGAACTCCCGGCTCGTCGGCGGCTTCAGCACCCGACTCAAAACGGCCTTCAACCAGTTGTCGCCGAAACACCTCGCGGCCCGCTGGATCGAAAATCAGCAGTTTGCCGTGCCGGGCTGCCGCTTCATCGCCATCTCGCAGATGGTGAAGAATCACATGCAGGAATTTCACGGCCTGCCTGATGATCGCATCGACCTGATTTACAACGGCGTCGACCTCGAGCGCTTCCGTCCCGCGGCCGCCGACGAACGCCTCGCCGCCCGTCGCGAGCTCGGCCTGGCCGAGGATGTGCCGGTGCTCGCGGTGGTTGCCCACAACTTCCGGCTCAAGGGCCTGCGCGAGCTGATCGAGGCCCTGCCCTTGGTCCGCCGTCACGAGCAGAAATTCGTCATCGTCGTCGCCGGAGCCGGTCGCAGCAAGCCCTATCTGGCCCAGGCGAAGGAGCTCGGCTGCAGCGACAACCTGCGCTTCCTCGGCTCGCTCAAACATCCTGAGAAACTCTACGCCGCCGCCGATGCCTATCTGCAGCCGACCTGGTACGACCCCTGTTCCCTGGTTGTGCTGGAATCCCTTGCCTCGGGTCTGCCGACCCTGACCACCGCCTTCAACGGCGCCGGCGAGCTGATCAAAGACGGCGAGACCGGCTACATCATCGACTCGCCCGACAACATCGAGGCTCTGGCTAGCCGCATCGTCGAGCTGCTCGATCCGGTTCGACGCGCTGCCATCGCCTCACGCGCTCGCGAAGCGGTTTTGCAACACTCGTTGGAAGACAACTATCGGGAGATGCTGGCGAGCTTCAGCAAGGCCAAGGGCTGAGCATTCAGGAAACTCCCGGCTTTTCATCCAGAACTCGAAGCCGGCTTTGCAGTTCGGCATTTTCTGCGGGCGGCGCAAATCGGCTGAGCTCGAGGCCGTCGCGGTAGAGGACCAGATAGGGGAGGGGCAAGGAAGGGTCGCGCCATTCGGGGTGATCACTGGTCTCGACCCGGCCGATGTGGAGCGAGTCGACCCGTGGGCGCCAGAACTCAAGCAGGCCCTGGCAGAGCTGGGAATCAGCGGCGCTCCAATCATCATAGACATGCAGAATGCAGAGCGGATTCTGGTCGATCCAGGCTTTCGGATTGGCGGGCTCGCTGAAGCACAGGCGGGCGTCGTCGGGAAGGATTTTTTCACCGCTGGCGTGGGCTTGGCGGAAGAGCCAGAGGCTAAAGCCACCGAAGAGCAGAGCGAGCAGGGCCCAGCCGCCGGGGCCGCAGACATTGAGGGGCTTCTCGGCTTCCAGGCGCTTCGATTGGCGCCACAGTGCGAAGGCCATCACGGCGTGGCCGCCGAGGGTGAAAAGCCCGAGGGCGATGAGAATGATCTTGCCCTGGTCGCTCATCCGATCCAGCCCCAGCGGCGGAGGTGGGAACGGATCTGCTGGGCCGGCGGACGCGAGCCATCGGGATCGATGCGTTCGGCGCACCAACCGCGATCCAAGGCGGTCCGGACATTTTCGGCCCGGTCGTCGAAGAAGGCGATGGAGGAGGGGGCGTGGCCGCTGAGCTTTTCGGCGGCGGCGTAGATTTCCGGCCCGGGTTTCAGCTCGCGGATCTGGAACGAGGTGAAGGGGAATTCGAAGCCGTCGATGGGCAGCCGGAAGGGGCCGGAACCGCTGGCCATGTGGCCCCAATGGAAGGCGTTGGTGTTCGATAAAGTGCCGAGGCGGAGTCCGCCGCGGCGCAATTCATCGACCAGTTCGGCACTGCCGGGAAAGGCTTTGTCGAGAACGGCGAAAGCGCAGGCTTCCGACTCTTCGGAGCTGAGCTGGAAACGGGATTGAAGGAGCCCTTGGAAGGCCGGCCAGTCGCAGTCCCCGTTTTCGAAGTCCATCCAGAGCTTTTCAAGCTCGCCGAGACGGGGCAGCAAGTCGCTGCAGCGCGCCGCCGACAAGCCGCCGGCACGGAGGGCGCGGTCCCAGGTGCGGATGCGGATGAGAACGCCGCCGATGTCGAAAAGAACCAGACGGGACATGGGATGCATGGGGGCTGAAGGGGTGGAGGGGGAGCAAGTCGGATGACTTTAAAGCAGGCTGCGAATAATTCGCTCTGGAAGACGCTCAGGGCTTCGAGTGCGACAAGGCGTCGCAGACGCAGAGGGCGAGCAATTCGCAGGCGTCGGCGTTGCCGCCATCGAGGGCGATGCAAGGGATGTCGTAAGGCAGCCGCAGGGCCTGCGCCGCATGGGCCAGGGCTTCCGGCACGACCATTTCCGACTCGCAGATCGGGCAGCCGCCGATCGAGCCGGCTTCGTCCATGTCGAGGGTGAGGCGGTGGGTGCAGGCGGGGCAGTCGATGATGAAGCCGTTGCGGACTGAGGCATCGGAAACCGGCGGCAGCGCGACAAAGAGGGGCGCGGCGAAGGCGTCGCTCAGCAGTTTGATGCGGGTGCGGTTACCGGCGGCGATTTCGCGTTCGGCGGAGGAGGCGACGAGGATTTGCGCGAAGGTGGCTGCGTGGGTTTCGCCGACCTGGCGCAGGTAGTGGCTATCCAGCTTGGGCGGCAGTTTGACGAGGGCGATGCAGCCGCCGGGAAGCTCGAGGATGGTGTTGGCTTCGTTGGCGCGTTTGCTCTGCATCGCGGCCTTGCCGCCGGAGAAGGCGCCGGCGAGAACGACCAAGGCGCGGAAGACCTTTTCGGTCGCGGCGGGATTGTCCCCGGCGAGAATCAAGGTCGGCAGTTCGCTGGCATCGGCATCGACATGGCGGATCGGTAGCTGATCCCAGGTCTTCATCTTGCTCAGGTCGAGATTGATGAGCTGGCGCTCGAGTGGCGCGAGGAAATTTCGGGTCCTGCCGCGCAGTTGCAGCATCGAGGCGGCGACCTGGGAGCGCCATTGCGACAGGGGCGGCGGTGCATGGCGGAGGAAGTCTTTCTGCACCAGCTGATCCATCAGGAGGACGAGGTGGCGGCGGTTGAGGCGGACCGAATCGAGGATCTCCTGCATGGATTGGCCGGAGAGGGCGAACTTGATCACCTGGCGGGCGGCCTTGTTGGCCTCGGACGGCAAGGTCTGAGTGCCCTGGACGAAGGTCTGCTCGGGGTCGCCGAGGCGATCCTGGGCGGCGCGGTATTCGTCGACTTCGAAGACGCAGTCCATCAAGGCGGACGAGACTTGCATGTTGGTCTCGCCGTCGCCTTCGACCGGGATTTCAAAGAAGCGCATCTGGCAGTAGGGCCAGGCGAGGATTTCGGTGACTGCCTGGCTGCCGGCGCAGAATTCGGTCTCGGCCTTGACGATGCGGCCTTGCTTGAAGGTGAGCTCGGCGTGGTTCTTGCCGGAGCTGGCCTTGAGGAGGCCGGTCTTGCGCTCGGCTTCGAGAAATTGCATCACGCCGGGGACCTGGCTGGCGTCGAGACGCACCGACAGGGTGACGGGATTTTGACGGGCCTGCAGCTTGGTGCGCAGGACACGGGCGGCCTTGGCGGCGAAGACGGCGCTTTTCAAGGGCCGGAAAGAAGCGTCATCGGCGCCGAGCTCAAGCGCTTGTACGGCGAGAGCTTCGACCGTTTCCTCCACCACCAGGTGCAGCGGCAGGTCGATGAACATGGATTCATGGCGAAGGGCTTGGGTCATCTCGACGCAGCTGCCGTCTTCAAGCTGAGTGGCGCAGATGACCAAGCCAACCTCGGTCTGCTCAAGCAGTTGCAGGGCCCGCTCCACCGACTGGCGGACGAGAATGTTCCAGCCCGGACCGAGAGCGGCGCGGATCTCGGCGCGCACCTGCGGGTCGGAGGCGACAATGAGGATCGGATGGTTTTGTAATTCTTCAGACATGCTTGGATTATATCACTGATTCCCACTCCCAAGCAAGCCGGGAGAGGAAAATAACTTAATGGAGGGATCCAGATTCAAGATTCAAAATTCAAAATTCAGCATAACATGAACTCGAGAGTCAAGAGTTCTCCCCGTCCAGCACATTGGCTTTGAGAAGCTCCATGTGCAGGATAGTCATCTCATCGACAATCTCAAGCAGTCGTTTGTGGTTGTCTGAGTAGCTTCGGGCGATTGGCTCGCGAGTTCATGTTATGCTGAATTTTGAATTTTGAATC
>CAMCSH010000053.1 GCA_945877655.1 Lentisphaera araneosa HTCC2155 | reverse complement strand
CTCCGACACCTGCCATGTAACCCCTAATGCTGTGTTAATAGCAGGATATGCAATATGGCTATCTGTATCGGAATGCTTCCTTGCAGGTTCAAATTTTGCTAATGGAATTCTCAATCTCTCAAACTGCCATTTGAGTTTCTGCAAATGCTCTCGGCTTTGAGGGAAGAAGCCTGTATCAACCCTTGCTCGCTGATCAAGAGATCGAATTATTTCATAAGCTCCCAAAACCCAGAGATAAGACAATGTAACATGATCACTCACATCTCCAACTGGACTACTGGTAGCTCCTTGCTGGATAAGCATCTGGTCTTCTTTTAAAAGTTTCGAATCCAATTTCCCCAAGCCCTGAACTGTAATCACCATAAACACATCAAACACTGCAAGCCCATGAGAAATATTTACCCACTTTGTATATCTATCAATATCCGACTTAAGCAAGTCGCAGTTATTCTGATTTCTCATTCTCAGTCTCCTAAGTAATTTAAAAATATTGGAATGGCAGGCACTTGAGTAAGTTGGAATTTTTCGGGTTTATTTTGAAATCACCCACCTTGGGATGCTCCGAATAGAGGCTGCACCCTGGAAGAGCCACTGTATTAAATCACCTCTTGATAAACTCTAGACTTTTGACCCAAATCACCGCCAGTTCGCCTCAAGGCAGCAGACAGGGTTTTATATTGGTTAGATTGGATGTCAGGAGTGGAAGTTCTAGAGAGAACAACACGACCAAAAACAATCTGGCCACTAATATCTTCAGTAAAAATTTTAAGGCAGTTGAAAATTTGTTCACAGGCATGCTTCAAATCGCAGCCCTTGAGTTCGATAAAATAAATTTTCTTATCCTCAGGGAGGAAAAACGCATTGTCACATCGAACATTTTCTCCAACAACCAAATTTCCATCAACTACAAATCTAAGTGTGAGTTTCTGTTGTGGATTGGTAGCTTTATAACACCTGCCATTTTCATCAAAAACAATTTGCATGCGCCTATCAATTGTAGTAGCATTTTCTGCAGTTAATCGCTTCATTTCTTAAAGTCCTCATCTTCGAGCTGGCTATAAAGTTGATTAATTTTTTCTGAGCAAGAGTCAATGGCCGCAGCATCAATCTGTTTAATAGTTTCATCAAATATAGAAATGATGCGACCCTCGCGAATCATAAATGATGTTGTTAAATCACAAGGAAGATGCAATTCTCGGGGAATTAAATGCGATACATCTTTACCGGAATTTGTAATTCTATCTGCATATAGAAGGTTATTCGCTGCACTAAGTATATATGGTGAATGTGTCGTAATAAGAAATTTACATCTTGTGAGTGTATGAACATTTGCCATGAATTCAACCATATCCATTTGAGCTTCAGGAAAAAGATGTGCTTCTGGCTCTTCAATGAAAAACAAAACATTTGCGCCTTCTATAGCAACCAAAAAAAGCGTTAACAAAACCCATAGGCACTCTTGCTGTCCTGAAGAACTGAAATTCAACTTAACATATTTTTTGTTGCCGATTTCAATTCTCCCACCTTCATTGTCATCATAAAAATTACCTTTCAATATTCTCCTCATTCTATTAACAAGTTCACTAAAGCTCTTGCCTTTCAATCTAGGATCAGAGTTGATAATTTCATCAACTGTATGTGTAAAATAGGATCGCAGCAACTTTGATCTATCAATAAAATTTTTGGTAGGTGTATCAATAAGCTTAGGGTCGATCCCCATTAACTGTTCGCAAAGCGTGGATGTAATGCCTCGGCTTGCAGGAATGAATATAAGGTTGTAATCAAACGAAAAATGCTTATTAATCTTATCACTAATATCACTTTCAATTTTACTTATAATTGAACTTGAAATCATGTCGTTTTTATCGGAAAACAAACGAACATTCGAGTAATGAGATTTAAATGTCGAGGAATTCTTATGAAATATCTCAGAAATCACCCCTAAAAGAGACTCTCCAATTAAAAAAACTGGCCTCTTAGGATCTGTATCTGGCATTAGCGTCATGCTAAATGAATTACCATAATCGTACTTAACCAACATATTCTGCGCATGAACCATTGGCCCAAAAAACGGCACGAAATTTCGCCTTAAGGCATCGTTTAATTCAAAACTGATTTTATTGCCCTTATTTTGTCCAGTGCCATTTTTAAGATTATCTAATACATAGCTCTTTACGATGTCTCTAGCCTGAAGAAAGAAATTCACCAATTTTATTATTGAACTTTTACCGGATGCCTGTGGTCCGATCAAGAAATTAATATCCTTAATTGGCATTTTCGCTGTTTTTATAGGACCGAAATTACTAATAAATATTTCCATGTATATCCTCGCGAGGTTATTTTAAACTATAGCCCCCACATTCATCGTGTGGGAGCAAATCGCTCACCCAATCTTCGCCAGCGCCGCATTCAGCGTCTTCGAGGGGCGCAGCGCCGCGTCGGCTTTGGCGAAGTCGGGGCGGTAGTAGCCGCCGATGTCGACCGGTTTGCCTTGGACGGCGAGGAGTTCCTCGATGATCTTGCCTTCGTTGCTGGTGAGCTCAGCGGCGATGGGGGTGAAGAGCTTCTTCAGGGCGGCGTCTTTGTCCTGGGCGGCGAGGGCCTGGGCCCAGAAGAGGGCGACGTAGAAGTGGCAGCCGCGGTTGTCGATGGTGCCGAGCTTGCGGCCGGGGGATTTGTCGGTCATCAGGAACTTGCCGTTGGCTTCGTCCATGGTTTCGGCGAGGACCTTGGCGCGGGCGTTGCCGGTGACTTGCGACAGGTGCTCGAGGGAGACCTGGAGGGCGAGGAATTCACCGAGGGAGTCCCAGCGGAGGTAGTTCTCTTGAACGAACTGCTCGACGTGTTTGGGAGCGGAGCCGCCAGCGCCGGTTTCGAAGAGGCCGCCGCCTTTCATCAGGGGGACGACGGAGAGCATCTTGGCGGAGGTACCGAGCTCGAGGATGGGGAAGAGGTCGGTGAGGTAGTCGCGCAGGACGTTGCCGGTGACCGAGATGGTGTCCTTGCCTTCCTTGATGCGCTTGAGCGAGGCGATGCAGGCGTCGTAGGGCGAGAGGATTTTGATATCGAGGCCGGAGGTGTCGTGGTCCTTGAGGTACTTCTCGACCTTGGCGATGATCTGGGCGTCGTGGGCGCGGGCCTTGTCGAGCCAGAAGATAGCGGGGGTGGCGGAGAGGCGGGCGCGGGTGACGGCGAGCTTGACCCAGTCTTGGATCGGGGCGTCTTTGGCCTGGCAGGCGCGCCAGATGTCACCGGCTTCGACGGCGTGGGAGAGGAGAACATTGCCGTCGGCGTCGACGATCTGGACGGTGCCGGCGCTGGCGATTTCGAAGGTCTTGTTGTGCGAGCCGTATTCTTCGGCGGCCTGGGCCATCAGGCCGACGTTGGGGACGGAGCCCATGGTTTTGGGATCGAAGGCGCCGTTCTCTTTGCAGAAGTCGATGGTGGCCTGGTAGATGCCGGCGTAGCAGGCGTCGGGGATGACGGCGAGGGTATCTTTCTGCTTGCCGTTCTTGTCGTACATCTGGCCGGAGGTGCGGATCATGGCGGGCATGGAGGCGTCGACGATGACGTCGGAGGGGACGTGCAGGTTGGTGATGCCTTTGTCGGAATTGACCATGGCGACTTCGGGGCCGGCGGCGAAGGTGGCGGCGATATCGGCTTCAACTTCGGCGCGTTTGGTCGCGGGGAGGCGGTCGAGCTTGGCGATGAGGTCGCCGAAGCCGTTGTTGAAGTCGACGTTGATTTCGGCGAAGGCGGCGGCGTGTTTGGCGATGAGCTCCTTGAAGAAGACCTTGACGACGTGGCCGAAGAGGATGGGGTCGGAGACCTTCATCATGGTGGCTTTCAGGTGGAGCGAGAAGAGGACGTCTTCCTTCTTGGCGGCGGCGATCTGTTCGCCGAGGAAGGCGACGAGGGCTTTTTTGCTCATGAAGGTGGCGTCGAGGACTTCACCGACCTGGAGCTTGAGGGCGGGCAGGAGGACCTTGGTGCCTTCGGCGGTGACCAGCTCGATCTTGGCGGTGGTAGCGGCGCTGAGGGTGACGGATTTCTCGTTGGAGAAGAAGTCGTTTTTGCCCATGGTGGCGACGCGGGTTTTGGAGGTCTTGGACCAGGCGCCCATGGAGTGCGGTTTGGCGCGGGCGTAGTCTTTCACGGCCTTAGGGGCGCGGCGGTCGGAGTTGCCTTCGCGGAGGACGGGGTTGACGGCGGAGCCGAGGACCTTGGCGTAGCGGGCCTTGATTTCTTTTTCGGCGTCCGTCTTGGCTTCTTCGGGGAAGTTGGGGACGTTGAAGCCCTGGGTCTGGAGCTCGGCGATGGCGGCCTTGAGCTGCGGGACTGAAGCGGAGACGTTGGGAAGCTTGATGATGTTGGCTTCGGGGGTGAGGGTGAGAGCGCCGAGCTCGGCGAGGTCATCCTTAATGCGCTGTTCGGGGGCGAGGCCTTCGGGGAAGTTGGCGAGGATGCGGCCGGAGAGAGAGATGTCGCGAGTTTCGACCTGGACGCCAGCGGCCTTGGTGAAGGCCTGGACGATGGGGAGGAAGGAATAGGTGGCGAGGGCGGGGGCTTCGTCGGTGAGGGTGTAAAGGATCTTGGACATGGCGGCATCTCTCCGGTTTTGGCTGTGGATTTCGAACACTGTGTCAGTGACACTAGCACGCGCGAGACGAGGCGAAAGATGACTAAGACACGAAGAGCAAATTTTTTGACCACGAAATACACGAAGCACACGAAATGGGCGAGGGCGATTTCTACCACGGAAGGCACGGAGGGACACGGAAAGTAGGCGAGGGTTTTTCTGAGCATAAAAGCGCCCCGACTGCGGTGCAGACGGGGCGCTTGGAAGGGTGTGTAAGAGGCTTATTCGGCCAGCTTGTTGACCCAGTTGCTGAGGAGGCGGACGCCGAAGCCAGAGGCGAGTTTTTCGCTGATGCAGGAGGAGCCTTTGTAGTTCCATGCGGTGCCAGCGATGTCGAGGTGAGCCCAGCGGGTGCCTTCGGCGAAGACGCTGAGGAAGGCGCCGGCGGTGATGGTGCCGGCGTAACCGGGACCGATGTTGCAGAGGTCGGCGTCTTTGCCTTTCATCAGCTTGGTGTGTTCTTCCCAGAGGGGAAGGCGCCAGAGACGGTCGGAGCTTTCGTCGCCAGCGGCGATCAGGGCGGCTGCCATCTCGTCGTCTTTCGACATGATGGCGGCGCA
The DNA here is from genome assembly GCA_945877655.1 of Lentisphaera araneosa HTCC2155. GTDB lineage: Bacteria > Verrucomicrobiota > Lentisphaeria > Lentisphaerales > Lentisphaeraceae > CAMCSH01. The sequence goes on along the minus strand of CAMCSH010000053.1, from coordinate 12,055 downwards.
ATGGTGGCCGAGGCCGGTGATGACGGCGCCGGTAAGGGTGGCGATGTCGATCATGAAGTCGGGCTTGTGGTTTTTAAGGGTCCAGGTCATCGCATCGCAGAGGATGAGGCGGCCTTCGGCGTCGGTGTTGTAGATCTCGATGGTTTTGCCGCTCATCGACTTGACGATGTCGCCGGGTTTGACGGCCTTGCCGTTGATCAGGTTTTCGGTCGAGGGGACGACGCAGACGACGTTGATCATCGGCTTGGCGTGGAGGATGTCGCGCATGGCGCCGAGCACGGCGGCGGCGCCGCACATGTCGAACTTCATTTCTTCCATGCCTTTGGCGCCTTTGATGCTGATGCCGCCGGCGTCGAAAGTGAGGCCTTTGCCGACGAGTGCGACGGTCTTGGTCGCTTTAGTGTGGCTGTATTTGAGGCAGATCAGCTTGGCTTCCTGGTCGGAGCCTTGGGCGACGGCGAGGAGCGAGCCCATGCCGAGTGCGGTCATTTCTTTTTCGCCGAGGACGGTGACTTCGGCGCCGAGCTCGGTGCCCATGGCGCTGGCGCGGGCGGCGAGGATGCTTGGAGTCATGGCGTTGCCGGGGGCGTTGCCGAGGTCGCGTGCCCAGTTGACCGATTCGGCCTGGACGATGGAGCGCGACACGTGGGCCTGGGCGAGGAAGAGGTCGGTGCCATCGGCGGCATGGACGCAGATTTCGCTGACCGCGACCGGGGGATTTTCCTTGTCGAGAGTGCGGAACTCATCATAGCGGTATTGGCCGAGCATCAGGCCTTCGACGAAGGAACCGGCGCAGAGTTCGGTGTGGGCGAGTTCGAGGAAGAGGTGTTTCTTCTTGGCGGCGCTGATGGTGGCGGCGGCTTTGCCCGTGGCTTCGCGCAGTTTGCGGGAGGCGCAGCCTTCTTTCTTGCCGAGGCCGAGGATGAGGACCGATTCGTAGTTGGCCATCGGGGTGGGGAGATAGAAGTTCTCCTTGCCGGTGATCTGCTTCTTCTCAACCAGGATCGACAGGATGGTGCGGTCTTCGGGCTGGAGCAGACGGGTTTCCAAGGCCTTGGCGATCTCGCCTTCAAAAACCGGCAGGACAAGGCAATCGACTTCGTGTTCGACAACGCACTGAGTGATGAAATGGACGTTCATGGGCTTCCTTCTGACATTTGGTTTTTCGGATAAAGCTCGTCAATATGACACCGGCTTCCATCTCGGGAAGAGGTGCGGCGAAAAAACTGATTGACAAAAACGGGCCTAAGTATCTGTGACTGCCATCACTTGCGCGGGCTGCGGATGGAGGCTTCGCCGGCGATGGAAAGCAGCTTGTTGATCGCTTCGGCGCGACCTGGGACGCCGGATTTCAGCCAGGCGTTGCGCAGGTTGAGGAGGAGTCGCTGGACGATCAAACGGGTCGGCAGAGGATCGAGCATGCCGGGGGCGAAGCTGTGACCTTGGCGGGCGGCGATGCCGCGGACTTCCGCTTCGCCGATTTCGCGGCCACTGGCAAAGGGGTCGAACCAGCGGCGGCCGGCGCCGGAGGGAGTGAAGACTACGAAGTGCCCCGGCAGGCCGACGCCTTCCATCAACAGGCCGAGGCGGCGCGCCACCAGCATCCACAAGAGGGCGAGAGTGATCGGCATGCCTTTGCCGCGCTGCAGGACGCGATGCAAGAGGACGTTGGCGGGATTGTGGTAGTCTTCCTGATCGCCGGTGAAATTGTGCTCGATGGCGAGGAACTGAGCCAAGGCGCCGGCGGGATCTTCGTCGCAACCGTTGAGGATCATGAAGCCGCGACACTGAGTGGCGAGACCGTCGAGTTCCTGCTTCAAAGCGGTGGTGTCGCATTCATCGTCCTCGGTGCGGCAAAGCAGCAGGACCAGTTCTTCCAGATCGGGCTCGGCTTGTTCAACCAGGCGGCGGAGTTCGACTCCGGAAGCTTCGATGATCTGTGCCCGTCGCCAGGCTTCGAGCAGCCCGGCTTCCGGGCATTCGAGGCGGGTGAGTTCGTGATAGAGTTCTCGCTGCTGGATGATAGAAAGCTGGGTGATCTGCTGACGCAGCAGAAGACGGGTTTCGGCATCGGGGTCGGCGAGAAGAATGAGAATGGATTCGGCGCTGGGCAGGGTCATGGAGTCTCTTGTGTTTGATCTTGCAAAACTATCCCGCCTTGGGCACGGCGCAAGAGGAAGATTGGCCGTGTGAGTCGCGCACCACTGGGAGTTTACAGCCCTAGAAGCTGTCGCGCTTGGGTTTCAGGCATGCCACTGTCAATCAATCTTGACATAGCCGTCTGCAAGTGTTCAATCGCTTTCTGCTTGTCGGCCTCGGCTTTCTGCTTGTCGGCCTCGGCCTTCTGAATCAAGGGAAGCAGTTCTTGACGGGCATCGAAGCCGCCCTGGAAATACTGACCCTCACTGACCCCGGCGGCAATCCGGCGGGCTTTAATGAAACCTTGGTAAGTGGCAAGCTCTTGCGGGCTCATTTTCAGCACCTGGAGTCGCTGTTGGGCTTCAGCCAGGCCTCGGGCTTGGAACTCGGGACGAATCTCGCTATTGCGGAGGAAATAGATCCACTCATCAAGGCGGTCTCGGGTAACATCGTGGAAGTTGCGCAGTTTGATCAGGTAATATTCAGGAAAGAAGTCACTGATCCGGCCGCGCTCAAAAGCTTCCTGCTGGGATTCGCTCAACTCGAGTAAATCACGATGGTGCAAGCCCTCGAAAGAAGTGATGCCTCGATAGATGTAGTCTTTTCCGCTGCCGAGATTGAAATAGACGACATTGACTGAGATCACCCTCTTGATCTCGCCATAGGCCTCTCCGAGCTTGAGGTGCTCGGAGATCACCTTGGCAGTGCCGTAGCTCATCCGCTGAAAATAGTCGATCTCAGGATCGTTCTGGACTTCGATCAAAATCCGCTCGCCCTTGCCGGTTTTCACCAGCATGTCGACGCGATTGTATTTTTCTTCGTCGTGATTTTGATTGCTTTCGCTCTCCAGTAGATCGATGATGGTAATGTCTTCTTGCAGCAGCTCGGAAAGGAAGCCTTCGAGGATGCAGAAGTTCGCCTTGTCACGCAAAATGTGTTTCAAGGCCCAATCAAAAGAAATCAGGGTGCGGTTGTTCATCGGTTTTCTCGGTGGCTTATGGCTCGGCACCAAGTATAGCACGGAACAAAACTCTGGGACACTGGGATAGGCGCACTAGGAGCGGAATGTGAGTTCGCCTTGTCCGAGTCCGAGAGCTTAAAGATCCCGCAGCTTTCGCTCGGCTTAATCAGCGCCGCACTCTAGCGGTCTCGCATGCTTCGTGATATACTTCTGGGTGCATCACCACCCATCCCAAGGAACTATTCATGAGCGAAGAAGCCGACAACGCCCTCAATAACCTCACTCCCCGTGCTCACCAGGTGATCATGCTCGCCCGCAACGAAGCCCAGAAAATGGGCCACGACTGCGTCGGCACCGAACACCTCCTGCTCGGCATCATCGTCCTCGGTCAAGGTGTCGCCGTCTCCTCGCTGCAGGCGATGGGCGTCGATCTCGCCTCGGTCCGCGCTGCAGTCGAGCGCCTGTCGCCCCCGCAAGGCGGCACTCATATCGAAGGCGAACTGCCCTTGACCCCGCGGGTCCGCAAGGTCCTCGCCCTGTCGATGCGCGAAGCCAAGGCCCTCAACTACCACTACATCGGCACCGAACACATCCTCCTCGGCCTGCTCAAGGAAGGTGAAGGCGTCGCCGCCCAGGTCCTGCGCGCCCTCAATGTCGACGTCGAAAGCATCCGCCGCGAAATCCTCAAAACCCTCGACCCGAACTTCGTACCAACCGAAGCCAAACACGACGCCGAGCACAAGCCCGACGAGCCCGCTGCCAAACGCGACGGCAAGGCCCAGAAAGGCGACGGCCTGACCGCTTTGCGCCAGTACTCGCGCGATCTCACCGAGATGGCGAAAGAGAAGAAGCTCGACCCGGTGATCGGCCGCGCCAACGAGATCGAACGAGTCATCCAAGTGCTCTGTCGCCGCACCAAAAACAACCCCGTCCTCATCGGTGAAGCCGGCGTCGGCAAGACCGCCATCGTCGAAGGCCTGGCCCAGGCCATCATCGACGGCACCGTGCCCGACATCATCCGCGGCAAGATGCTGGTCGCCCTCGACCTGCCTCAGATGATCGCCGGCACCAAATACCGCGGTCAGTTCGAAGAACGGATCAAAGCGGTGATGGAAGAACTTCGCGTCAACCGCAACGTCATCCTCTTCATCGACGAGCTCCACACTCTCGTCGGCGCCGGTTCCGCCGAAGGGGCCATGGACGCCGCCAACATCCTCAAGCCGGCCCTGTCGCGCGGCGAGATCCAGTGCATTGGCGCCACCACCATGGACGAATACCGCAAGCACATCGAGAAGGACTCCGCCCTCGAACGCCGCTTCCAGCCGATCGTCGTCAACCAGCCCAGCATCGAGGACGCCATCCAGATCCTCAAGGGCATCGTCCACAAATACGAAGACCACCACCACGTCAAATACTCCGAGGCCGCCCTGGTCGACGCGGTCAAGCTCTCCGATCGCTACATCACCGGCCGCATGCTGCCCGACAAGGCCATCGACGTGATGGATGAAGCCGGCTCCCGCGCCCGCATCGCCGCGATGGTCCGCCCGCCCGACATGAAAGACGTTGAAGCCCGCATCGCCGATCTCCAAATCAAGAAAAAACAGTCGATCGAACACCAGAAGTTCGAAGAAGCCGCCGCCCTTCGCGACCAGGAGAAAAACCTCCGTCGCGAACTCGAAACCACCCTCGAACAATGGAAGTCCGACAACCGAGCCAAGGTCGTCCAGATCGATACCGAGCAGATCGCCGTCACCCTGTCCAAACTCACCGGCATCCCGGTCGCCCGCCTCGAACAATGCGAGCTCGAAAAACTCCTCACCATGGAGAAAGAGCTGGAGCGCGTCGTCGTCGGCCAGTCCGATGCCGTCCACTCGCTCTGCCGCGCCTTGCGCCGCTCGCGCGCCGACCTGAAAGACCCGAAGCGCCCGATCGGCTCCTTCATCTTCCTCGGCCCCACCGGCGTCGGCAAAACCCACCTCGCCAAGAACCTCGCCGCCTTCATGTTCGGCGACGCCGACGCCATCGTCCAAGTCGACATGAGCGAATACGGCGAGAAGCACAACACCTCGCGCCTCATCGGCTCGCCTCCGGGCTATGTCGGCCACGGCGACGGCGGTGAACTGACCGAGAAGGTCCGCCGCCGCCCCTACTGCGTCGTCCTCTTCGACGAGATCGAAAAGGCCCACCCGGACGTGATGAACCTGCTCCTGCAAGTGCTCGAAGAAGGCGTCATCACCGACACCAACGGCGTCCGCGTCGACTTCCGCAACACCATCATCATCCTGACCTCGAACGTCGGTGCCAGCACCGCCAAGGGCCAAGGCGTGCTCAGCTTCAGCTCAAACAGTGAAGACCTCGAATACGAGCTCATCGCCGAGCGTATGCAATCCGCCGCTCGCAAGAGCTTCAAGCCCGAGTTCCTCAACCGGATCGACGAGATCATCGTCTTCCGCGAGCTCTCCCGCCCACAGCTGCGCAACATCGTCGATCTCGAGCTTGCTAAGATCAACAATCGCCTCGCCGTCCGAGGCGTCAGCCTCAGCTTCTCCGACGACCTGCGCGACTTCCTGATCGAAAAAGGCTACCGTCCCGAGTACGGCGCCCGTCCCCTGCGCCGCGCCGTCGAACGCCACATCGAAGACGCCCTTGCCGAAGACATCCTGCGCGGCCGCATCCCCAACGGCTCGAAGGTCGAAGTCAAGGTCGACGGCACTGATCCCCTGACCCAGAAACTCCTCTTCTTCACCCGCACCCCGGAAGACATGAAGCCGGTGGAAGTGGTGCAGGAGCAGGAGAAGATTTGAGGAAAACTGAGTTGCGGGTTTGCGGGGTTGCGGGGTTCTGCGACTCATGCGACCAGGCGACCCATGCGACCCTGCGACCCATAAAAGGTGATCAATGCCCGATGAAATCCAGCTCCCCCTCGCCGACGGCGGCACCTGCATCGTGCGGCGGGAGTGCTTGATTATCTCGATGGTTTCGTCGACTCATCTTTGGCAGGATTGCCTCGGTGAATTTCTAGGAGCATCGTTGTTATTCGCCTTGATTCTCTTCGGCGATCAAGTGGGAATACCTATGGAGAAAATCATTGATATACTATGGATTCTGGCTTTCTTGATCGTGTGTTTTTTGATTGTGAAACATCGCAATCGCTTCAAGTCTGACACTGGTGAATCACGGATCAGTCGACAGGAGCTTGTTTCCTTGCTTTGGGCTGCAACTCAGCTCAATCTCGTCTATCAACAATCAGACTCGAAGATTCAGCGATCTCTGAGTTTTTCTGAGCCGGCGACCGCGCAACAAGCATTCAAATCCCTCGGCTGGGAGCCCCTTCAATGACCGATGAAATCCAGCTGCCTCTCGCCGACGGAGCCACCTGCACCGTGCGGAGGGAGTGTCTGGTCATTTCGAAAACTTCGGCGTCGGCGAACTCCAATGAAATTGCTAGCATCACCGTGTCGGAAGGCGATGCATCTTTCATGATGAAATTGGCGGATTTCAATGGCAAGGAGTGGCGTCGGAAAGTGCGCCAGTTCGGCATCGGCTTGATTTCATCGTTTACTGCTTACGCTATTTCCTCTTTGATGAAACTCGAAATCGGTGGGCAGAAGATCGAAAATCTTTTTCTGCTGATTTTTGGTGTGTGGACGCTCCTCGCTCTGGTCCGTTTCATCTGGTTCACCAAGAGTCCAAATGCATCCGAAAGCCAGACTCCCCTGATTCAGCGTGATGATCTCCTGCGCTTGGAGTGGAGCGAGAGCGAGCTGCTGATTTATTATCGGCTAGGGAAAGCTGAGTATTTACGACGCCTCAAGCCGCTTGAGCGCCAAAAAGCTGAAGTCGCTTTGCGCCAATTGTCTTGGTTGTGACAACAAAATCGGAGGTCTCACCATGCCTGACTTAATCCTTGGAATCTTCATCGGCCTTGCCTGCTGCTATGGCTTCTGCTTCCGCCGCACCCGTCGCCAGCTCAAGGCCTTGGAAACCGAGCTGGATGAAATCCGCAAACAGGCGCCAGCCGTGGAAGGGCATCTCGACTTCTTTAGCTCAACGCGCCAGCTCGCGGAAATCTCCAATGGGAGCTACCTTGAGGTGCTGTTGCGGAGGGCGCAGAAAATCAAGCTTGCGCTGAACGCAAAAACCATCACCAAGGCCCATTGAATGCCGCTGTATTCCGACACCTTTCAAAACGTCCTCGATCTACGCGTCTGGCTGGTGATCAACCGATGGTGGTTCTACCTGTTGGTTCCCATCGTGGCGCTGTTCTGGGGCTCTCGCCATCAGGGCATCGGCCGATATGGTCGCTGCACCCTCGCCTGTCTTCTCGGTTTTCTGTTCGCCCACATTCAGTTCATGTGGTGGTGGTCGCAAATCAATGCCGCAGTCAGCACCGACATTGATAAGAAATGGCTCGCCGATCATGATGGCGGCGCCTTGACCCTCGTTCCCTTCCTCAATGCCCTTTTCAGCTTGTCGGGATGGATCGTCTGCATTTTCCTGCTCTTCATCTGCCGCATCCGCCCGGTGTCGGGACCCAATGTGTTCTGGGCCGTACAGGAGCACAAGACCTCGTGAATATGGCTCTCACCGCCAGGCCCTAGATGCCCGGGCACGCCTCCTGCGTTGGCCCATAGACATGAACACTTTTACGCACAATCTTGAGCTTCTCACCCGGCGCCACCCCGAGCTCGGGCGCTATCTCGCCGCCATCGCCGCCAAGGAAAAAGTCGCGTCGGTGCGCACCGAGGACGGCGCTCATTGTTTTGTCCGCGCCCTGCCGGACGGCAAGTGGCAGCCGCTCACCAGCACCGAAGAACCCTTGCGCAAGGCGCAAGCGGCACTTGATGCGATGGAAGGCCGCCTCGAACGCGGCCTCGCCCCGGCGGTGATCGCCGGACTCCAAGCAGGCTTGGAATTGGAGGCGATCTTCAACAGCTTCCGCCAGAACTTCCACCAGAAGCAGATCCCCAGGCGGATTCTCGTCATCACCGAAAGCCCCCTGATTCTCCTCGCCTGGCTGCACCACAGCGATCGCAGCGACATCCTCAAGTGCCCGCTGGTCGAGTGGTATCGCCCCGGCGCCGATCTCGACAGCCTGATCCGGCGGATGGACGAGGACGACTGCCTGTCCCATAACTTCGCCCCCGTCTCGTCCCTGCCGCAAGCCCAGATCGAACAGCTCATCTCGCCGCTGACTCGCCTCTTCCTCAAGCGGCAGGAGCAGGAACGTTCGTGGCGGATCGAGAATGAGCGCTACTACAGCGATCTTGGCGATGCCGAATTGAGCCGGACCCTGGCCGGCCAGGGCAGCCGCAAACCCCGAGCTCTCCTCTTCGCCCACGCCTCCTCGACCGTGGTGCAATTCTCCATGCGCGACACCCGTTGGGCCCTCGAACAGGCCGGTTGGGAAGTCGACTTCGTTCTGATGAGCGAGGAGCTCCCTCCTTGGCTGATCCAGAAACGCCTCGCCATGTTCCGACCCGACCTCGCCCTGATGGTCAACCACCTGCGCAGCGAGGACCCCGTCGGATTCTGGCCCGAGAACCTCCTCTTCGTCACCTGGATTCAAGACACCTGTCCCGACATCATGAAATCGGAAGCAGCCCGCAAGTGGCGGGAGCAAAGCGCCGGACGTCAGCGCGACCTCATCATCGGCTATGTCGATCAGATCCGGCCCTTCGGCTACCCCGCCGAGCGCCTGCGCTCCTGCGGCATGATCACCAGCCCCGCCTCGCTTGATCCCGGACCCGGACCCTTCGACATCGAGGCCGATGTCTGCTTCGCCTCCAACTGCAGCAAGACCTCGGAACAGCTGATCACCGAAGAGCTCTTGCCGAAATTGAGTTCGAAAGGCATCGATGCCGCCATGCTCGTGCAATTCGATTCGGCACTCTGGCGTCATTACCGCGGCGGCGACAGCTACATCAGCCTCGACGAGCTATCCGGACTCATCAGCCGGGAATCGCCGGGAATCGCCCAGGCCTTGTCGCTTCAGAGCAACGACGATCGCCGTTACACTCTCGATCGGCTGTTCTGGGAGCACAACAACCTGGTCTACCGCCATGTCGTCCTCGAATGGCTTGAAGACGCCGGTTGCTCCCTCGCGCTTTATGGTCGCGGCTGGGAGCGTCATCCCCGTTTCGGCCGCTGGGCGAAAGGCGTCGTGGCGCACGGTCCCGAGCTCGGCCGCGCCTTCCGCAAAAGCCGCTTCGCCTTGCATTTGAATCCCAACGAAGGTTCGCACCAGCGCCTGATCGAGATCGTCGCAGCCGGAGCGACTCCACTGATCCGTCGTCGCCCGGCGATGCATCTGTCGCGCGTCTACGCCCGCCTCATGCATGCCGCCGCCTGTGGCGAGCCGACCTGCGTCTCGTACCTGCCGCGGCTGGCTAAGATCCTCGATCTTGCACCGCATTGGCTGACGACCGCTGTCAACGATCACTTCGACTTGGTTCTTTGGGGCGAATCCAGCCCCGTCTTCAACACGGCCGATGAATTGGCTGAGCGCCTGAAAAACCCGCCTCAGCCCCCGGCCTTGAGCCATGCGCTCCTCGCCTTCTCGGGCGAACACTTGATCCGGCAACTCGGCGGACGCCAACTGAAGGCCGACCACTGGCTGTCCCTTCTGTCGGGATTGACACCGCGCAAGCCTTTGCCTGCACCGGTTCAGACTGTGATCGGTTTCGACGCCTTCCTTCAAGCTCAGCCCATTCCCTCTGACACGCCTACCGAGGAAGCCTGCGCCAGCCTCATCCGCCTCATCCAAGGTGCTGAGGTCTCCTTGCCCTTGAAGACCAGTGTCGACTCGGACCGGCTCGCCAACCTCCTGTATCATTCCTGCCTGGCTGGCGCCGCTGCAGACAAGCCTGATCTCATCAGCCTTCGCCAGCGCCTTGTGTCTGCCTGGCCGCAGAACTGGCAGGAGACCCGGCTCTTCCTCATGCTCATCCAACAGCTCGACTCCCTGATCGCCGAGGCCGCAACATGATTCTGAAATCTCCAGACCCTGATTACACTCCGGACGAATCCGACCTCATCCGGCAAGTGCTTGAACGACACTCCGGATCCCGCCTGATGATCGATGTCGGCGCCAATCTCGGGCAGACCAGCCGTCCCTTCATCGAGTCGAACTGGGAAGTGCATCTCTTTGAACCCGATGGCCGCAACCGCGCCGCCATCGAGGACCAGTACGGAGGCATGCCCGGAGTCTTCATCAACGCCGAGGCGCTCAGCGACCACTGTCGCGACGAAGTCAGCTTCTTTCACAGCCCGCAATCCACCGGCATCAGCAGCCTCAGCGCTTTTCACGAAACCCATCACGAAGCGGAGAAGGTCCGTCAGAGCACCTTGACCCGATACTTCGAGACGGCAAAGATGGAGCGTCCCGTGGCCTTCCTGAAGGTGGACACGGAAGGTCACGACCTCTTCGTGCTGCGCGGCTTCCCCTGGGATACCGCCGCCGCCCCGGAGGTCATTCTGGCGGAATTCGAAGACTCGAAGACTCAGCCCTTGGGCTACGACTTTTGCGAGCTCCGCGACTTTCTGCGGAAGCGCGGTTATCAGCTTCTGGTGTCCGAATGGCTGCCACTCCACGGCGTCTATGGCGGCAAACATCGGTGGAACGGCTTTCATGACGGCGACGAGCTCCTCGATCCGCAGGCCTGGGGCAATCTCATCGCCGTGCGGGATCCGCAAATCTACCAGGAGCTGACTCGTCACCTCGAAACGGCATTGACAGCAACAACTGGCTCCGCGCCCCCCACTGACGAAGAAATCGCCGCCCAGCTCCGGGCGCGGATTGAATCCCTGCCCGGACTTGAGACCAAAAGCATCGCTTTTTTTGGCATAGGCAAGGTGTTTTATCATCTCTTGAGTCAGCTCAAGTCGCGCGGCGTTTCCCCGGCCCGCATCCTTCTTTGCGATCAGTCGCCACAGCCCTTGTTTGCCCAGGAATCGCAGTTCCGTCCGGAAGACTTGGGACGCAGCGGCGCCGACGCGGTGGTGATCTGCTCGCTCCATTATCGCGGCAAGATGCTGGCGCAGCTTCGTCGCGCCGAGGTGAAGATCCCCGTCATCTCGGTCACCGAAGCCGATTGCCGTCCGCGCCGTCTCGCGACGAGCGGCGGTCTTCCCGAGCCGGTGAAAAGCAATGTCAACCGCCTCACCTGGGAGCTTTTCCGCCAGCTGCCGCCGCCGCAAGACCAGCAACTGAGCCGGTTTCTGGCCGGAAAATCAGTCGTCGTCATCGGCCCTGCGCCGCATCTTCTCGATCAAGCCGGAGGCAGAGATCTCGACTCCTTCGATGTCGTCGTCCGACTCAACAAATCCTTCCCGATCCAAGATCGTTGGCAGGAATTTCTCGGACGCCGGACCGACCTCTATTACCACTGCATGAATCAGAAAGAGGAGCACGGCGGCAGGATCGATTTCGCCGCTCTCGGAGACGCCGGAGTCCCCTTCCTGAGGACGCCTTATCCACCTCAGATCGATGCCTTTGCTGAAGATGCCGAAACTCTCCTGGCACAAGCTCAAGCGTCGCATTGCACGGCAGCGCTCAGCTTCATGGAAGCGGACTTCTACTTCGTCTTCGCCGGCCTCCTCGGCACCCGCCCGAACACCGGCATCGTCGCCATCGCCGATATCCTCCGCTTCCCGGTCAAATCCCTCCATGTCACCGGCTTCACCTTCTTCCAGACCGGCTACATCAAAGGCTATCGCCAGGCCGGCCAGCACGCCGCCGGAATGAACTTCGTCAGCCTCGGCGACAAGGCCGACGCCTGGACCTCCCACGACTGGAAAAATCACAATCACGAATGCCAGAAACAGCTCGTCCGCATGCTTCTGCAGAACGACTCACGCCTCAGCCTCGACGCCGTCGGCCGGAGCATTCTCGACGACTCATCCCCACAACCCTGAACCCGCCAGGCCGCCATGATCCACAACCTCAAAGTCGCC
>CAMCSH010000052.1 GCA_945877655.1 Lentisphaera araneosa HTCC2155 | reverse complement strand
CCTCAACGTCGCCAACCTCAACGAAGCTCCCACCGCCCTCAGTTTCGCCAACACCACGACTTCTATCGACGAGAACACCGTCATCTCCGTCGACACCAAGGTCGCAGACATCAACATCATCGACGACGCCCTCGGCACCAATACCCTGTCGCTCACAGGCGCCGACGCAGCCGCCTTCAAAATCATCGGCAACGCCCTCTTCCTCAAGGCCGGCACCGCCCTCAACTTCGAGGGCCAATCCAGCTACGCCGTCACCGTCAACCTCGACGACACAGCCGTCGGCTCCAGCCCAGACGCCAGCCAGAATTTCACCCTCAACGTCGCCAACATCAACGAAGCTCCCGTCGTGGCCAACGTCATCATCGATCAGAACGCCACGGAAGACGCGCCCTTCTCCTTCGCCGTTCCGAGCAACACCTTCGCCGATGTCGACGGTGACTCCCTCAGCTACAGCGCTCACATGGTGATCAATGACCGCGGCGACTTGATTAATGTCGCGCTCCCCTCTTGGCTCAGCTTCAATACGAGCACAAAAACCTTCTCAGGCACCCCCCTCAACGCCGATGTCGGCAACATCACCATCAAAGTCACCGCCAGCGACGGCGAATTCTCGGCACAGGACAGCTTCGTTCTCACCGTGACCAATGCCAACGACGCCCCCGTCGGCAGCGTCGCCATCCTCGGCAACGCCGAGCAGGGCGAAACCTTGAGCATCTCCAACACCCTGACGGATGAAGACGGCCTCGGCAGCTTCAACTACGAATGGTACGACGAACTGGACAACCTGCTCGGCACCGCCAGCACCCTGGATCTAGAGCAGTCCCATGTCACTCATACAGTCCGCGCTGTCGTCAGCTACACCGACGACCGCGGCCATGCGGAAAGCGTCAGCTCCGCCGCCACCTCTCCCATCTCCAACGTCAACGACGCCCCCATCGGCAACCCCGTCATCAACGGCGTCACCACCCAAGGCGAAACGCTCACCGCCAATACCACCGGCATCAGCGATGACGATGGACTGGGCAGCTTCAGCTTCGAATGGTTCCGTGACGGCTCCAAGATCGCCGGAGCCAACAGCTCCACCTATGTCCTCGAACAAGCCGATGTCGGCAAGAAAATCTTTGTCAAAGCTGCCTATGTCGACAGCTACAGTCACGCGGAATCCGTCAACTCTGCGGAAACCGCAGCGATTGCCGACATCAACGATGCCCCCACCGGCTCAGTCGTCATCACCGGCACCCAGGAAGAAAACGCCGTCCTCTCCGCCGATACCTCCGGCCTTGTCGACCTCGACGGACTCGGTGCCTTCAGCTACCAGTGGTTGCGCAATGGCGCCAATATCGCCGGCGCCAACAGCGATCAATTCACCCTCGGCGATGCCGATGTCAGCCAGAAGATCTCGGTGCGTGTCACCTACATCGACCTCTTCGGTCACGCCGAAAGTGTCACCTCGGCGGAGACCGGCGACATCACCAATGTCAACGATGTCCTCAGCGGCAGCCTCACCCTCACCGGCAGCGCCACCGAAGACCAGACCCTCACGGCCGACACCTCCGCCCTCGTCGATCCCGACGGCTTCGGCACCTTCAACTTCATCTGGTACCGCGACGCCTTGACCATCAACGGCGCCACTGGCAACACCTACACCCTCTCCGACGGCGATGTCGGCAAGGTCATCAGCGTCCACCTCAGCTACACCGATGGCTATGGATCGGTGGAAAATACCGACAGCGCCGATGTCGGCCCGATCGCCAATGTCAACGACAATCCCGTTGCCGTCAACGACAGCAACAGCATCGGCGAAAACGACCCTTCCCCGGTCACCGGCAATCTGCTCGATAACGACAGCGATATCGATGACTCCCACGCCAGCTTGGTGATCGATACCGTTAACGGGGCGGGGACCAATGACTCTGCCTTCTACATCACCACCACCTACGGATTCATCACCATCCAGACCGACGGCAGCTACGCCTACACCGTCACCAGCAGCAATGCCACCGTCAATGCCCTCAGCTCCGGCCAGAGCTTGCACGACATCATCACCTACAGCATCAAAGACCCCGCCGGTGCCTCTAGCGGCGCCCAAATCGACATCACCATCAACGGGGTCAACGACGCCCCGACCCGGACCGGCGGCTTCTCCGTCCAGCGCGGCGAACACAAAGTCCTGAGCGAAGCCTTACTCGGCATTTCCGACCCCGAAAACGCCGCCGCAGCCAGCCTGTATTTCAACGTCGAAAGCGTCACCGCCGGAACATTCAAAATGGGCGGCGCCGCCGTCAGCAGCTTCTCCCTTGCCGATGTCCAAAACGGCGACATCAGCTTCTTCCATGACGGCTCGGAAAACAGTGCCAGTGCCTCCTTGGGCATCAGCGACGGTGTCAACAATGTCACCAGCCAAAGCGTCAGCATCAACCTCGTTGGCCCGATGCACGCCGTCTTCGGCAAACTCGCCGGTGACCAGATCAACTCAGCCATCGGCGTCGGCGATGTCAACGGCGACGGCTTCGGCGACTTCCTCGTCGGCGCCCCTCTCGCCGATCGCAGCGGCCACACCGACAGCGGCATGACTTATCTCATCTACGGCCGCGCCACGCCTATCGACATCATCGATCTCGCGGCGATGGAAAGTAATCCCTCCGGACTCGGAGTGGTCATCCACGGCGACATATCCATGGAGAAATTCGGCAGTGCCCTCGGTGGCGTCGACATTAACGCAGATGGCTTCTCCGATCTCATCCTCGGCATCCCCGATGCTTCCAATGGCTCCACCGAAACCGGCGAAACCGTGATTCTCTTTGGCGGCGCAAGCCTGCCCTCCAGCATCAACCTCACCGATATCCGAAGCACGGCAGCCGATCGCTTCCTCATCACCAACTCAAACGCTCAAGATCGCGCTGGTTCCGCCGTCGGTTCCGCCGGCGACTTTAATGGCGATGGTGAAATGGACATCTTCTTCAGTGTTCCGAACTCTGATTTCGAGAGCAGCAATGCCGGAGAAATTTTCATCGTTACCGGCAAGCTCGAATTCGCTAACAACAGCGCCTCCATAAACATGCTCCGCAATCATGAACAGGTGATCATCCTCCGCGGCGCCGGCGGCGATGCCGCCGGCATCAGCGCCAGCAGCGTCGGCGACTTCAACGGCGACGGCTTCGACGACTTCTTCGTCGGCTCCGCCGAACATGGCGGCAACGGCCGCGGCTACCTGGTCTACGGCAAATACACCCAGAATGGCGTCGTCGACCTCAACGCCACCATCGGCGATCAAGTCCGCCACTTCGATGGCGACGCCTCCGCCCCCATCGGCCGCATCAGCTCCGCCACCCACGGCGACTTCAACGGCGACGGCTTCGACGACCTCGTCCTCGCCGCTCCCGATGCAGATGTAGTCAGCCTCACCGGCGCCGGCGAAGTTTATGTCCTCTTCGGCAACGCCAACGGCTACGCCCCCAGCCTCGCCGACCTCCGCAGCGGCACCGCCTCCAGTTTCGGCTTCGTCATCAGCGGCACCGCCTCCGGCGATCACGCCGGCACCAGCGTCAGCTTCCTCGGCGACATCAACGGCGATGGCCTCGATGACCTCGCCATCGGCGCCCCCGGCTACGCCGGTGACAACATCGGCCGTAGCTTCATCTTCCTCGGCAAAACAAGCTCTACCAACACCACGATCGTCAACTCCGATCTCGCCTACGCCGGCATCGCGGGCGATGCCAATGGCCAAAGCGTCGCCGCCGCCGGTGACCTCAACAAAGACGGCTTCGCCGACTTCTTCGTCGGCAGCCCAGGCTTCGACGCCTACGGCCGCAGCAACGCCGGTGCCATCGAAATCGTCTACGGCTCCAATGCCATCGACGGCACCGGAAACGACCTCAACCGCATCGACGGCAGCGCCGCCGCCGACACCCTCAACGGTGTCTCCAACGCCGAAATCATCCACGGCGCCGCCGGCGCCGACACCATCAACGGCCTCGCCGGTGCCGACCTCATCTACGGCGACGCCGGTGACGACACCATCAATATCGACAACCTCGACTTCCTCCACATCGACGGCGGCGCCGGCATCGACACCCTCCGCTTCAGCTACACCAGCTTCAACCTCGAAAACTTCGGTTCCGGCCGCCTTGAGAACATTGAAGTCTTCGAACTTCAAAGCGGTACCAGCCTGAGACTTGATGACTCCATCGTCCGCCACCTCCAGGTCAATGACGGACTGCGCATCAAAGGCATGGGATCACTCACCCTCACCGGCAGCGGCTGGAGCTTCGACTACGAAGTCCAGGAAGGAGCGCTCACCTACAAACGCTACGTCAATGACGGCGCTGTCATCCTCGTCGATAGCTATATCACCAGCACCGGCCTGCCCCCCTTGATCGTCAATTTCTCCTTGCAGCAGATCTCCAGCAAGAATAAATTCTTCGTCGCCACCAACAGCTCCAATGCCAATCTCGGCGATGCCCTTGCCTCCGTCGGCGATGTCAACGACGACGGCTTCGACGACTTCGTCATCGGCGCTCCAGGACTCAGTTCGAACTCCGGCACCAACGGCGAAGCCTACCTGGTCTTCGGCAGTGCCGACGGCGCCTCGGTCAATCTCCAAGATCTCCGCGACAACAATCTCTCCGCCGGCAAGGCGCTCATCCTCAAGGGCGGCGCCGTCGCCAACCTCACCGGCTTCGCCGTCACTGGTCTCGGCGATGTCAACGGCGACGGCCATGACGACTTCGCCATCAGTGCCCCAGGCGCCCTCAGCAATGCCGGTAAAACCTATGTCGTCTTCGGCAACGCCAATCTCGACAACAGCAACTACCTCGACCTCACCAACCTCGGCAGCGCCGGCTTAGTCATCCTCGGCGAAAACGCCGACGACCAGGCAGGCTATGCCATCAGCAGCGCCGGCGATGTCAACGGCGACGGCTACGATGACCTCCTCGTCGGCGCCCCCTACACCGACCGTGTCGGCCCTGCCTACACCGATGTCGGCGATGCCTTCCTGATCTACGGCAAGGAGTCCCTCTCCGGCCCCATCAACCTCGCTAACATCCGCAACGGCAGCATCCCCGACGGCGACGCCATCTTCATCAGCGGCACCAACCCCGCCAATGGCGACTTCACCGGCAGCAGCCTCGCCGGCATCGGCGATGTCAACGGCGACGGCTACGACGACTTCCTCGTCGGCGCCCCTCAGCGTCAAAGCGACACCGGCCAGACCGCCGCCGGTACCGCCTACCTCGTCCTCGGTGGCCCCAGCCTCAGCGACCTCAATTACGGCAGCGCCGTCAAGATCAACGGCCTCAACGCCTACGACTTCTCCGCCAGCGCCGTCGCCGCCCTCGGCGATGTCAACGGCGACGGCCTCGCCGACTTCGCCATCGGCACCGCCGAATCCGATTTCGGCGCCACCGACGCCGGACTCGTCCATGTCATCTTCGGCCAATACGGCGGCTGGAGCAGCTTCGATCTCGCCGACCTCGCCACCGACGGCATCGGCTTCCGCATCGTCGGCGCCGATCCCGGCGACCTCGCCGGCAGCAGCATCAGCCAGGCCGGTGACGTCAACGGCGACGGCTACCAGGACATCCTCCTCAGCGCCCCCTCTGTCGACTTTGGCGCCGGCCAGAGCAACGCCGGCCAAGCCTACGTCATCTTCGGCCATGGCAATACCGTCGCCGATGTCTCTCTCGACACCCTCCAGTCGGGCAGCGCTACCCTCGGCACCGGCGCCTTGATCAGCGGCATCGCCGTCAACGACCGTGCCGGTTACGAAGTCAGCGGCGCCGGCGATGTCGACGGCGACGGCTATGACGACCTGCTGATCTCCCACAAAGCCGACTTCCCCGGCTTCAACGACGCCGGCCAAGTCAATCTCATCTACGGCCGCGACAACTTCGATGGCAAAGTCGACAACATCGGCGGCGACAACGGCAACAACACCCTCAGCGGCAGCGCCAGCGCCGAACGCCTCGTCGGCGGCCGCGGCGATGACCTCCTCGACGGCGCAGGCGGCGCCGACACCCTCATCGGCGGCGCCGGCAACGACACCATCAAAATCACCGGCAACGATTTCCATCACGCCGACGGCGGCAGCGGCTTCGACACTCTCAAAGTCGAAACCTCATTCCTCAACCTCGGCCCCGGCCGCATCGAAAACTTTGAAGTCATCGACCTCGGCTCCATCGGTAGCCGAACCCTCCATGTCGACCGCTTCCTCCCGATGAACATGGCGGAAAACGCCCATTCAAACGACCTTCAAAGTCTCTTGCGCTTCCTCGGCGGCACCGACGACACCATCCGTCTTCTCACCAACGACTTCACCGACACCACGATGAATACCAACATCGGCGGCATTGATTTCGATGTCTGGACAGTCAACAACCACACGGCACACCAATTCCTGGTGCAGCAAGGCATTATGATCGACCTCTTCATTTCCTGACGCTCCGCGCCCGATCTCGACAAAAGATCAGCCAGGCACTTCCCTCATCAATGGAGCGCGGCAGTCCGCGGAGCGACTGCGGCCGGAATGTCCGTGGCCAGACAAGCGCAGAAGACTTGCCTGCGCCGCAGATCACAAGGATGGCAAATGCCGGAAATTGAGGGGCCGCAGTCGCTCCGCGGACTGCCGCGCTCCGGCCTCACTGCTTCACAGTACGAATTTTGTTGCCCTCCTTTCAACCTTTCAACCTTTCAACTTCATTTCTCAGCCTAGATTGCGGCCAATCAACCCCAGAATCTCATGCGCCCCTTCCTCACCCTGCTTTGCTGCCTGACCTGGCTCTCTTCCTGCCGCGAAGAGAGCGAAGCCCTTGAACAAGGCAACAAGCTCGAAAGCTACGAAAAATTCTGCCAGGCGCTCGACAAAGGCAGCTCCGATGACATCGCCAAGGCCGCCAAAGGCCTCGGCGAAGACAAGGCCGCGGTCCAGGATTTCCTCGAAGTCCTCGGCGATCGCCGCGCCATCGAAGCCGCCACCACCGAACTCAAGCTCGGCAGCGCCGGTCTGCCCTCCGCCAAAGCCAAAATCTTGCAGCGCATCGCCAAACGCGGCCGCATCCCCGAACTGGTCAATGCCCTCGCCGTCATCGAAGATGCCGAATCGCTGCGCAAGTTCAACCGCAGCCAAGGCTCGGAATGGGCCATCGACCGCCGCCGCGAATTCACCATCCTCCTCGCCCACACCATTGGCACCCTCGGCAAAGCCCCGGCCTACCAGGATTGGCGCGTCAAGGAAGACAAGGAACTCAGCAGCCTCGAAAAAGAAGAGAACCAGTTGGCCGCCGACAGCCTCCGCCTCAGCACCGATTTCAGCGCCCTCGCCAGACCGGAACTGGTGCCGATTCTCAAGCTGCAACAGGAACTCATCCCTAATCACAAGCCCGAAAAAGGCCCGCTCGAAAACCAGATCGCCAAGCTCCGCGCCAACTTCGCCAAAATGGGCCTGATGGAAGGACTCGACGCCCTTGCCGAGCTGGAAAAATCCGTCCCCCTCGACCCCGATCTGCGGCTGCAACTGGTCCGCGACCTGCTCGCCGCCAAAAAGCTCCAAGACCAGGCCGCCCAGCCTCGACCCCTCCCCGATGCCAACCTCCTCCTCGAACTGCTGGACCGCTCCCGGTGAAGAAGGTTGAAAGGTTGAAAGGTTGAAAGGTTGAAAGGATTAGCTGCACCAGCAACAACTAACGACCATCCTGAAAAGGTTTTCCAGTCATCTCAATCCACTTTGATCGATAGTCTTAGATTCTTCGCTTACTGCTGATGCTCATATGCTTGCGTTTCAACCTTTCAACCTTTCAACCTTTCAACTTCTATGCCCCCACGCACCACCATCCTCCTCACCGCCATGGAGGAGGAGCTCCAGGCCTTCCTCGATCACTCCACCCGCCTCGGCAGTGAATCCTGGGCCGGTTGGACGATCCACCACCTCGAATGCGCCGGAATGCCCTGCGTCGCCGTCCGCTCGGGTGTCGGCAAGGTCCTCGCCAGCATGGTCACCCAACACCTGATCGACCGCTTCCAGCCCAGCCGATTGATCCTCTCCGGCGTCGCCGGCGCCCTCAATCCGGACTACGAGCCGGGCGACATCGTCCTCGCCCGCGATCTCATCCAGCACGACCTCGATGTCCGCGCCCTCGGCTTCCCGCGCGGCCAAGTCCCCTGGTCCAACGATCGCATCTTCACTTCCTGCCCGGACCTTCTGCGGATCGCGCAAAAACTCCAGACGCCGCACCGTCTCTTCACCGGACGCATCCTCACCGGCGACCAGTTTTTCACTCACTCGGAGCTGCTCTCCCACTCCTACGTCCGCGACGAGCTCGCCGGCGACGCCATCGAAATGGAGGGTGCCGCAGTCGCCCAGGTCTGCTCCCGGCACCAGCTCCCCTTCCTCGTCGTCCGCACCATTTCCGACAAGGCCGACGGCTCCGCTCACCTCGACTTCAGCCGCCTCCTGCCGGAAGTCGCCCGCAATTCCTGGTCAGTGGTCGAAGGCATCCTCGCCGCCTTGCCGAAACCGGTGTGATTCACCACGTCCAACCCCAACGGGGTTATGTCCTCCAGCCCGGGGTTGGCGCCTCGCCTACCCCGGGGATAAAATGTTGATAAGTTCAAACCCCAACGGGGTTTCGGCTCGTTCCGTGCGCCCTGGGAGCACCAACGTGACGAAACCCCGTTAGGGTTTGTTGATGGTCGGAATCTTCCCGGGGTAGCGTCTCGTTCCTCGACGCAACCCCGGGCTGGAGGACGAAACCCCTTCGGGGTAAGCTCCCAGGAATATTCACAACTTGATGTCTTCGCCGCCGACTTTCTCCATCAATTGAATCAGCTCGCCGAGGGCCGGGTTGCCGGGTTGCTCGAGAGCAAGCTGGTGCAGGGCTTTGAGGGTCAATTCGTGGTCGCGGTTGTAGCCTTTGAGCTGCTCGGCGAATTGCGCCGCCACCGCCGCCAGACGCAGGCTGAAGGAGGCGCTGTCGAAGCTGGCCGCGCCGTCGCGTCCGTAGACGGCTCGTTCGCTCTCGCGGGCCAGGCGGCCGCTCGGATCCTGGTAGCGGATGTGCATCACCCCGAGGCGGGCCTCGGGCGCTAGGCCGGGAACGCAGTCGAGCTCGTAAACCGCGGTCACCGATTGGCCCGGGCCGACTTCGCCGCCGCCAACCTTGTCGTCGCGGAATTCCGTCGCCGCCAAAAGACGGTTTTCGTAGCCGAGAAGACGCCAGGAACGCACGATCGCGGGGTCAAATTCCATCTGGATCTTGGCGTCTTTTGCGATCGACGCAAAGTTCGCGGCGAAGTTATCGACGAAGACCCGTTGCGCCGATTCGGCGTTGTCGACATAGGCGTAGAAGCCGTTGCCTTTGTCGGCGAGGGTTTCGAGGAAGCGGTCGTTGTACTCGCCGCGGCCCATGCCGATGACGGTGGCACTGACTCCGAGGCGACGGGCTTCGACAGCGCGGCCGAGGATGCCTTCGGCCTCGGTGTTGCCGAGGTTGGCGACGCCGTCGGAGATCAGGACGAGGCGGTTCATGCCGGCGGGGTCGAAGTGATCCTGGGCACTTTTATAGGCGGCGCCGAGACCCGCTTCGAGGTTGGTGGCGCCGCTGGGCTTGAGCTCGGCGAAGGCACGCTCGAGGCGCTCGGTGTCGCCCGCCGGAATCCGGTCGGCGAGGAGGCGCGGCGACGAGTCGCAGGCGATCAGGGTGAGGCTGTCGCTCGGGCGCATCTGCTTGAGCATCTCCGGCAGCACCTTGCGGAGCAGTGGCAGGCGGTTTTCGCGTGCCATCGAGCCCGAGGTGTCGA
The DNA here is from genome assembly GCA_945877655.1 of Lentisphaera araneosa HTCC2155. Lineage (GTDB taxonomy): Bacteria > Verrucomicrobiota > Lentisphaeria > Lentisphaerales > Lentisphaeraceae > CAMCSH01. The sequence goes on along the minus strand of CAMCSH010000052.1, from coordinate 7,627 downwards.
CCAGAATGGTCAAGCGGCTGGGGCGACGACTGTCGGCGCCAGGACGGGCGGCCTGGACCGCGACGCGAAGGATCTTGCGACCCTGGCCGAGGTTGCTCGGGGCGTGTTCGGCGTGAATGGCGAAGGTGCTGGCCTCGGGCGTCGCGTAGTTGTAGTTGAAGGCGTTGACGAACTCCTCGGTGCGCACCGCTTCCGGCGACACCGCTTGGCCTCTTTGGATCATCTCCTTGACCCGCTGGTAGCTGGCGGTGTCGACATCCATGGCGAAGGTGCTGAGCGGGTCTTTGCTGGCGTCTTTGAAGCACAGGGCGCGTTGCTTCGCAGCTTCGCGTTCCTTGTCGCGACGGGCCAGCTCCTCGGCGGGAGTAGGGTCTTGCCTGACCACTTCGCTGCGTTCGGCGGCGGGTTTTGCGGTGGCCGCATCTTTTGCGGCTTCCGCATCTTCGCTCGGCTTCGCGGGCTCGGCTTGATCTTGTGCCTTCGACTGAGTTTCTTCCTGAGCTGCTGCCTGCGCTTCGTCGCGGCCTTGGCTGCGCTTTGCGCTCTCCGCAAGAAGCTGGTCGGTGGCGGCGTTTTGCTTCAGGAGGAGGGGGTCGGGTTTGGGGATGATCATTTGTGGTGAAGAGGCGACAATCTGCTCCCCCTCTTTGAAGGGAATGTCGGCGCCAAGTTGGACAGGATTTTTATCAATAGTAGTCGACTCAAGGCTTCGTCCTTCAAAAGCCAACCCCTTCTTTGAATCTCTGTTGGCAAGTGATCTGATGCCGCTATCCAGATGCCTATTCAAAGTCTTGCCGCCAATGACGGCTGGCATACTCCACTTCCATTCCATTTCCGCGACGCGTTCGTCGACAGCAATTTCTCTGCGTAAGCGGCCAGTTTCTGACAAACGGCCATTGGTACGAGCCAAGACTTCCGCCGCTTCCTTATTGTAGGGATCTTCCACCAAGACTCGTTCAGCCGCTTCTTTGGCTTTGTCGAATTGGCGATCTGCGTAGAGGACCTTCGCCTGATCAAGCTGTTTGTCGGCTTTTGCGGCGTCTCCATCGAGGGCTTTGACCTCAGCCTGCAGCTTCTCGTTTTTTTCGCGCGTCTTGGCTAGGTGGCCCAGCTCGACATTGAACTTCTTTAGTTCTCCGGATTTAAGAGTCTCCTCCATGGTCTTTTCTTCTTCGACATGGCCTTCGCCTTTTATCACATTTTTGCGACTCTCCTTGGCGGACTCCTGAGAATCGTTTTTACTCGCGTCTTTCTGGTAGGAGAATCCACCCTCATCCTCGGGGAATTCTCCCCCTGCAGTAGCAGCTTTTTTACTCGCTTCAGCATGCCCTTTGCCCACTGCCGTCGCGCCCGTCCGTCCCGTGGCTCTCCGTCCGCTATACATTTTGCTGGACGTCGTCGGCGACACTACAGCCTTCACATCCGAAACCAGATTCACCATAGCAGCGTCGTTGGTGGAGGGAGTGTTGTCATCGATGGCTGCAAAAGCGGCGTCGGCTGTCACTGCGGTGATTTCAGGTGGCGATATGGGAGGATTGTCTTCGATCGATTCGAGGGGTGGAGGTGGTGGTGGTGGTGGCACTGGCGCATAATCAGGGCTTTCAGGAGCTACGTATGCGATTGCCGAAACAACGTTGTTTTTGCGAGACGATCCAAGACTCGGCAGCAACATAGCACCGAGCAGAGCAGCGGCGGCAGCTGCGACAAACCAAGAAAGGAGCGAACCGGGGATGCGAGGAAACTGAATCGGCTCAAGCGCCACTTTGCTGCCGCGGAATTTCGCCATCAAGGCGAGGCGGCGCTCGGCGCCGAGATTCAGGTCTTCGGCGAGGACGGGATCGTCGCCGCGGAGTTTTTCGAGGTCGTCGCAGCAGCCGAGGAATTCGCTGCGGCAGGAGTCGCAGGAAGCGAGGTGGGTGAGGATCGGCTTGGCGTCGAGCTCCGTCATTTCGCCGAGGGCGAGTCGGATGAGCAGTTCGCGTTCGGGGTGGTCGAGGTTTTTCATGGCAGGATCTCCGCGGTGAGATGGGAGGCGAAGCGGTCGCGCAGTTTTTTCAGGGAGCGGTGAAGGATGACGCCGACGTGGCTGGGATTGAGTTTGAGCCGGGTGGCGATTTCATCGTAGCTGAGGCCAGATCGGAGGCGCCAGCTGACGATGCTGCGGGCTGGGTCGCCGAGTTCATCGAGGGCGATGGCGAGGGCTTCGTCGCGACATTTCAGCTCCATCACCAGATCGGGCGCTTCGGCTTCGGCGGGGGAGTCGATCTTGTCGTCGTCGCGGGCCTTGTTTTCGAGTTTTCGTCGTCGCAGCAGATCGTAAGCGCGGTGCGAGGCGACGCGGTAGAGCCAGGCGCGGGGGAAGTCGATCTGCTCGCCCTTTTCACGCAGGGCGGCGTAGCGGATGAAGGCATCCTGGACGCAGTCGCGGGCGGACTCGAGGTCGCGGGTGATCGCCTTGGTGTAGGCGACCATCCCGGACTCGTGTTCGGTCAGCAGATCTTGCAGTTCTTGGTGGAGGTCGGATGACAAAGGGATCTCTCCGGCTGGGGTGTGTCCGCTGCCGAGACGCTTGGCGAGGCAGTTATCTTACAATGCTGCCGGAAAATCTCGGAAGCAAATTTTCCGAGCTGAATCACTCGGGATTCTAATCTCAGACTTGGGAGTTAGGGAACAAGGGAGTTGGGGAGTGAACGCTTATGCGCTCCTGCCTTACTCCCTCACTCCCTCACTCCCTCACTCCCTACCTCCCTCACTCCCTTACTCCCTTACTCCCTCACTCCCTACCTCCCTCACTCCCTACCTCCCTTACTCCCTCACTCCCTACCTCCCTCACTCCCTGGTTCGACGCTGACTGCAAAGAGAATCCAAGATCAAAATGAAAAAATACAGATCGAAATTTTCCGCTCAGATTCCCTTCACTCCCGCAGGCATCACGGCTTTTATGCCGCGATTTTCGATGGCGACGGAAAACCTGAGTTAAGGAAAACCCCGTTTTTCATCGACATTTACGCAGATAGGGGTTAGTTTGCCTAGGTAAGGAACTGTTCAGCACATGATCTACCTCCTGATGATACTTCTGGTAGCGGCCATGCTTCACGCGGTGCAGCGGCAGCGTCGCGGCCTGCTCTTTGCCGGGGTTCTACCCCCGGCCTTGGCGGCGCAGATCCTGGCAGCGGTCTGTCTGATCCTGGTGCTCTACAAAATCATCATGGTATTCGTCGACAAGACCCCGGTCAATCCCCACGAAGTCCACGCCCTTTCCTGCGAGTCCCTAGCGGTCGGCGAGATTTGCGAGATGGCCTTGAAAGAAGCTGCCGGCGACAAGCTCGCGGTGATTTGCGCTCCCGCCGAAGTCAGCTCGTGGATGAAGACCCATGCCGCCCGTCTCAGCGGCGCCCAGTTTGCTTTGCGCGACCGCAAAAACATCCAGTTCATCGAGCTCAAAAACAGCGAGGGCCCAGGTTGGAAGTCGCTCGATGCGATGAACGCCGCCCTTCTCGCCTGTGGCGACGCCAAGGCGATTGTCATCCTCAGCGGCTTACCCAAGGGCGCGGAAAACCTCGAAGTCTGGAATGAGGTGCAAGGCAAGTTGCTGGTTTATCGCGGCAGCACCACCGCTCTTGACGCTCTGACCGAGGTCAAGATGCTGCTGGCCTTCTGCACCATCAAGCCGAGGACCCGCATCATCCCCGACGCCGATCCGAAACTTGATCCCAAGGCCAATCTCGAGCGCTACTTCATTTTCTTCACGAACGACAATTATGAGAAGATGCGAGAGCAATACTCTTCGATCTTCCCGGAAGAGGAAAGCGCGGAGCAGTCGGCGCCTTGAGGTTTATCCCGAAGGGGTTACATCTCACAGCCCAGGGTTGAAGCCGAGGAACGAGGCTCTACCCTGGGTGGAACCTCACAAGTTCATACCCCACAGGGGTTACATCCGGCTGCTCCTCCCCGAACGCACAGAACGAGATTAAACCCCGTTGGGGTTTGAATTCATCATCCCATTCCCCAGGGTAGGCGATGCGCCAACCCTGGGCTGGAGGCCGGAACCCACCTTGGGGTTGAACATCATTTCTTCCTTCCCTGCACCAGCTTGTAGAACAGCGGCACGAAGAGCAAGGCGAGGAAGGTGGCGGTGATCATGCCGCCCATCACCCCGGTGCCGACCGAGCGGCGGGCGGCGGCGCCGGCGCCGTGCGAGATCGCCAGGGGCATGACGCCGAAGATGAAGGCGAGCGAGGTCATCAGGATCGGCCGCAAACGCAGGATCGCCGCCTCTTTCGCGGCACTGGCAGCATCGGCCCCGGACTCACGGCGGTACTCGGCGAATTCGACGATCAGGATGGCGTTTTTCGCGGTCAGGCCGAGCAGGGTGATCAGGCCGATCTGGAAATAGATGTCGTTGGTCAAGCCGGTGAGATTAACTGCGGCGAGAGCGCCGAAAAGACCGAAGGGCAGGGTGAGCAGAACCACCCAGGGCAAGGTCCAGCCGTTGTACAGGGCGGCGAGGATGAGGAACATCATCAGCACCGCGAGGCCGAGGGCGATGAGGCCGCCGTTGCCAGCTTTGTTTTCTTGATAAGTGGCGCCGGCAAACTCGTAGGTGATGTCAGGCGGCAAGACCTTGGCGGCAATTTCCTTGAGCTTGGCGATCGCCTCGCCGGAGCTGCGGCCGGGAGCGACGCCGCCCATCAGTTTGCAGGCGGGCAGGTTGTTGTAACGCGGAATGTAGTCGGGGCCGCTGCCGGTCTGCCAGTGAATCAACTCAGACAGCGGAATCATGGCGCCGCTTGTGCTCGACTTCACCTGGATGCGGCCGATGTCCTCGGGCGACTGGCGTGAGGCAGGCTCGGCACTCATCAAAACCTGCCAGTTGCGGCCGGATTTACTAAAGTCGTTGACGTAACTCGTCCCCATCAGACTGGCCAAGGCGTCGAAGATGTCGGGCAGAGGAACCCCGAGTTGCGCCGCCTTCTCGGTATTGGGGAGGACGTGCAACTGCGGCGAGAAGGCGCTCCAGGTGGTGAAACACATCGGGATGACGCCGTCCTTATCGGTGCGCAAAGCCATCAGGAAATCGTTGGCCACAGACGCCAATCGAGCCGGACCGCCATCGCCACGGTTTTGCAATTGCAATTCCCAACCGCCAGTGTTCGACAGACCGCGGATCGGCGGTGGATTCATGATGAAGAGGCCGGCATTCTGAATACCCATGGTCCTCTTGGTGAAATCGGCGATGATTTCATCGGCGCTGCGCTGGCGTTCATCCCAGGGTTTGAGGACGCAGAAGCAGGAGCCCGCATTGCCGCGGAAGACGCCGCCGTTGGCGAAATCCATGCCGGCAAAAGCGGTGAAGTGCCGGATCTCAGGAATCTGCTTGACGATTTCGCCGAGCTGGGCGATGACGGCGCGGTTGCGATCAAGGGTCGCGCCTTCGGGCAAGGAAATCGAACAGATGAAATAACCCTGGTCTTCCATCGGCAACATCGACTTCGGCGTCGTTTTCCACAGCTGAGCGGTCGCCGCCAGCATGACGAAGAACAGCGTCACGCCGATGAAACTGTGCTTGAGGAAGAAGCCGACCGCCTGACCGTAGCGCTCACGGCAGGCGTCAAAGAAACGGTTGAAGAGCCGGAAAGGCGCGGCGGGCGGACTCAAGGGACGATCGAGAAACTGAACGCAAAGGGCAGGCGTGAGCGACAAGGCGACGAGGCCGGAGATGAAGACGCTGATCGCGATGGTGACGGCAAATTGCCGATAAAGCTCGCCCGTCAGCCCGCCGACAAAACACACCGGCACAAACACCGCCATCAACACCAGGACGATGGCGATGATCGGCGTCGTCACCTCTTCCATCGCCAAGGTCGTCGCTTCGCGGATGCCGCACTTCTTCTCATGACGGATTCGCTCGACATTCTCCAGAACGACGATGGCATCGTCGACGACGATGCCGATCGACAGGACCATGCCGAAAAGGGTCAAGGTGTTGATCGAATAGCCGAGCAGATACATCAGCGCGAAGGTGCCGATCAGCGACACCGGCACGGCGAGGATCGGGATCAGGGTCGCCCGCAGATTCTGCAGGAAGAGAAGGACGACCAGGGTGACCAGGATCATCGCTTCGGCCAAGGTCTTGAGCACTTCGCGGATCGAAATGCGGATGAACTGATAGGTCTCGTAAGTCACCTTGGCACTGAGGCCGGCGGGGAATTCGGGCCGCATGGCGTCGACCGTGGCATTCACTGCATCGGCGACTTCCAGGGCGTTGGCGCCGGGCTGCAGCATCACCCCCATCATCGCGGCGCTATGGCCGTTGCTGGTGCCGGCGAAATCGTAATCCTTCGAGCCGATCTCGACCCGGGCGACATCGCCGAGGCGGAGCAGGCCGCCGTTGGCGCCGCGGGCGACGATGATGGCGGCGAAATCCTCCGCCGTCTTCGGGCGACCGCCGGCGATCACCGTCATGGCGATCTCGGCACCCGGTTTCGACGGCTGCGAGTTGATCTTGCCGGCGGGGAACTGGTTGTTCTGCGCCTGCACCGCGCGGCGGACCTCGTCAACACTGACGCCGTGCTGCGCCAGAGCTTCAGGACGCAACCAAATGCGGCAAGCGTAGTCCTTGGCGCCGAAGATCCTCGCTTCACCGACGCCTTTGACCCGTTTCACCCGATCGAGCATGTTGAGGGTGACATAGTTCGACACCGCCAGATCGCTCAGGCTGTTGTCCGGGCTGGTGAAGGCGACGACCATCAGGAACCCTGAGGTCCCTTTGGTCACTGTGATCCCTTGACGCCGCACTTCCTGCGGCAGTTTCGCCTCCGCCTGCTTGATCAGGTTATTGACGTTGATCAGCGCCTTGTCGGGATTCGAGCCGATCTGGAAGTTGACGTCGAGGCTGTAGGCGCCGCTCGAGGTGCAGCCGCCCTGCATCGACAAGAAGTCCTCAACCCCGGTGACCGCATTTTCGATGACGCTGGCGACATTGGCGTTGACCACTTCCGCCGAGGCGCCGGGGTAGACCGTGCGGACCTGAACCATCGGTGGCGCGATGTCGGGATATTGCGCGATCGGCAGCTTGCCCATCGCCCCGAGACCGGCGATGACGACAAAGAGGCTCATGACGATGGCGAGCACCGGACGCTGGATGAAGACGCTGAGTTTCATGGGAGACCTTGAGGAGCTTGAGATTCAGAGCTGGGAAAATTCAGTTCCCAAGTGAACTCCGAAAGCCTGTTCTCTCAAGGCGGGAATGGTGAAATCACCGCTGCTTGAAGAGTCAGGGCAATGTTTACCCAAGGCGTCAGGACAACTCAAAGATCGCAGTCAGGCCCGCAGAAGGTGCGGCAGCACTAGAGTCTTTCCCAGTTCAAGCGCCCGCTAGGCTTCCTTACCCACTGATATGCCGAGCGCCTGAAACCCGCCGTCAGTAAACCCCTGACGCCACTGCGATGACGTTGATTCCGATCCACCTCCCGTTGCAAGATCCCGTCCGAAAAGGTCGCGCACGTATAGATCAAAGCGCGATCGCGTGACGCGCATGTATGAGGGCGAGCTTGTTCTTGGGGTCGATGATGTGGCGCAAGACCTTGACATTGCTTGCCAGCACCTTGAGGCTGAGCTCGCCCTT
>CAMCSH010000051.1 GCA_945877655.1 Lentisphaera araneosa HTCC2155 | reverse complement strand
TGCAACTCCGTTTGCGCCCTGGAAGGGCGGCCGGATGTCAGCCCAGGGTGTAGCGACGAGGCACGAGTCGCAAACCCTGGGTCCGTGACGAATGGAACTGGAGCCCCGAAGGGGCGATCCGAATGATCATGGATGACTGTAGGGCGAGCAGATTCTGGACACCCCTCCGGGGTTCGAGCGAGATCTCTCTTGACCCAGGGTTTGCCCTCGTCCCTCGGTCTACACCCTGGGCTACCTGTCGGCTGCCCCTCCGGGGCAAAATTGACACTTGCAGGACACCAAAACGAGCTTGATATGGAGTTGCACAGGTCGAAATATAAAACCGCAGACTTTCGTCTGCGGTTTCTCAAAGAGACTGGTGAGAGGTCAGGGGCTCGAACCCTGGACCCGCACATTAAAAGTGTGCTGCTCTACCGACTGAGCTAACCTCTCATCCCGTGTTGTTTCGACTGCCTTTCGGCCCCCGGAACGGCGCTGAAACTACAGTCCTTCGACTTTGCGTCAAGCCGCACATCCAGCTTTTTGCTGATTTTCTGAAATTCAGCTCAGAAGTGCCAGATCCATGCAAAACTCAGGCCGCTCGCCGGAGCTTGACCATCGCCGCAGCGATGAACAAGAGTGGTGGCCAATTCGGTGTCGGCCCGCCATTTCCACGAGTGCTGCAGCCCGGCCGCCGCGCCACGGACTTCATCGCCCGCCACCCCGGCAAGCTCGAAGGTCAAATCTTGCTGCTCGCAGAGTGCCCAAGCGGCGCCCAGCGCCGCGCCTTCAATGAAGCCGTCGCCGCCGCTCAGGACCGGCAAGGGCGCCAAGGGATCAAAGGCAAAGCAGATGCCTGCCTCGCGAAACAGGCCGGGACGACGCCGGTCGCGCAGCAAGGCCTGACCTTGCTCGCCGCAAAAGACATTGACATAGGGTGAGCACGGATCGAGATCGAAACGGTTCCGCGCCAAGACCGCGAAGCCGCTGGCCTCATCCCCTTGCACCGAGGTGCCGGTGAGCGACGGGGTCCAGGCGCCGAGATGGCCGCTCCAGCCCAGCATCGGCGACAGCAGATGGTCCGCCTCGGTCTCGACGCCCGCCAAACCCCATTCGAAACGGCCGAGACCGGTGTCGAAAAACTGGTGCACCCCGAGCAAGGCATCGGCGCGCTCGTCGTTGAGCGGAGCCCAGGCCTGTCCAGCGCCGGCAAACAACACCGTGCCGGAATCGCTCGGATCCCAACCGGGCAGCGACCAAGGACTGTTGATCACGGCGCCGAGGACGGAGTCGTCGATCCACAAACCCTGGCCGAGCCGGATCGGCACCAAGCCGAACGCCAGACGGGATTCGAAGGACGCCGGCTGACGGAACAAAGACGAAGCCATGGCGCCGAGATCGGTCTCGAAATACAGCGACTCCGGCCGCAAATCAGGAGCCTGCGACGATTCGTCGTTGCCCCAGGTCAGAGAACGCTTGCCATCGCTTTCGAGTCCGGGCAGGAAACGCGCATGGAAGCGCTCGCTCGGCGTCAATTTCCAATCGGCCTGCAGATCACCTGCGAGTGCGGCTCCCTCGGCCAGATGGCCGTGGCGGCTCCATGCCGCGGCGGCGCGGACTTCGCCCCAGAGATAAAACGAAGGCCGGACGAGATTGCGGTCGCCCCAGAGATTATGGCCGGGGCCGGGCTCGGCCGGAAACAAGCCGGGGCCGAGGCTGAGTCGCGGCCGCCGATCTTCTGGTTCCGCTCCCGGCGAAAGGGGCGCGGCATCGACGGCTGGAGCTGCCGGATCAGAAGGGAAGGCCGGCTCGGCGGCAGCTGCGGCGAGCAGGAGGAAGGAGATCATCATGGCTGCGCCTCCAGCCGGAGTTCGCGCCGGGCGAAGTCATCGATCTCGGAAGCGACCCGGGCAGCCAGGTCGGCATCGGCACCGGCGGCAGCGGCGAGTTGCGGCGAAGTCGGCCGGCTACGCATCCGGAAGAGCAGAGTCGCGCCACCGGCCGGAATCAGCTTTGCCGGCAGAGTCCAGCTCAAGCGGCGGGAGCAGCCCGGAGCCAGGCGCCGGTCGAGCTTGAGCAAAGGCGCCTGCGCCGCCGACAAAGCCGCCGGAGCATCCGAGGGACGAAGCATCGGGGCGGACGCCAGGGCGCCATTGGCTTCGAAATATTCCGGATGGAAGGCCTGCAGTTGCTCTGCTTCGATCCGACCTTGCGGATCAAGCCCGCCGGAACGCCACAGGCAGCTGCCGTCGGCGCCGATCAAGACGAGGTCGGCCCAGGTCTCCGGAGCGCTCAGATAGGCTCCGGCGGGAAAGCTGTGGCCCTCGTGGGCCCGGACCTCGATGCCGACTCGCAGCACTTCGCCGGCGCGCTGAAATTCCAGTCTGCCGACCTTGAGGCCGTTCTCCAGCAAAGCCTGGCGGCACAGACGCGCCGCTGCCCGTGCCTTGAGATTGGCGGCCACCACGGTCGCCGCATCGATCCGCTGCCGCGCGCTGCGCCATTCGAGCGGGAATTTCAGGGTTTTCGGCCCCGCCTCGAAGTCGGCCTCGAATTCGGCGCCGCCCCACTCGGAGCGCCAGTCAAAGAGCTGCCATTCCGCCGGCGTGAAAAGTTCGCTGTTGCGATGCGCCGGATAAATCCCCGGATGCAACACCGAAGTGCCGGCAGATTGGAACGAATGGTCCGAGCAGCGGCGGCTCGGATTGAGAATCCGGGCGTCGACCATGGCGCTGGCCCCGAGAGGCCGCAACGACGGCCGCCCAGGCTCCGACCCCATGTGGCAGTCCTGGCAGCTCACCCCTTGCTTGCGCGCTGGAGATCGCAGATGGGAACTCCAGACATCAGCATGCAGCACGCCGGGCGACAGCTCCGCCTGGTGACAGCTGGCGCAGAAATCCGACTCGCGGATCGGCGCAAATACCACCGTCTCCAAATGCACCTTGCGGCCCGGCTCGGCGTCGCTGCGGGCGACGCCGTACTTCTGCGCTTCGCCCAGGACTTCATGAAGTGCGGCGCCGTCATGCGGCCCGAAGACGGCACTGAACATGCCGCCGGGGATCAGTTGGCGCTCGCCGTTGACCCGCCCGAAGGCTTCGCCGACGCGGTGGCAGGCAACGCAGCCGACGCCGTCGCGGGCGCTTCTCGGAAGTTCATCGAGCGACAGGAGCGCGGTCAGACCGCCGCTGCGTCCGGCCGGCAAATGGCAGCCGGAGCAGCGCTGAACTGCCTCGAGCCCTTGATGCGCCGCGACCCGCGCGGCCAATTGGAACATCGGCGACAGCGACGCCTGCGCATGCGCCGAGCCGCGCCACTGCTCGAACTGCCGCTGATGACAGACCGCGCAATCCTGCGAAGCCGGGAAGTTTTTTTCGGTGTAAAGCCTGGCGTGAGCCGCCGCCGCCGCAGGCGAAGGGCTTTGAGCTTCAGCGTCGCTTTGCGGCGAGGCGAAGAACAGGATGGCGGCCAGCAAGGTCATGGGATTTTCCAGAATTGCACAATAAAAAATTTATGACTCAAGCAGCTTCTCCGGGTTCCACGCGCCCAAGAGAAAACCGGCCGGAAAACCGGCCGGCTTGAACCTAAAAACCGCAGTAGAGGAATGGAACCGGGTTGAAAGGTTGAAAGGTTGAAACGCAAGCACATGAACAACAGCAACAAGAGACGAATCTAAGAGAATCACTTAGGTGTGGCGAAGATGACTGCCGAAGCTTTACTTCATAGTCGTTATCTGTTGCTGTTGCAGCTAATCCTTTCAACCTTTCAACCTTTCAACTGCGGTTTTTAGCTTGAACAGGTTTGCGACTAATTCAGGCGTCTTTGCCGATCGAAGAGACCGGGCAGTCGTCGAGCTGCTCTTGGCAGAGCGAGATCTCGGCGTCGGTGACCGGCTGCTTCCAGACATAGGCATTGCCCTGATCGTCTTCGCGGAAGAACTCGGGGGCGGCGCCATAGCACAGGCCGCAGGCGATGCAGCCTTCGCCATTGCTATCTTCCGAGTCGGTGCAATACCAGGCACCGGCGATGTTCAGTTTATTGGCAGCAGTCTTGTTGGCCATGGTCGCAATTCCTTGTTGTCGTCATTTGGTTTGTGTCGGCCGCAAAACTAGAGCCATCGCGGCAAAAATGCAACGCTTGCGAATCGACATCGGAAAATGAATGACAAGAAAAACGCGCCCCTTCACCGGGGGCGCGTCGACATTTCCGCAGGAAAAATCAGGGGGTGATTTTGCCGGTGGCGATCATGTAGCGGACCAGAAGTTCAGCTTCGGCCTGGGTCAAGGCGGGGTGGGGAGTCATCATCGCGGGAGTGGGCAGGCCGTAGGTCGAGGGGGTGCCCATCACGCCTTTGATGACATTAGCAGCGGCAGCGGTGATCTTGGCGTCGTCATTGGCCATTTTGGCGACGATTTTCTTGACGGAAGGACCGACACCATCGGCTTCGGGCATGTGGCAAGCCATGCAGTCGGCCGCTTTCGGCAGGACGGCTTTGGCTTTTTCGAGATCAAAAGCCGTGGCCTTGGGAGCGTCGGCTTTGGCTTCGGCCTTGGGAGCGTCAGTTTTAGGGGTTTCGGCTTTCGGCGCTTCGACGGCGACGGCGTGGACGCCGTTGTGGCGCTTATAACCTTCGTGAGCGTGGGCGGAGAGATTGACGCCTTCGAAGGCGATCAAGCCGATGCAGCCGGCAGCGACGCCGAGGGTCATGACGACGCCAGTGTTCCAGACGGGATTAGACATAGGGGCTCCTGATGTTTTTCTGTGGTGTTAGGTTAACGAACGCCGCAATCTAGCACGAGTCGCGATCGCGGCGAGGGAGGCTCGACAAGAAAAAAATCGAGCTGGATCACTCCGAATCAAGTTTGAGCTGCTCGTCGCGAAGCGACGGTGTGATTGTAGCCGGGGCTTTCAAGACCCGGTACGTTTGGCAATGAATTTGGCGTCGCGGCAGCGACGCGGTGACAGATGTGTTCGGGTGTGCGCCTTCCGCATCGCCACCGCCAACCTGTCATCCTGTCGCTTCGCGACGGCGATTTCCTCTCTCCTTGGTCCGGGGGTTAAAACCCCCGGCTACATTCATCCTGTCGCTTCGCGACGCACAAGCTCAACCGGAGTGATACAGGTCGAAAAAAATCTTCAGAACATGTTGAAAGCAGGCCAGAGATGAGGTTTGACAGGGGCGAGAATGGCACTACACTGACTGCCCGCCGCCGAGTCCAACCAAAATTACCCGGCTCGACGGACCCCATCTCAAGCAACCAAGATCAAACCCCGGAGTTCCCCAAGTGCCGTCCGAAGTCAACACCAAGAAGGGTGAGCCCATCGAAAAGGCTCTCAGAAGGCTTAAAAAGAAACTGGACCGTGAAGGCGTCCTGCGCGAACTGCGCAACCGTCGTCACTACGAAAAGCCCAGCGAGATCCGCCGCCGCGAAGAAAAACGCATCGCCAAGCGCATCACCAAGCCTAGCTGAAGCCTCAGGCTTTTTTGCAGGACTAGCACGAGTGCAGCCGGTACACCGCAAGGTCACCGGCTTTCCTCGTTTTTAGGTCGCAACCTCTTTCGAGCTCTTCCATGAAGCCTTGGCTCCTCATCACGACACTGCTGTTCCTCTGCCTGGTCTGGGGACTGCTGGCGGGCGCCCCCCTGCCTGCTGATGACTGGCGCGATCCCGATGGCATACTCTGGAGCATCCGGGCGCCGCGACTGGCCCTTGGCCTGCTCTGCGGCGGCGCCTTGGCGCTCTCCGGCATGACCCTGCAAAGCAGCCTGCGCAACGAGCTCGCCTCACCCTTCACGCTCGGCCTCAGCGCCGGCGCCGCCTTCTTCACCAGTCTCGGCCTGATCGCCGGCGCCGCTGCCGCCACCCTCCCCCTTCTCGCTTTTTGCGGCGCCCTCTTCGCCGGCCTCCTCGCCCTCGGCGCCGCCGGACGCCGCGGCAGCTGCCTGCGCCTCGTCCTCGCCGGTGCCGCCTGCAGCTTCCTCTTCGGTGCCGGCATCGCCCTCGTCCAGGCCGTCGCCGGACCCGACAAAGCCGGCCGCCTCGCCTTGATGATGATCGGCCGCCTCGACTGCCTCAGCTGGCAGGCCCCGGCCATCCTCGGACTCCTCCTCGCCATCTGCACCAGCCTCCTCTGGCAGCGGCGCAAGCATCTCGATCAACTGCTTTGCGGAGAAGAACTCGCCGGCAGCCGCGGCGTCGATGTCGGAAGGGAACGCCGCTTCTGCCTCGTCCTCGCCGCCCTCCTCGCCGGTACCGCCACCGCCCTCTGCGGCCCGATCGGCTTCGTCTGCATCGCCGGCCCCCACCTCGCCCGCCACTTCGCGCCTCCCGTCCATCAACGCCAGATTCCCGCCGCCATCCTCGGCGGCGCCCTTTTCCTCTCCCTCTGCGACACCCTCGGACGCAGCCTGTCGCCGCATTGCGAAATCCCCGCCGGCGCCATCAGCGCCCTTGCCGGCTGTCCCTTCTTCCTCCTCCTTCTGCGCCGCAGCCGGGAATAATTTAGGCTTCTACTAGCTTTCCGAGGTCATTGGCCTTATCATAGTTGTGAAACTCTAGTTCAATTTCCCCCTCTGAAGGAGCGGTCTTTATGGAAAGAAATGGCAATCCTGTGGTCCTGATCGTCGATGACAACCCCCAGAATCTCCGCGTCTGCAGCCAAATGCTGGCCGGCATGGGGATTGAAACCTTGATCGCCATGGACGGCTTGCAGGCGCTTGATTCAGTCCGTTCGATGCCGCCCGACCTCATCCTGCTCGACATCCACATGCCTCGGATGGACGGCTATGAATGCTGCCGGCGTCTCAAAGCCGATCCCAATTTTAGCACCATTCCAGTGATCTTCCTCTCCGCCATGAACGATGAGTTCAACAAGGTCCTCGCCTTCGAATGCGGCGCCATCGACTACATCTCCAAGCCCTTCCAAATCGAAGAGGTGAAAAGCCGGATCAGCACCCACCTCCAGATCGCCCACCAACGCATCGAAATGCTCAAGCTGATGAACGAGCTGAAAGAAAAGAACCGCACCATCGGCGAACTCCTGCAGATCGTCACCCATGACCTCTCCAACCCGATCGGCGTCATCCTCAACGACGTCAGGCACCTCAAGGACCTCAGCGACCCGCAGCAAGCCAAACGCGTCAAGCGCATCTCCGACTCCGCCAATCTCGCCCACGGCCTGATTGACTGCGTCCGCGAATGGCAGCGGATCGAAAGCCAGGGAGTCAAGCTGGAATTCTCCAACCTGCTGTCGGAGATCCAACGCTCCGTCGCAGTCCTCGATCCCCGGCTGCAAAGCAAAGAGATCAAGCTCGAGATCGAGATCGCTCCCGACCTCGAAACCATGGTCGAAAAGCGCTCCTTCTCCCTCTCGGTGATCAGCAACCTCCTCAGCAACGCGATCAAATTCTCCCACCCCGGCGGCAAGATCCAGATCAGCGCCGAGGTCCACGCCGGACTCCTCCAGCTCCGCATCAGCGACCAAGGCGTCGGCATCCCGCCGAGCGACCTCACTAAGCTCTTTGACGCCGGCAAATCCCAAAGCCGGATCGGCACCGCCGGCGAACAAGGCACCGGCTTCGGCCTTTCCATCGTCAAACGCCTGATGGATGCCTACGAAGGCTCGGTCAGCGTCAATTCCGTCGCCGAAATCGACTCTCCCGACAGCCACGGCACGATCATCACCCTGACCTTCAGCCGCTGGCGCGCCGGCTCCGCCCTGGCGCACTGATTCGTCGCGCAGAACGCAAAAAAGCCCCGGTTCCCCGGGGCTTTTTTATCTCTCGACTCAGCGGCCGCGCGGGCGGTTAGGCGCGCCACGAACGCCCTGAATCGCCTTATTGACGTTTTTGATGATGGCCTCTTTCATCTTTTTCGCCAAGAGCGTCGCGGCCGCCTCCGCTTCATCACGCTCCTTCACTAAAGCGACCTTTTGCGCCTGAAACACCGCTTGATCCGCCGGTGCGGCAGCCAAGAGTTTTTCCTCCAAGGCGATCAACTGGGTATCCAACTGACCTTCTTTTTGCGCGGCGTCGAGATAAGGCTGGGCATCGTCGTGATTTTTCAATTCATCACCGTCGATCAAGAAAGCCTTGCCGGCTTCGGCGACGGGCTGATCCTTGTCGGTCTTCAGATTTTGGTCGGCGAAATTGACCACGCTGACGTTCTCCTTGGCATTGCGGGCGATCTTAAAGCCACTCGCTGCGGCACCGGTGAAGTCTTTCGCCGCATCGGCCATCTTGATTTTGAAGGCCGAGCCCTTGGGGATGTTGATGCGGGCGTCGCAGTAGGAGTTCTCTTTACCCTTATGCTCCGTCGTCGCGACCTCAGATCCAACGCCAAGCTTGTTGATCTTGAAGCCGCTGGCATTGACGTAGATCTCACCCTTGCTGCACTTGAAGGCCTGAGCTCCTTCGATCTTGGCGGCCGTTTCGCCGACGCTGACTTCGAAGTTGGTGCCGACGTGGCCGCAGACCGCGGTCGGAGTGGCCACTTCCAAGCTGTGATCCTTGGGGAAGGCATCAAGCTCGAGAGCGACGCTGCCACCGACCAGTTTGATGCGCGGGTGCTTGACCTTTTCTGAGGCCAGATTCACCACCGTCTGAGGCAGGATGCGAGCCTTGTTGCCGGCCGAGAATTCAATCGTCACCTGAGCTCGCACGGTCTTGATGTCAACCGGGAAGGTATAGGTCTTGCCGATCTCGACTTTGCCGTAAGGAGATTTTTCATCGCTGCGGATGGAAGCAGAAGGATCACTCACATCCAGGACTTTAAATCCCGTGATATCCGGCGCTGCCGCATCGGCGGCACGGATGAGAGGAGCGAAGGCGGGAAGAAGGATCAGAAGTTTGGCAGCTTCGCGGCGATTCATGTTTCGGCCTCTTTGGGGTGGGATGGGTGACCACCCCCAATATACACACAAGTGCCCGATTCCCGCAAGTGCTGACACCGGACCACCGGACCGTCTTGCGACTTCAGTCACAATCCTTGTAAGCGCCGCAGGCTTTCGAGAAGTTTCTCGGCCCCGCCGAGCCCGATCCCCGGCACCTTGGCCGCGATCTCGGCAGGTTCGGCCTTGAGCAACCTCGTCACCGAGCCGAAGGCCTTGAGCAAGGCGTCGCGACGGGTCTTGCCGATGCCTTCGACCTCGTCGAGCACGGAGCTGGCGATGCGGGCGGCGCGCAGCTTGCGATGGAAGCCGATGGCGAAGCGGTGCGCCTCGTCGCGCAAATGCATACACAGGCGCAGCGCCGGCGACTCGCGCGGCAGGATGTGGGCGTCGTCGCGGCCGGGCTCGAAGAGCAGTTCATGCTGCTTGGCAAGGCCGAAGGTCGGGATGTCGAGAGCCAGCTCCTTCAACACCTCGCAGGCGGCGGCGAGCTGACCCTTGCCACCGTCGATGAGCAGCATGTCGGGCAAGGGCCGCTCCTCTTCGACGAGACGGCGCAGCCGGCGCCCGACCACCTCGCGCATGGTGGCGAAGTCGTCGGGACCCTCGACGGTTTTCACCTTGAAGTGGCGGTAGTCACGCGGCGCCGGACGGCCCTCGACAAAGCGCACCATCGACGACACTGCGTTGGTTCCTTGGAAGTTGGAGTTGTCGAAGCATTCGATGACGCTCGGCGGATGCTTCAGACCGAGGCGCTGCTGCAAGTCGAGGACGGCGGGTTCGCCGCTGCCGATCGGAGTGATCAGGGGCGTGGCGCGGCTGAAGTTGCGCTGCGGGTCGGCGATGGTGCGGAGGTTGTCGGCGACATCGCGCAGCTGCGCCGCCTTTTCGAAGTCGAGCTTGCTCGCGCGTTGTTTCATCTCGTCATCGAGGTCGCGCAGGATGCCGCGGGTGCCGCCGCGCAGCACCTCGAGGCAGGACTCGACGCGGGCCCGGTAATCTTCTTCATTGATGCTGCCGTCGCAGGGCGATGAGCAGGCGCGCAGCACCGCGTCCTTGCAGTGGCGGCGCTCTTCCAATCCCGGCTCTTCGGCGTTGCACGAGCGCAGGCCGAAATAGCGCTCGAGGAATTCCACCGTGGCGCGCAGCGCGCCCGATTGCGGGAAGGGGCCGAAATAAACCGCGCCGTCTTCCTTGCGGATCCGCACCATCACGATGCGGGGAAAGCGCTCGCTGAGGCGGATCTTGAGCAGCGGGAAGCGTTTGTCGTCGCGCAAGAGGACGTTGTAGCGCGGCACGAAGTCCTTGATCAGCTTCGATTCGAGCATCAACGCTTCGTTCTCGTTCTTGACCTCGTGGGTTTCCCACCAGGCGATCGAGTTGATCAAGCTGCGCAGCTTCGGATCGGCGCTTTCGAGACGCGAGGGCTGGAAGTATTGCGACAGGCGCTTGCGCAGCGACTTCGCCTTGCCGACGTAGATCACCTCGGCGAACTGGTCGCGAAAGATGTAGACCCCCGGACCGGAGCAGACCAGCGCCGGTTTGAAGTCGACTTTCGCGAGCAGCGCCATGAGGAGGATCTCCGTCTTGTTGCGGGGGAGTGTACACGAAGGGGGGCGGAAGGCAAAGGCCATTGAGTGAGCGCCTTGAGCTGCCACCCCGGATCCCGCTTGGGAGGCCTTAGCAGATGCACGAATGCCACATCACAACCACTTGATTGCCAATACGTGCGCATTCGCTTGGCCGAACTCTAATCGCTCCCTGGCCGCAGCTCGAAGCCAACTTTGACGCGGATTAGCCGAAGATACGGTCGCAGCAGGCCCAGAGTCCGAAGATCAGGATCAGGGAGGCCAAGGGGATGGCGATGGCCTTGTGGAACCAGGGTTTTTCACGGCATTTGACGAAGAGCAGCGTGGCGGGAATGGCGAGGAAGAGGTGGCCGATTTCAACGCCGGTGTTGAAGCCGAGAACGACGGCCGGGAAGCTGCTCGGCTCCAGTCCACGTTCGGCGAGGTCGCCGGCGAAGGCGAGGCCGTGGACCAGACCAAAGCCGAAGGCGGTGCCGACCCGGGCACGGGAGTTTTCGACCTTGAAAAGGATCTCCAGTGCGACGATCACCAGGGTCAAGGCCACCAACACTTCTACCAGTTTCACCGGGATGTGAATGAGGCCGTAAAGACAGAGAGTGAAGGTGATCGAGTGAGCGATGGTGAAGGCTGTGACGTTGATCGCCATTTGCCGCCACAGGGGCGCCAAAAGACAAATGCCGAGGACAAAGGCCATGTGGTCAAGGCCTGCAGGAAGGGTTTCATCCCCCCAGGCCCAGATATGCTCTATGCCTTCGATGATGAAGGCGCGGCAGCTGCGCCAGAAACCTGAGGACGCCGGCTTGTCTTCTACCGGAGTCTGAGCTGCAACAGGGGTCAAGGCTTGGACATCCGGCACGACGGCGACAGGCGGGCCAGGGAAATCGACCGCGGGAGAGAAGGCGCCGCCATCAACCGGCAGCGACAAGGTGGCGCCGCGGTCCTTGAAGACGATCACCCACATGCCGAGGATTTCCGGCATCTGGATCTGCACCGATGGCGTGGGGCCGGAAGGGAGCTTACCGCGGATGACGGCGCGAAGCATGTAGGGCATGCCGCGGGAG
This sequence comes from Lentisphaera araneosa HTCC2155, assembly GCA_945877655.1. GTDB lineage: Bacteria > Verrucomicrobiota > Lentisphaeria > Lentisphaerales > Lentisphaeraceae > CAMCSH01. Next base: position 5,930 of record CAMCSH010000051.1, on the reverse strand, counting down.
TCGAGATTGTAGAGGCGGTCGAGGTCGTCGATCGAGGGAAATTTCACCTTGTCAGGGCTCAAGGTCTGACCCTTGGCGTCGACGATGCGGATCTCCTTGGTCAAACGTGCCGCCGCCTCGTTCCATGCCTTCTCCATGTCGTCGCGGTGGGTGACGCCGCGGTCGAGCCAAGCGTAGGTTTCGCTGTCGTCGCAATCAGCAGGCTTCTTGCCGAGGACGTAAGGAATGACATCGAAGGTGTAGACGAATTCGTATTCTCCCGGCGTGCCATCTTTGGGGCTGTCGACGGTGCCGGAGCCCGGCCGCAGCGGGTGGGCGCCAAGGGTGGTGGCGCACAGCAGGGAGATCAGGAGAAACAGCAGAAAACGCATGAGGTGCCCCGATGGCTGGGTGTGTGAGTCCCTAAGTATAATCGGCAATCCCAATCAGCCACGATCAATGGCTGAGCTTTTCAGTGTCAATCCCGGCTCAAAATGTCCTAGGAGCTGGCTGTTCGACCCCGAAGCGGGTCGGTGATTTTAGCCCATGGTTGAGCCGCATCGGCGACACCATGGGTAAGGGAGAGTGATAGAAAACGACCCCAAGGGGGTCGCGGAAAGCGCAGGTTCGATGACGGCGGCTGGTCTGCCGGACATGCTGGGGCCCTCCTTGACCCCTTCGGGGTCGCGACTCTTTGGGCTACTGACCCGGGGTGTCGCCGATCTCAGAACAGCTTCATCTGGCGAGCGCCGGTGAGGGCGTCGACGCTGAGATCATCGAGGGCCAGGACGGCATCGGCGATGGGGCTTATCTGCTCCTCGATGTAGTGCTTGTAATCGGGGTCTTGCGGCTGCTTTTCGAGGGGCACGGGACCGCTGAGGGTCATGACGTAGGAGATGTGGCCGAAGCTGCGTCCGAGTGCGCGGGCGGCGACGAGGTGAGGCGGCGGCACCTTGGCGCGCTCATCGGCATCGCGCAGCTTGCGGCGATAGGCGAGCAGGGCATCGTGATGGCCGAAGCGGACCTGCTGGAGGAAGTCAAGAGTGAAGCGTTCGGCGGAATCGCCGCGAAGCACGGCGGTGACCAGCTGGCGCTGGAACTGCAGGGCGAGGGGCGACCAGGCGTCGGTGGTGAATTCGATGCCATCCCAGAGCAAACTGCCGTCGGGGGCGAGGGCGGCCCAGCGCAGCTGCGAGTCGTCCTTGCGCGGCAGCAGGAGCACGCGGGGGTGGAGGGCGACGGGGCGCAGGAAGGGGGCGGGAGTGGCGACGCCGCGGTCGCGGCTGAGCTGTTCGCCGATGCGACGGCTGAGCTCGGCAGTGAAGGCCTGAATGTCGTCGGGCGAATTCTTGCCGAGGCGGAAGAAGAGGCGTTCCTCGTCGAAGGCTTCGAGGGCGGCGTCGAGCTCTTTGGCGGCGGCTTCGGCGGCGGCGTGGAAGCTGCGCAGGGCGTTGCTGAAGACCGATTGCACGGCAGGCGACTGGTGACGCTGGGCAGGAGAGAGAAAGGCGTCGGCGATCTGGGCGAGACTGCGCTCGCTGGCGCGGCGGACCGGCTCGAGACCGCGGGCGAGAGCGGTTTCGCGGGCGCTGACGAGCTTTTCGAGGAGCGGCGCGAGCATCGGCGGGCCATCCTGGACGGCGGGCGGCTCGATAGCGAAGGAGCGGAGAATTTCGGCGGCGAGGGCGGGGCATTCGATGTCGACGACGCGGTCATAGACTCCGGCGCGGCTGCGGCAGGGACGGGTGGCGGCGTTGCCTTTGCCTTCCGGCGCTGGCGGCGCGGCGATGCCGCGGCGATGCAGGCGGGGCAGGAGCAGCGAGTCGAGGGCGGCGCCGCCGATGCCGATGCTGCCAGGCTGGAGGCCGGTGCTGCGGCAGCGGGCTTTGACGTAGTCGAGCATGCCGTATTCGCGGAAGAGCTTGGTCACCAGGACGCAGTCTTGCAGGTTGTAGCGACAGAGCGCCGGCTTGTCGTCGCGGAACATGCGCTCGATCTCGGCCACTTTGTCTTCGGTGTGGTCGATCTCCTTGCCTTCGCCGAGGAGATGGCGCGACACGGTTTCGAGCTTGTAGTCGGGGAAGACATAGCCGGCTTCGCGGAAGAGCGGCAGGCCGTCGAGGACGACGCGGCCGGGCAGGGTGCAGAAGTGGCCGACGCCGGGGATTTCAGAGAGGACCGGCTTACGGCCGCTGCGGCCGAGGCTGAAGTCCATGTAGTTCTTGTCGCAGCGCTCCTGCAGGTAGCGCAGGTCGTGGCCGATGACGTACCAGCCGATGATGACATCGGGGTCTTCGGCGGCGAACCACTTGAGGAAGGCGGCGAGGAGCGAGGCTTCATCGGGATGGGCCTCGTAATCTTCGCTCTTGAGAGCACTCGGGTCGGGAGCGAGGACGAAGACCTTGCGGCGCTCGGGGCCGCAGCCGGTGATGTGGACGGCGATGGAAAAAAGGTGGTCGATGGTGACGCCGTTCTCAATGTCGAGGGAGGCCAGACGCAGCTCGCTGTCGACACGGGCGGGAGCGAGCGAGGGGTTTTTGAAGAGCAGGCGGCCGTCGTGCAATTCCGGCTTGCCGCGGAGGGCGACGCCTTCGCCCAGGCCGAGCTCCATGAAGAGGCGTTCGTGCGACTTCACCTCCGCCTCCCAGAAGGGAATGTTGACCGCCTTCAGGGCGTCGACGGCGCTGCGCAATTCGCCGAAGGTAGCGGCGGAGACCTGATCCAGCGGCACTCCTTGCGGCGAGCGCAAAGCGGATTCCTCGCGGCGGTAGCGGGCGGCCGGCAGGGAGGCAGGCAGGACGGCGCTGCGCGGCAGGAGCAATTGCGGACGGTGGCTGAGCTGGATTTCCACCGCACCGAGCTCGGGCGAGCGGCCATGGACGGAGATGACATGGCGGCCGTCGCGATCGTTGGAGTCGGCGAAGATCGGAGTGAGACGGGCGGTGCAGGTAGGGAGACGAAGTGAGCTCATGAGAATTCCGGAGGCTGATGGCCCCGAATATCCGGGGTGGCCGCGCTTTTGCAATCGCCACGAAGAGGCCAATCGACACCTCATTAATATTTTATTATTGTTTGTTTATCATGTGTTTACGAACAAATACTAAATTCAAATCATGGCACCTCTCTTGCGTAGTGTGACTGCACTGCAGTACAATGAGACTGAAGATCCGGAGCCCCCGACGGATCGCCCGATGTGCAGAGAGCAACCCGAAACAACAAGGAGCGACCATGGCCGATAACGACACGCCGCAGCAGATCGAAAGACTGCGGCAACTTGAGGCAAAATTGAAAGAGCTGGATACCCAGCGCAATCAGTTGGCGAGCTTCAAAAAATACAGTTCGCTGGCCCTGATCGGCATCATCGGCCTGTTCGGCTGGCAGCTTTACGCCATCGGCAAAAAAGCCAGCACTCAGGGCGATGAATACAAAGAAGCGCTGACCCATGAAATCAAGGCCCAGCTGAGCCCGGACGCCACCCGCCTGCAGCAGCTCGCCAAGGAAAAACTCATGCCGGCCCTGCGCGAGGAACTAAAGAAAGAATTCGACAAGCGTCTGCCGAAGTGGGAGATGAGGGTCGAGCAACTGAGCCATCGGGCTCAGTCGGAGATCTCCCTGAAACTGGAAAAAATGATCCACCAGACCTTCGCCGACATCGAGCGCGATCTGTCCGGACATATCGATGACAAAGCCTTGGCCGCAACCCATGCCCAGCTCGAGAAGGTGCAGGAGCGCGTCCTCGAGCACCTGCAAGACATCGTTGCGGTGAAGCTAGATGAACTCGACCCGAAACTGGCCAAGCTGCAAGAGGCTTTCAATGCGGTCGGAGCCGGTCCGGAGTCAGTAGGATTGACCAGCGACGATGCCGAGCGCCGCCTCGTCGCCGCCCTCCTCGACCTGTTGAAATACGACCTCGACCCGGAATCCGGCGTCCAGATCGTCTCGACCACGCCGGTCCTGTCCAAGGCCGCCGCCCAAACCCCTGCCAAGCCCAAGTCGAAGTGAGGAGATCACCGTGAGCACCCTCAGCCCCCAACACCCCTCCGTCGAGCCGCAGATCCAGGCCCTCGAAGCCGAGATCCGTCGCCAGGACGAAGAACTCGCCAAATCTGCCCGCAGCCAGAAGATCGTCTACGGCGTGATCATCGTCCTCGCCCTCGGCTACACCCTGATCCTGCCGCACTTCATCCGCAAGGAAGTCGCGCCGAAACAATTCGCCTCGACCACCGTCAGCCTCCTGCAGCAGCGCCTGCCGCCGCCGGATGAACTGATCAAACAGGCCGAGCAAGTTCTGCGCAGCAATCTGCAGAACGGCGTCCAAGCCTTGGACGACCGCCTGCCCGATCTCGAAAATGCCCTGATGAGCCAGATCGACGCCCAGATCGACAGTATGGGCGCCGAGATCCACAAGGAACTCACCGACACCGTCAAAACCGCGCTCAAACTCAACGGTGGCGACATCAAGGCCACACTGGCCCTGACCCAGGACGACGGCAGCATGATCGCTCTCGCCGACAAGATCGGCAGCTCGCTCGAGTCGGAGATCAACGACATCACCTCGAATAGCACGCTCGGCAAAGGTCTGGAGGATCTGACCCAGCGGATCGATGCTCTCGGCCACTCGAAACACCTGACCCTGAAGGAAGACGCCGAGCGCCGTGTCCTCCTCTACGCGCACCACCTCAGCATGGATCCGAATTACAAGGACAAGCTGATCAACCGCATCGTCAAACTTGCCGACGGCTTCAGCCAGGATATGCCGACGCCGGCCGCCCTCGATCCCCACGACCTCCCAGGGCTGATGGAAGAAAAATGATCGCCTGATCCTGCGCCGCTCCGCCCTTCACCGGCGGAGCGGCTTTTTTTATCCCTGCCTCTGATCAAGAAAATTTCGAGCTATGCAAGTCGACATCACGATCAACAAGCTAGGGAGTAAGGGAGTGAGCTGCAGGGAGCTACTCCCTTACTCCCTCCTCCCTCACTCCCCGGTCGCCGAGGTGCTCGGCGAACGCTACGACATCCACATCAAAATCGAAGCTCGCTTGAGTGCGTCTAGTCGCCTGCCGCGAGATCGCAACAGGCTTCGGCCCGTGGTTTCACGAAAACATTCTTGTAGAGTTCGTAGGAGCTGGCCACCGGCGCGACGATGGTTGCGGAGATAGGCTGCAGTTCCTCGACCAGCTCGTGGAAGCCCCGCTTCGGTTTCGGCGCGCTGCTGAGCTTGAACTCGAAAACATGCCTCCTGCCGCCACGCTCCAGTACCAGATCCAGCTCGGCGCCGTTGGAGGTACGGAGATAGCCCGGCTGCCACTTCGGTGCCGAGGCGATCAGGTTTTCGAGACAATGCCCCTCCCATGAAGCGCCGTTACTGGGGTGGCCAAGCATCCGATCGTAGCCGTCGATACCGAGAAGAGCGTGCAAGATGCCGCTGTCGCGCAAATAGATCTTGGGGGATTTGACCAGCCGCTTTTTCAGATTGCCCTCCACCGGCGGCAGCAGGCGGACCATGTAGGAATGTTCAAGCAGATGTAGACAACGGGCCAGCATTCGGGCGTCCAGTCCAGACGCCTCAGCCAGCTTGGCCTTGTTCATGGTCTGCCCATGAAGATGGGCCAGCAGCAACCACAAGCGCTCCATCTGCGGCGGCGGCAGACTGATGCCCAGACGCGGCACATCGCGCTCCAGATAGGTGCGGATGTAATCCAGCCGCCAGTCGAAACTGGCTTCGTCGTCGGCTGCGCCGAGACTTTCGGGAAAGCCGCCCCGCACCCACAGGGACTGCGCCAGCTTCGGATCAACCATTTCGGTTCTCTACACCTTTCTGCATCTCCCTCACACCCTGAATTTGACTATCAAACTACCGATTCTGGGGGTCTGGACGCCTCTGACATCCGCAACGCAGTTAGCCTCCCTGATCGCTTCCGCAACCGAGTTAGGGGAGAGCCCTCCCCCGA
>CAMCSH010000050.1 GCA_945877655.1 Lentisphaera araneosa HTCC2155 | reverse complement strand
TGTAGATTTTGCGATGTGACGGACCTTTGGCGACGGACGCTTCGGCGCCGCAGCCAGCGGGACGCCACCACATGGAGCCGCATGACAGAAATCGCCGACAGCTATCTGCCCATTCCCCGCATCCTTCATCCTTGGCCCAGTGTGCGCTTTTTCGCCAAACACCCAAGGTGGGAGCCCGGTGCGCGAATCGCGCCCGCCGGGATCTGTGCGGGGGGCTCCCAGCAATGAGAGTCCCTACCGCGATACAACAGCAATAAGAGTCGCATCCAAGGGCATCGCTCAAGGTTAGCGCAGATGACTGCAGAACCTTTGCGTCATTGTCGTTAGTTGTTGCTGTTGCAGCTAATCCTTTCAACCTTTCAACCTTTCAACCTTTCAACTGCGGTGTTTAGGTTTATCATCTTCCGCAAGTTGTTGGAGCGGCCGGGGCGGCGATTCCTCCAGGAGGCACTAGCTTAGGCGCCATGAACGACGAATTCCTTCACCCCTCGGCAACGCTCAGCTCCTTCCGCCCCGGAGAGGAACTCATGCAGCTCTTGCCCGATGCCGAGCCGTCCCTGCGCTTTCTCGAGGTCCTCGATCCGGAGCTCGGAGAAGTCTTGGATCTGAGCACTGGCGAGATCTCGCGACTCGAACAGGGCTGGTTCCTGCCTTTGGTCCTGCGCCGCGATCTGCCGATTCTACAGGATCTGCAGACGGCCAAGCAGGGAGAAGTCTATCGCAATTTCTTCACCGGCGAGATCGTCGAGATCCGCGCCGCCGAGGAGGACAGCCTCGAAGTCCTGCGGCAGGGAGATTCCGACACACGCCTGATCGCCCGCTGCTGCGGGGCTCACTTCCACCGGATTTAAGCCGCTAGCCGAAGCTTTCTATCGATATCCGATTCCGGATATATTCATTCGTTAAAAAAACCGAATGAATGACTTGTGAAATTTAACCTCCCGCTCATTCATGGATTTTGCTTGTATTTCACGAACCTCAAAGGAGAATCGAGATGCGTATTCATGATCTGCTGCAGAAAACCATTGCCGAGGAATCACAGGAGTTGGTGCTGATTGCCGATGCTCCGCCGAGCATCCGACTGCAAGGTGCGCTTGAAGAACTCATTGCCGAGGAACCGGTGCTGGATGCCGACATTCGAAATTTCGTCACCGTCGCATTGCACCCGATGCAGATGACCTACCTGGAAAAGCATCGCTGTCTCGATCTCAGCTGGCGTTACCAGGATCGTTATTGGCGATTGGTCTTCGGTTCCGAAGGAGGGCGCTTCACCTTGACCGCGAGCCTTCTTCCGAATGGCAACGATCTCAGTCTCAGCGGCCTCGGCGTTACACCGGGGGTCTTGGGATTGAGCGAAAAGGACAGCGGACTGATCTTGCTGGCCGGCGCCAATGGCAGCGGCAGAAGCACCCTTTTGCATGCCTTCCTGAGCGATGCCAACCGCAATCGCAACGCCTTTCTCGTCAGTCTCGAAACCCCGATCGAGTTTGTTCATCGCAGCCGTCGAGCCCGGGTCAGCCAACGGGAAGTTCCGGCCGATGCGTCAGACATGCTCAGCGGCCTGCGCAACAGCCTTCTGGCCGGAGCGAATGCGATCTATCTCGGTTCACTCGAAGAAGACGGCCTGTTTCGCGCCGCGATCGAAGCCTGCCTGTCGGGCAAGCTCGTGGTCGCCTGCGTCAACAGCATCGGCGCGCAAAACACCCTCGAAAGCCTGCTCTCGACCTTGCCAGAGGAAAGCCGCGCCGCCTTCGCCCTGGACCTGTCGCTGGTGCTGCGCGGCATCATCACCTCCCGGCTAGTGCCGCGGCAGGATGACGACGGTTTCCTCTATGCCCAGGAAGTCTTCCTCAACACTGCCGCCACGGCGCCGCTGATCCGTCAGCAACGTTTCGAATCCCTGCGTGAAGTGATGCTTGCCGGCGATGACGGCATGTGCACGATGGAAGCTTCGATGCATCGGCTCAGCATCCAGGGTAAGATCCGCGGCGAAGACGCCTTGTCGACGACACATCTGGACTTCCCCGATTCGCCAAGCCTGATCCTGACCTCTTCTAGCGGCGACAGCCTCAGCCTTCACCCGGACAACGACTTCATCCACGAGCTTCTGCTCGCCGCCATCTCCAATAAAGCCAGCGATCTGATTCTCAGCAAAGACGCTTCCGCCCTGCTGCGGATCTCCGGCCGTCTCCATGAAGTCGAAGGCCGGACACTCAGCACCCGTGACCTCTGGCAATGCACAGGCAGCCTCCTCAACAGCCATCAATTGCGGGATTTCCGCCGCAACGGAGAAATCTCCCTGGCGCTCAGCCTCGATTGCGGCGGCATCTCAAGGCGCATCCGCTTCAGCGGCATCCTGCAGCGCGGAATTCCGACACTCAGCCTGCGCCTGGTCTCAGACCACCTCCCCAATACTCAGGATTTGAAACTGCCCGCCTGCCTGCTCAATTGGTGCGACAAAGTCTCCGGCCTGATCCTCATCACCGGGCCCACCGGCCACGGCAAATCCAGCACATTGGCGGCCCTTCTCGGCCACATCATCAGCCATCGCCCGGTCCACATCGTCACCATCGAGGATCCGGTCGAACACCTGCTGCCCAACGGCAAGGCTATCGTCGATCAGCGGGAAGTCGGCAGCGACACCCCGAGTATCGCCGCCGGCATCATCTCCAGCCTGCGCTGCAGTCCCGAAGTCATCGCCGTCACTTCCTTGCCCGACACCGAGTCGATCGCCGCACTGCTCAGCGCCGCAGAGACCGGTCAGCTCGTCCTCGCCTGCCTGCCGGTGGCCACGCCCTTCCAGGCCCTGCACCGGATCATCGAAAGCTTCCCGCTCCACCAGCAGAATCAGGTCCGCCAGCAACTCGCCGCCTGCCTGATCGGCATCGTGTCGCAACGGCTCAGCCCGGACCAAGACGGAAAGGGCCGCAGCCCTCACTTTGAAATCCTGCACGGCAGTCTCGAGGTGAAAAGCCAGATCGCCGAAGGAAGGATGCAAAATCTCAGCCGTCTGTGTGAACAACTGTGAAGCGGAGAAGCTGACCGAGACGAACTTGGCAGAAAGAATGAAAATTCGGTGGCACGGAACTTGCAATCGCTAAGCCAAACAGCTTAGAATGGAAGTATGGACATCGAAACTGAAACATTGTGGCGCCGAGCGCGCCAAGGAGACCGCGAGGCGCAAACCGCCCTGGTGGAAATCCATCTGCCGCTCGTCTTCCAGGCGGTCAGCCGCCTGTCAATCCGCGTCCGTCGCAAGACCGAGCGCGACGAGCTGGTCGGCTCCGGCGTCGTCGGCCTGCATGATGCCGTGGCTCATTTCGACACCGTCAAAGGCGAGGATTTCGCCGCCTTTGCAGCCCGCCGGATCAAAGGCTCGATCCTCGATTCCCTACGCCGCCAGGATCATCTGACCCGCGGCCAGCGCCAGCGCTACCGCGAAGTCTGCGCCACCATCCGCGATCTGTCACTTGAACATGGTGGCAGCCCGGAACTCAGCGACGTCGCGGCGCGTCTCGAGATCACGGAGATCGAAGTGCGTGAAGCGATCGATCTGGCCTCCAACGCCTTGCCCTTGGATGCCCGCAACCAGCAAGGCATCGCTTATCGCGACGCCATCGCCGACTCTTCCTTGCCCGCACCGGATCAACAAGCCGATGACAATCTCAGCCGCGAAGCCATGCGGGCGGCCTTCCAGCGCCTCGACGAACGCGAGCAGCAACTCCTCTTTCTCAAACACGAACAAGGCCTGCGCCAATGTGAAATTGCCGCCGTCCTCGGCCTCACTGAAGGCCGGGTGTCGCAGATTTATAAAGAAATCGTCGTCAAACTGCGTGCCCTCCTCGGCTGCGACGAAGGAGAATTCTGATGGAACCGGTTTCGCAACTACGCCCCCCTGAAAGACCCGGCGCCGCCGAAAACCCCCTCGGTCAAGCCGAACGGACCGGCGATTCCCACGGCCAGAACTTCCGCTTCTGGGGCAAGGCCGGCAAAAGCGGCGCCAAATCCCCCCAGCCATCAGTTTCTGACGCCGCCGAAGACCAGGCGGTGAATCTCAATCTGTCGAGCAGCGCCAAACAAGCCCTCGCCCGTCGCAAGAGAAAGGATCAGTAAGCATGGCAAACATCATCACCGACTACGTATCTGAAACCGGCCGGCTCAACCTCAGTCGCCTGATGCAGAATCTCGCCGGCATCCCGCGTAACACCTTTGTCGCCCAGGTCACCTTGCCCTTGCTGGTATCGCGAAAGCTCTGGGACGGCGAGCTGCAGAAAAAAAGCAACACCAACACCCTGATCTTCTCAGCCAAAGACATCCGGGCGATGACCTCGCCGCAAGTACCGGCCCAGATCGATGAGAACGACGTCAGCTCGACCGTCTTCATTCTCCGCAAATCGCGATTTTCAGCCACCTCGCCAAACCACTTCCTGGTCGGCCGCATGCAGCCCGCCGACATCGTCATCAACGACTATTCGATCTCCCGCAACCATGCCGCCATCGTCATCCAGCCCGGCCGCCTGGTCTTGCATGATCTCGGCTCCACTAATGGCTCCTACCACGGTCCGATCCGCCTCGAAAAAGATCAGACGCAAGTGATCAAGCCGGGCGACGGCATCACTTTCGGACGCCTCGAATTCATCCTCACCACCTCGTTCGAATTCTACGACCAGATCACTGGCCAGAAAGGAAGCTGATCCCGATGTCTACCGAAATGCAGCAACAGCAGTCGCTCCGCCAGGAGCAGACGATGACCCACCAGCAGATCCAGGCGCTGGAGATGCTCTTCGCCCCGGTGATGGAGCTCTCCTCCATCCTGTCGGCGGAGCTGGAGAAAAACCCCGTCCTCGAATGCGACGCCAGCGAACACGAAAGGCTGGAGATCGAAGACGTCAACTCGGCCGAGAATGACGGCGACCGCGACCGCGACCGCGATTCCGACCAGTGGCTCGACAAGGTGATGGAGCTCGACAACGCCTCGCACCTGACCCGTCCCTCGCTGCCGCAAAACCGCGAGACCGAAGAAGAACGCCGCCACTTCCTCGACTCCCTCACTTCCAGCGAAAACCTCCGCGATGAACTGCTCGAACAGTTGCGCTTCCTCGATATGCTCGGCGATCTCCGCGAAGCCGCCGAAGCGGTGATCTCCGCCCTCAACGATGACGGCTTCCTCGTTGCCCACCCCGCCGACCTGTCGATGGCCACCGGACTCCCGGTCGAACTGATCCGCCAGGCCGTCTCCGTGGTCCAAAACCTCGAGCCCGCCGGCGTCGCCGCCAAGGATGTCCGCGAACGCCTCCTCCTCCAACTCGACCGCAAGGGCCAGCGCGGCACCATGACCTGGCAGGCCGTCGACACCCAGCTCGACGACATCGCCAACAACCGGCTCCCCAAGGTCGCCAAGGCGCTCAAGATCGAAATGGAAGATCTGCAGATCGTCCTGCGTGAAATCCAAAGCCTGTCGCCGCACATGGTCGACCGCGCTCCAGTCGGCGCCGACAGCTACGTCCGCGAAGAAGTCGAGATCAGCCAGAACGACGACGGCGACTTCGATGTCCGGATGAACAACAACCTCTTGCCGACCCTGAAAATCAACGCCTACTACAAAAGCCTCCTGCAGGACCCCAAGCTCGATCGCGAAACCCGCGACTACATCAAGCAGAAGATCTCCGGCGGCATGTTCCTGATCAACTCCCTAGCGCAGCGGCAGAACACCATCGAACGCATCGCCCAAGTCATCCTGAAAGAGCAGACCGCCTACTTCCGCGATGGCATCCGCGCCATGCGCCCGCTCACCATGGCGCAAGTCGCCGACGCCGCCGGCGTCCATGAAACCACCGTCTCCCGCGCCGTCGCCGGCAAATACCTGAAATGCCGCTTCGGCCTGATCCCGATGCGCTTCTTCTTCACCCCCGGCTACAAGTCCCAGGATGGTTCAGACGTCTCCAACGCCGCAGTCAAAAAAGCCATCTCCGAGATCATCACCAACGAAGACGGCCGGCATCCCCTGTCCGATTCCCAGATCGCCGTTCTCCTGAAGAAACAGGGCCTTCCCGTGGCGCGTCGCACCGTCGCCAAATACCGCGAAGCCTTATCCATCCTCCCCTCCAACCTCCGCCGCCAGTACTGAGGACCCACCATGGATGACAACAAATTCCGACGCGACCTGATCCTCAGCATCACTCCCTACCAGAGCGAGATGCTCGCCTCGCTGGAGAAGGACGCCGTCTACGAGTTCCCCGAGGGCATCCCCGCCTTCGAGGAGGCGCGCCGTTTCAGCCTGCTCTCGACTGACGAGATCAAGCCCTTCCTCTACCTCAAGTCGCTCGATGTCGACGGCCTCGGCTTCGTCTGCATCGACCCCTTCATGATCTACTCGGGCTACCTGGCCCGGATCTCCGCCGCCGACATGATCAAGCTGGAACTGCGCGACGCCTCAGAAGCGATCGTCCTTTCCTTTGTCACCGTGCAGCAGAATCCGCAGGAAAACACCGCCAATCTGCTCGCCCCGATCATCATCAATCTGCGCAACCGCCGCGGACGCCAAGTCATCCTCGACAAGTACCCCGTCAGGTACAACATCTGGGATAACCTTGATCGTCTCGAGCCCGGAACCTGAGGTACCACCATGCTCATCCTCACCCGCAAGCCGGACGAATCGGTCATGATCGGCAAAGACATCGAAGTCAAAGTGCTGAAGGTCACCGGTTCCCAAGTCCACCTCGGCATCATCGCGCCCCGCTCAGTGCAAGTCTACCGCCACGAAATTTTCGCCCAAGTGATGGCCGAAAACCAGAAGGCGGTCGCCGCCGCCTCCGAACCGAACGCGGTCAGCTCCCTCGGCGAAAACCTGCAGAAGCTCACCGAGCGGCTGCGCGGCAAAGGGCCCTGAACCTAGATTCCGCAATGGAACGAGTTATGTGCTGACTGTTGCTCGACCCCGAAGCGGGTCGGAGATTTTAGCCCAGGGTTGAGCCGCATCGGCGACACCCTGGGTCAAAAGCAGTTATGATTTCCGACCCTGAAGGGGTCAAAGGATTCCTGAGCTGACTGCGGAATTTAGCTTGAACCTAAAAACCGCTGCCGAACGCTGCCGAACTTGTTTGAGCTCAACTGCAGCTTGACCCCAAAGGGGTTTCAGATTTTAGCCCAGGGTTGAGCCGCATCGGCGACACCCTGGGTCAAAAGCAGTTATGATTTCCGACCCTGAAGGGGTCAAAGGATTCCTGCGCTGACTGCGGAATTTAGCTTGAAGCGAATGAGGGAATTCAGTGACGAAGAACACTGATCTCCCTGCCCTTCAAATCCAGCCCTTACAGCAGATTCCCCATGATGAAGTCCTTGCGGCGCGGGGTGTTCTTGCCCATGTAGAACTCCAGCAGTTGCGGCACTTCCGACATGGTGTCGATGGTCACCGGGATGAGGCGCATGTCGGGGCCGATGAATTGGCCGAATTCCTGGGGGGAGATCTCGCCGAGTCCTTTGAATCGGGTGATTTCCGCCGACTTGCCGATCTTGGCGCAAGCCTTGTCCTTCTCTTCCTCGTCGTAGCAGTAGATCGTCTCCTTGCTGTTGCGGACGCGGAATAGCGGGGTCTCGAGGATGTAGAGGTGGCCATTGGTCACCAGGGGCTCGAAGAAGGTCAGGAAATAGGTCAGAAGCAGATTGCGGATGTGCAGGCCGTCCTGGTCCGCGTCGGTCGCCAGAACGACCTTGGCGTAGCGCAGATTGTCCATCGAGTCTTCGATGCCGACGGCTTTCATGACGTAGTACAGCTCTTCGTTTTTGTAGACGAATTCGCGCTGCATACCGTGCGAGTTGAGGGGTTTGCCGCGGAGCGGGAAAAGCGCCTGGGTGAGGACGTTGCGCGAGCTCATCATCGAACCGGTGGCGGAGTCGCCTTCGGTCAGGAAGAGCGACGATTCGTTGCCGAGGGTGCTGCCGTCGTTGAAGTGGTTTTTGCAGTCGCGCAGCTTGGGGATCTTCAAGGCGGTTTTGCGGGCCGAGTCCTTGGCCAGTTTCTTCAGGTCCTGGATGCCTTTGCGCATCTTTTCGTTGACCGTGATCTTCTCCAGCAGGCGCTCGGCGATGGGCTTGTTCTTGTGCAGGAAGTCGCAGATGAAGTCCTTCACCTTGGCGACGATGTCGGCGCGGATCTCGGGGTTGGCGAGCTTGTTCTTGGTCTGCGACTCGAACATCGGTTCGGACACCTTGACCGCGATGGTGCCGAAGACGCCTTCGCGCACATCGTTGCCGTCGAAGCTCTTGTTGGCGTATTCGTTGACGCCTTTGGTGATGCCTTCCTTGAAGGCGCTCTGGTGGGTGCCGCCGTCGTTGGTGTACTGGCCGTTGACGAAGGAGTGATAGGTCTCGCCGTAGTTGGTGGTGTGGGTGATGCAGAACTCGATGCGGTCATCGCGGAAGTGGATGAGTTCATAGAGTTTTTCATCGCCGACTTCGCGGTCGACAAAGTCTTTCAAACCGCCGCGGGAGTGGAATTTCTGGCCGTTGAGGATGAGGGTGAGGCCGCGGTTGAGATAGGCGTAGTTCCACATCCGTTTATCGAGGAAGGCCTGGTCGACGCGGTACTTCGGGAAGACCTGGCGGGAGGGGATAAATTCGACTTCGGTGCCGTCGGGCTCGCTCGTTTTGCCGTCTTTTTCCGAGGCCAAAACGCCTTCGACGAAGACCGCTTCCTTGAACTTGCCGTCGCGATACGAGCGGACCTTGAAGTGCGACGACAGGGCGTTCACCGCCTTGGTGCCGATGCCGTTGAGACCGACCGAGAATTGGAAGACTTCGGTGTTGTACTTGGCGCCGGTGTTGATCTTCGAAACGCAGTCGACGACCTTGCCGAGAGGAATGCCGCGGCCGTAGTCGCGAACCTTGAATTTCTCGTCGTTTTCGACCGTGATTTCGACCTTGCTGCCATGGCCCATGATGAACTCGTCGATGGCGTTGTCGACTACTTCCTTGAGCAGCACGTAGATGCCGTCGTTGGGGTTGGAGCCGTTGCCGAGGCGCCCGATGTACATGCCGGGGCGGAGGCGGATGTGGCTTAGCGCGTCCAGGGTCTGGATTTTCGATTCATCGTAAACAGGTTTCTCGGCCATGGCTTCCTCTCGGGATTGACTGACGGAAGTTAGCAGGGATGACGAGGGGCGCAAGGGGGCGGGAAGATCGAGCCATGGAACCGGGTTGAAAGGTTGAAAGGTTGAAAGGCAAAGACATGAACAGCAATGACAAACAACGAGCTTTTGCCTTCGTTGCACCTGGCTCGCTCTGAAAGTTCAACCTTTCAACCTTTCAACCTTTCAACCTTGCTGCTTTCAACTTGCGCGAGTTCCTCTAGATTGGGCGCCGTCTTAAAACCTAAGGGATGCCCCCGATGAAAAAACGCCTGATCACCTCCGCCCTGCCCTACGTCAACAACGAGCCCCACCTCGGCAACATCATCGGCTGCGTCCTTTCCGCCGACGCCTTCGCCCGCTTCTGCCGCGCCAAGGGCTACGAAACTCTCTACATCTGCGGCACCGATGAATATGGCACCGCCACCGAGACCAAGGCCGCCCAGGAAGGCCTCAGCCCGCGCCAGATCTGCGACAAATACCACGCCATCCACAAGAAGATCTACGACCACTTCGACATCTCCTTCGACGCCTTCGGCCGCACCTCGTCCGACACCCAGACCGGCATCGTTCAAGACATCTACCGCAAGGTCGACGCGAACGGCTTCTTCGTCGAAAAGGAATCGGAGCAGTTCTACGCCGAATCTCTCGGCAAATTCCTCGCCGACCGCCTCGTCCAAGGCACCTGCCCGAAATGCGGCTTCCTCGACGCCCGCGGCGACCAGTGCGACGGCTGTGGCGCCCTGATGACTCCGACCGAATTGATCAACGCCAAATGCACCCTCGACGGCTCCACTCCGGTGCTGCGCAAAACCAGCCACCTCTACCTCGATCTGCCCCAGCTCAGCGACAAGCTCGAAGCCTGGCAGGAGGAGTCGATCAAGACCGGCGGCTGGCCCCTCAACGCCTCGTCCACCACGCAAAGCTGGATGAAGCGCGGCCTCGAACCACGCGCCATCACCCGCGACCTCAAATGGGGCATTCCCGTGCCCCGTCCGGGCTATGAAGACAAGGTTTTCTACGTCTGGTTCGACGCACCCATCGGCTACGTCTCGATCACCGCCCACGCCTTCCCCAACGACTGGCAAAAATGGTGGTTCGCCCCCGAATCGACCGAGCTCTTCCAATTCATGGCCAAGGACAACATCCCCTTCCACTCGGTGATCTTCCCAGCCACCCAGCTCGCCGACGGCCGTAACTGGACCAAGTGCCACCACCTCGCCTCGACCGAATATCTCAACTACGAGGACGCCAAGTTCTCCAAGTCGCGCGGCATCGGCGTCTTCGGCACCGACGTCATTGCCACCGGCATCCCGGTCGACCTCTGGCGCTGGTACCTCCTCAGCGTCCGCCCCGAGAAGCAAGACTTCGCCTTCACCTGGCAGGACTTCTTCGACAAGGTCAACGGCGAGCTCCTCGACATCATCGGCAACTTGGTCAACCGCTCGCTCGTTTACCTGCAGAAGAACTTCGACGGCAAGCTCGGTCCCTGCGCCTACCGCGACGAACACCGCGCCTTCCTCGCCCAGGTCAAAGCTCTCAGCTCCGAGGCCGACGCCGCCTACGAGCGCGCTTCCTTGCGCGACGCCCTCGCCCTCGCCACCGACATCGGCCGCGCCGGCAACAAGTTCTTCCAAGACCAGCAACCCTGGGTCGCGATCAAGGCCGACAAAGAGCAAGTCCAAGCGACCATGGACGCCCTGCTCCACGCCGTCCGCGACATCGCCATCCTGCTCGCTCCCGCCGTCCCCGCCACTGCCCAGCGCATCGCCGCCATGCTTGGCCTTGACAAGCTCGATTACAGCACGCTCGGCAACAACGAGAGCCTGAAAAACCGCAGCATCGGCACCCCCGAAATCCTCTTCCCCAAGCTTGACCCGAAATACGCCATCGAGCTCAAGGAACGCTACAGCGGCGTGCAACAGGAAGACCCCTTCGCCAAGATCCAGCTCAAGGTCGGCAAGATCGTCGAGATCGCCCGCCACCCCACCGCCGAACACCTCTACGTCGAGAAAATCGACCTCGGCGAAGGCCGTCTGCGCACCATCTGCTCCGGCTTGGTGAAGTGGTGCAAAGAGGACGAACTCCTCGGCAAACACGTCATCGTCGCCGCCAACCTCCGCCCCGCCGATCTCCGCGGCGTCATGAGCGAAGGCATGATCCTCGCCTGCTCGTCGAAAAAAGACCTCGAAGTACTCACTGTCGACGCGCCCATCGGCAGCGCGATTTTGCGCGCCAACGACAGCCAACCCGAGAGCTATCCCGACATCGGCATCGACGACTTCAAACTGGTCGACCTGAAAGCCGAAGACGGCGCCTGCCTCTGCGGCACCCGCAAACTCGTTTGCGGCGAGCGCGAATTGAAGACCGTCCGAGTGCTAAAGGGCAAGCTGGGGTAAACGATGGATAACCGCAAGATCACGATTTTATCTCTTGCGGCATTCATTCTCTGCTTGATCCTCTCATACGTCGTGATGCCGCCGCCCGAATCCTGGAGGAAAGTCACGACAGGAATGACCAAAACCGAGCTGATTTCCCTCCTCGGCGAGCCCGATGTCGGTCTCGGTGAAAAAGCCATAGGCGTCTGGCATGCACGTAGTCATAAGCTCAACGTCCATGTCGGCCCAGACCCCGATTTCGATGGCCCTTCCTCCGTTGTCAAACGTGTGCGTAAAAGCCGCAGCCTGCCGGTCTGGTTTCTCAATATCACGGATCGGAGCTTGTGGTGAAAGGCAAGCTGGGCTAAACCCTGGGAGCCCCGGCCTCCGTGCCGGGTGTTTTGCGGATGCCGCATGCAGGCATCCGCATTTTGAGTCGATGTCTGTCGATATCTGTCGATATCTGTCGATATCTGTCGATACCTTCGATAGCTATCGTGGCATCGACAGACATCGACAGATATCGACAGACATCGACCAGGTGAGCTCCTCACTCCTCCAGCGCTCCGTTCCAGCCCGAAGAAGAAATCAAACTGTGAAGCTCAGCCACGTCGCGACAAGATCTGGCGGGCGGCGGCGGCATCGAGGAGGATCTGCGCCTTGAGCTCGTCGGCAGAGCCGAATCGACGTTCGTCACGGAGATGGGCGACAGGTAGAACACTGATCTGGCGTCCGTACAGATCGCCGCTGAAATCGAGGAGATGCAATTCGGCTTGGTGCGGTGCCGCTTCTTTGCCGGGGAAGGTAGGGGCGGAGCCGACGTTGAGCAGTCCCGGACGGGAGGCTTCGCCGGGAGCAAGGAAGGCGCGGACGGCATACACGCCGGCGATCGGCAGCAAGGGCACGCCGCAGTCGAGATTGGCGGTGGGAAATTGCAACTTCGACGAGGCGATGCCGGCGCCGCGGACGACCCGGCCCTCGATCTCCCAAGGACGCCCAAGAAGGCGAGCGGCGAGGCCGAAATCGCCTTTGCCGAGAGCGCAACGGATGCGGGAGGAGGAGACGGGCGCGCCATCGAGGCAAAACTCCTCCGCTTCGTGGACGCGGAAGCCGAGAGGCAGGGCCCGCAAGCTGTCGGCATTGCCGCTGCGACCTCGGCCGAAGGCCCAGTTGCGGCCAACGCAAATGTCGGTCACGCCCAAAAGCGGCTGAGCGAAATAGGTGAAGGCAAATTCCTCCGGCGACAGCCGAGCCACCTCGTCGACAAACGGCACTTCCATCAACACTTCGATGCCGATTTCGGCAAGCAGGCGGCGTTTCTGCGTGGGGGAGGCGAGGGGGGGGAGGGGTTCACCGCAGAGTACGGCGCGGGGGTGCGGGAAAAAACTGAGAACGGCGGGAGCAGCCTGGCTGAATCGCGCCAGGCTTATCAAATGACTTAGGAGCTGGCGATGGCCGAGGTGCAAGCCGTCGAAATTGCCGCAGGCAAAGGCGGCGCGGTGCACCCCTTTGGCAGCGATGTCGAGCGGCTTGGCCCCCTCGATCATTCTGCCAACCGGGTTGAAAGGTTGAAAGGTTGAAAGGTTGGAGGGTCGAGCTGCAAAGACAACGAGCACCGACAATGAAATGCTGACACGCTCGAAAAGCAGCCCATCATTTCCTTGTTCTTGTCGTTCATTCGTTTGCCTTTCAACCTTTCAACCTTTCAACCTAGCTCTCTCAGTCTTTCTTGAGCAGGCCGGCGGCGGCGAGACGGGTCAGCATGGTGGCCAGGGGGACCATTTTGCTGCGCATGTAGTCGCGGTCGTTGTCGCGGATGTTGTCGACAGTGACTGCATCTTCGAGGCGGAAGACGCCGGAGCGGTGGCGGCGCAAGGCGCTCATGTGGCCGCAGCTGCCGAGATCGTGGCCGATGTCGTGGCAGAGGGTGCGGACATAGGTGCCCTTGCTGCAATGCAGGGTGAAATCGACTTCCGGCAGGGCGACGCGATCGATCTTCAGCGAGGTGATCTTGATCGGCCGCGAAGCGCGTTCGATTTCGATGCCTTTACGTGCCAGTTCGTAGAGCTTTTTACCGCCGACCTTGACGGCCGAAACCATTGGCGGCATCTGGGTGAGTTCGCCGATGTAGCGGCTGAAGACCTGACGGACTTCGGCTTCGGTGATCTGCTCCCAGGGTTTTTCTTCGGTGATCTCGCCATCGCTGTCGTACGAGGCGGTGGCCTTGCCGAGAGTCAGGGTGCTGGAGTAGATCTTGTCTTCCGCGGCGAGGTGCTCGGCCATGCGGGTGGCTTTGCCGAGAACGAGGACGAGCAGGCCGGTGGCGAGCGGGTCGAGGGTGCCGCAGTGGCCGACCTTGGCGAGATTGTGGCGGCGGCGGACGAAGTTGACGACGTCGTGCGACGTCCAGGTCATCGGCTTGTCGATCAGGAGGATGCCATGGTCGTCATCGGCCGGGGCTTCCTTGCGGCCGCGCGGGCCGTCTTTGCGGGGACCGCGAAAATCCTTGCGGGGACCGCGATCGGGACGCTGACGGGTCTCGCCCGAGGCGGCGGGGGCGGCCTCGGACGGAGTTTCTTGGGAGTCCATCAGCGGCGCTCTCCGGGCAGTTTCGGCTCTTCGCCCGACGGCGTTTCATCGGGCGGAATGTGAAGCGAATCGATCAGCGAGGTGAGGCGGCTGGCGCGCTCGGCCGACTGGTCGAGATGGAAGGTGATGATCGGGATGAATTTCATCGCGACGCGTTTGCGCAGGTGCTCATGGAAATCCGGCTTCTTGCGTTCGAGGAAGGCGAAGAGGTCGCCGATGCGGTTTTTGCCGCCGAGGACGCTGATGTAGACGTTGCACAGGCGCAGGTCCGGCGAGGTGTCGATTTCGGTGATGGTGATCAGGCACTCGAACTCAGGCGTCACTTCGCGAGTGAAGAGGGTCGAGAGTTCTTTCTGGATGGTGGCATTCACCACCCTCATGCGGTCTTTGGACATGGTATTCTTGGTCTTTAATCTGCTGGGGTTGAATTCCCCGGCCGTGCCTCACGGCGCTGCCTGCGGGAAAAACCAACTTAACCCCGCGGCGGCGATTGTCTGCGGCCGCGGCGGAGAAGTCCTTGGGCTTGAAAAGGGCTTATCGTCCGCAGGCCTGGCGGATGCGGCGGGCGAGCTCGGCGATGCGGTAGGGCTTGCGGAGGAAGCCGCAAGCACCGGCGGCGAGCAGGTCGCCGGCTTCGCCTTCGGCCATGTAGCCGGAGGAGATGATGATGCGTGCCTCGGGATCAAGCTTGCGGATCTCGGCGAAGGCTTCGCGTCCGCCCATTTTCGGCATCACCATGTCGAGGATGACGAGGTCGAAAAGCCCCGGGTTGTCCTTGTAGGTCTCGACCGCGTCGAGACCGTTTTCGGCGAGGATGACGGTGTAGCCGAGCTCTTGCAAGTGGTCGCTGAGGATGTCCCAGATCATGTCTTCGTCGTCGACGACGAGGAGGGTCTCGGTACCTTTGAGCTGGCTTTCCTGCAGGGCTTCATCGGCGGCGCCGCTGAGGGGGCCGCTGCTCAGAGCGGGCAGGACGATGGCGACCGCGAGCTGGTTTTTCGCGGCGGACGCAAAGACTTCGCCGCCGTGCTGCAGGATGCAGCCGAGAGCTTCCGCCATGCCGGCGTGGGAAGAAGCGGCGAGGCGCAGGTCCTTGAGGGAGAAAGCGGGACGGAACTGGCTCAGCGACGGGATCTCGCCCTGGCAGAAGAGGATGCCGTGATGTGCGTGATTCTTGTCGGTGCCGATCTCTCCCGGCTGGAAGCGGCGGACGCTGGCGCTGAGGAAGCCGGAGGGCAGCAGCGATGCGAGGCTGACCAGTGCAGCGGCGAGGGGAGCGGGGTCGCCGTGAATCAGCAGTTCCGCAGTGGAAGCGAGCTCGAATTTCTGTTGGCGGAGGATGCCGATGCGGCGCATGGCGGCCTGGGCGATGGTGCTGAAATCAGCGCGCGGCAGCGGCGCCGCACCCGCCGGCTTGAGAGCCGCGAGGATGAGCCGCGCGGCAGCAAGCTCGCGGCGCAGGTCGAGGACGTGGCGATGCGCCAGGGGATGGCTTTCAGTATCGGCTTCGACCAGTTCGGACAAGGCGTCAGCACCGCGCAAGTGCTCGGCGGCAAGGCGAAGTTGACCCAAAAGGCGGGCGGCATGGTCATCCGGGGCATTGTCATTCATGGTCTGGCTCACGAGCTTCTCCTAAAAAAACATTTTCGCAAGATAGCCGGGCTGTCTCAGTTTCACCACGCCGAGAAAGGCTTTTAAGGGTTTTAAGGGATGGAGGGATTTTAAGGCTAAAACCCATATGTCCCCTAAAACCCTTAAAACCCATATCTCCCCTGCTTCCCCTTTGCGTCTCCATGGCTATCTTTGGCCTTTCTTTAACCGCAACGCAGGAAGAGCCTCCCATGTCCGAACATATCCTTGACCACAACGAGCAATACAAACAGCGCCTGGTCAACCTCGCCAGCCTGACCGAGGCCGGCGTCAATGCCTACGGCGGCGCCTTCCCAGGCACGGTCTACTCGCTCAGCGTCAAGGCCGCTTTCAAAGACGAGGAACAGCCTCCCCGCCAGGTCAAGGTCGCCGGCCGCATCATGCTCGCCCGCAACATGGGCAAGGCGATGTTCTTCACCATCCAGGACGAAGAAGGCCGGATCCAGTGCTACGCCTCGAAAAACGACCTCGGCGACGAAGGTTATAAGCGCATCTCCAAACTCGACCTCGGCGACATCATCGGCGTCGAAGGCTTCGTCTTCCGCACCAAGACCGGTGAAATCACCGTCCACACTTTGGCCTACAGCGTCCTCTCCAAGGCCCTGCGTCCCCTGCCTGAGAAGTTTCACGGCCTCGCCGATGTCGAGACCTGCTACCGCCAGCGCTACCTCGACCTGATCGCCAACGACGAATCGCGCCGCGTCTTCAAGCTGCGCTCCGCCATCCTCCGCGAGATCCGCCGCTTCCTCGAGACCGACGGCTACATGGAAGTCGAAACCCCGATGATGCACCCCATCCCCGGCGGCGCCACCGCGCGTCCCTTCGTCACCCATTACAACGCCCTCGACATGAAGATGTACATGCGCATCGCTCCCGAGCTCTACCTGAAGCAGCTGCTCGTCGGCGGCTTCGAGAAGGTCTTCGAGATCAACCGCAACTTCCGCAACGAAGGTCTCTCCAAGCAGCACAACCCCGAGTTCACCGCCATCGAAGTCTACCAGGCTTACGGCGACTGCCGCAGCATGATGGCCCTGGTCGAAGGCATGCTCCGGCATGTCGCCCAGACCGTCCTCGGCACCCTGCACATCGACCACGGCAACGGCAAGGTCATCAATCTCGAAGCGCCCTTCCGCGTCGCCACCTATCACGACCTGGTCCGCGAAGGCACCGTCGCCAACTGGTTCGAGCTCCCGCTCAACGAGCGCATCGAGCTCGGCCGCAGCTACGGCCTACACATCGGCGCCGATTGGGACGACAACGAAGTCAACCACGAAGTCTACTCGAAGAAGATCGAGCACGCCCTGACCCAGCCGACCTTCGTCTGCCGTCTGCCCGCCTATCTCGTCCCCCTCGCCAAGCGCTGCGACGACAATCCCGAACTGGTCGACGTCTTTGAATTCGTCGTCGACGGCCGCGAGCTCGCTCCCGGTTATTCCGAGCTCAACGACCCGGTCGAGCAGCTGAAGCGTCTGAAGGCGCAGCAGGAGTTCACCAAAGGCACCGAGGACGAAGAATCCGGCGCCATCGACGAAGGCTTCCTGCTCGCCCTCGAGCACGGCATGCCTCCCGCCGGCGGCATGGGCCTCGGCATCGACCGCCTCATCATGCTCCTCACCGCAGCCCCGACCATTCGCGACGTCATCCTCTTCCCGCAGCTGAAGAACGACAAGGCCTAAGTCAAAGCCCTTTCCTTCGACAATTGAATTCCCTCTGGGGCCTGTAGTTTCTACGGGCCCCATTTCATTGGCAGAGCAATAAGACTCACGCGAAGCCGCGAAAGCGCGAAGAAATTGAGCTTGCGTTTTTCGCGACTTCGCGGCTTCGCGTGAGCTCCCGCCCCTTTAAAACAGGCAAGTTTTAAAATTTTTAAAGTTGCCTTGAATTTTCTCGGCTTTCGCGTTCCTTGTCGGCAACCACAACCAA
>CAMCSH010000049.1 GCA_945877655.1 Lentisphaera araneosa HTCC2155 | reverse complement strand
CACTCATCAGACCCGAATCGAAACCGAGTTTGAAAAGTACAAAGTGCACCAAACCCCCAATCAGCCCTGACTAATATCCATCAGCCCTGCAGACACTTGACCTGAGCCGACAGATGGGGGTATTTGAATACCCAACAGGGCGTCAAGCTCAATACAGCATCCCGGAGTGGCTTCTTGCGCTTTCCCAACTGTGTCCCGGTTATGTCCCAGTTCACAGCTTTACAGCGAGCCGAGGTCTTCGGCGTAGTAAGCGAGGCGGAACTTGTCGACCTTTTCGTACAAGGTGACGCTGAGGAGGAGTCGTTGCGGCCCTTGGCAGTTGCCGAGCTTGTCTTCGATCCAGTCGTCGCCGACCCGGATCATCGCTTTGTCGAGCTTGCCGAAGCCGCTTGAGTGGATCGAGCCGCGGAGAGGCACCGGGCGGAGCGAGCTGGGTTCCCAGAGATTCATGCGGCGGCGCATGTTGATCGGCACGAGATCGAGGTCGACTTCATAGCGGTATTCCGACTTGCCGTCCTGGTCGAAGATGGTGTCGACGAGGCGGATTGAGCGGCAGCGCAGCTGCGCATTGCGGAGGACGCGGCCCTTGAGGCGCAGCGGCATGCCGCGCAGGTAGAGGCCGAGCAGCTTCATCAGCAGAATGAAGGCGATGAAGCCGCCGAAGAGGTAGGCCCAGCCCCGGGCGCTGAGATTGAAGATGAAATAGAAAACGGTTCCTATGCCGACGACAAAGATCAGGCCGATGACGAGGATCAGACAGCGACAGCCCATGAGGAGGGATTCCTTGCTTGTTTATTTTGGCTATGAAAGTATCGCCGCGACGCTGAATTCCTCTTGACGAGCGCCGAGAATTTTGCCACAATGGGGATTGTGAACGCCGAATCTCAGTTTCTCCGGGCCTTGGCACGGAAGCTGAGGTGGAGCAAGATGAAGCCCTGCCGGGGAACGGGTGATCCCGCCAAGCCGGCAAGGGCAAGATGAAGGCTCCTGTGTTTTGTCGGCTCCGGCCGGCGGGCATTGAGGGCCAAGATCGCGGGGCGCCACCGAGTCAGCTGGCGCCCCGAATTTTTTTCACAGCTGCAGGGAGTCAGGGAGGAGGGAGTTGGGGAGTTAACACACTCCCTTACTCCCCTGTTCCCTCACTCCCCGGTTTTTGCCTCGCAGCGATTTTCACTATTTCCGCTGCGCAGCCCTTGGCGAAGCGCTGCCAAGCTCTATCATAGTCTTTCTACAGACGCCCCTTACAGCAACAAAAGGAATTCTCCCATAGCACGCCTTCTCCAACTCAATGATGAAGTCCTCCGCCGCCGCAGCGTCCGTTTGATGGATTTCGAAAACGTCGAAGTCGGCATCGTCCTCTTCGAAGACGCCTTCCGACAAGCAGAAGATGAGGGTTTCGACTTGGTGGAAATCGCCGCCACCGCCGTTCCCCCTGTCGTCCGTATCATGAACTACGGCAAGTTCATCTACGAACAGACCAAGCGGGAAAAAGAACAGCGCAAAAAACAGCTGGGCAAGGAACTCAAGGAACTGAAGTTCCACGTCAACATTCACGACCATGACTACCAGACCAAGGTCAAACACGCCCTCGAGTTCATCGAGCACGGCAACAAAGTCAAGCTCACTCTGCAGTTCCGCAGCCGCGAAGTGACTCACCCGGAACTCGGCGACGCCCTGGTCAAGCGCGTCATCGAAGACCTGAAAGCCGTCGCCCTGATCGAGACTCCCGCTAAGCTCCTCGGCCGCAACATGTCGATGGTCTTTGCTCCCCGCCGCCACAACTGAGCCTAGCTCATTGCCCGGAGAAGATGCCGCAAGTCAAATTGCGGCATTTTTGCGCCCGGATTTCGACCTGTATCACTCGAAGGAACGAAGAAGCGAAGAGAGTAGATGGTCATAAAAGGCACAAAGAGCTCAAAAGTTCGACCTGTGCAAGTCGACATCACGATCAACAAGCTTAGGGAGTAAGGCACTGGGGAGTAAGGGAGTGAGCTGTAGAGAGCTACTCCCTTACTCCCTCATCCCTCACTCCCCTGTTCGCCGGTGTGAGGGGCATACAAGATCAAACCGGAGTTGCACAGGCAGCAAAAGTTAGCGTTTCGCGCTCTGCCGATCAGTCTTTCCGCGTTCTTCTGCGTCTTCTGCGGTTGATCTGAGCTTGATTTGGAGTGATACAGGTCGCCCGGATTTTCGTTCCAGATCATCTTGACAAAGCCAAGGTCCTGCTTAAACTATGCGCCCCGTCACCACCGACCTCGGCGCGCATCTGCCTGGTCGACTGCACGGGCCAACCCAACATCTCTAAAGGGAGAAAACGATGCCCAAGCTGAAGACCCGTAAATGCGTCGCCAAGCGCCTGAAGCAGACCGGTACTGGCAAGTACATGCACTGCCGCGCCGGCCACCGCCACATCCTCACCAAGAAGTCCGCCAAGCGTAAAGCCCGCCTCGGCAAGTTCAAGGAACTGAAAGCGACCGAAATCCGTCGCGTCACCAGCTCCTTGCCCTACGGCCTTCCCTCCTGATCCGGACTTACTGAGGAAACAATACCATGCGATCCACCAACGCCCCCGCTTCCCGCGCCCGCCGCAAGCGCATCCTTGAAAAAGCCAAAGGTTTCTACGGCCGCGCCAAGTCCTGCATCCGCAGCGCTCATGACGCCGTCGATAAAGCCATGGGCCACGCCCGTGTCGGCCGCAAGCAGAAGAAACAAGAATACCGCGCCCTCTGGACTGTCCGCATCAACGCGGCCTGCCGTCAGAATGGCACCAACTATTCGAAGTTCATCAACGGCCTGAAAAAAGCCGGCATCGAACTGAACCGCAAGGTCCTCGCTGACATGGCTGTCCGCGATCCCCAGACCTTCACCGCTCTCGTCGCCAAGGCGAAAGCCTGATCCTTCACCGGATCTGCTGCAAAGACCGCAATCCTCCGGGATTGCGGTTTCTGCTTTCCATGGCTAAGTTCCGCAGCGAAACCGCAAGAGAGATGAGATGAGCACGAAACCCTTGAGAGAGCTGGTCATCCGCAAGGGCAATGAACTTGTCCAGGCGAAGCGCAGCACCCACCTGACCAGCCGCGAACGCAAGCTGGTGTCCTTCATGGTGGCCCAGATCTCTCCCTGGGACAACGACTTCAAGGAATACTGCTTCCCTTTCGCCGAGTTCGTCGACTACTTCGGCATCACCGATAAAAATGCCCTGAAGGAATACGAGAAGATCGCCCACGGCATCATGGGCAAGCCCTTTCTCATCGACGACCGCGAGCGCCAGGAACGCTTCACCTGCTGCTGGCTCGCCGAAGCCGCCTACGACAAGAAGGAGCGGATGTTCAAATACCGCTTCACCCCGCGACTCAAACCCTATCTCATCCAGCTCAAGCGCTACTACACCAAGTACCGCATGGCCAACCTGGTCAATCTCGACCACGTCCACTCCGAGACCATGTTCGAGCTGATCAAGCAATATGAGAATCTCGGCGAGTGCACCCGTCGCCTCGATGACCTGCGCGACTACCTCGGGCTCGGCCCGGCCGAGGCCCCTGGCGCCAAATATCCCGCTTACGCCAACCTCAAGGACAAGGTCATCAATCCGACCCTCGAGGAGATCAACAAATACACCGACATCCAGGTGAGTTTGGAAGAGATCAAGGACGGCCGCAAGGTGGTCTCGCTCAAGTTCAAGATCACGCCGCAGCCGAACAATCCGGAAGTTGCCGCCGCCAAGCTTCGCCATCACGGCGCCCCCGACATCGCCGCAACGGAAGCCGAGCTCGCACCGGCGACCCAGCGCGCCGAGACGGCGTCGACCCAAGCCCTGGCCGAACAGCCGGCCGAAATGGCGCCCCTGCTCAAGTCCCTGGTCGAAGAATTTGAATTCACCAAGGAAGAAGGCCTCAGCCTCTGCGCCCGCTACTCGGCCGAACAGATCCTCGGCAACCTCGAGGTCACCCGCCAACGGGCCGTGGCCAACCGCGCCAACAACATCGAAACCAAACTCACCGCCTATGCCCGCTCGGCGATCCAGCGCGACTTCCGCAAAGACGCCAAGGGCCAGCCCCGGGTGGAGATTCTCGCCGGTCCCAAAACCGCCGATCCCGCAGCGCAGTCGCAGCGCATCCGCTCCTATCTCGACCGGATGCACCAGGCCTGGCGCAAGGCCCGCATCAATGACGTCTTCGAGCAGCGCAAAGACAGCTTCCGGGCCGAATTCGGCCGCTGGCTCGAGGCCCGCCTGGAAGAGCCGGGCATGGCCGAGACCTATGAGGAATTCCAGCTCTCCGGCCTCGAAAATCCCCGTGTCCGCGGTCTCGCCCGCATCGTCCTGGCTGAACAGGAGAAGCTCGACCAGCGCTTCGCTCTCAGCGTCTTCATGCAGCAGGAAGCCTATGCCGTCACCACTGAAAACGGCCAGGAGATCCTCTTCAAGGTCGGCCGCCGGATGGATGTCTAAGTACGTCCCTGATAATGCCGCCGCCGCCGAGCCAAGTGCCAAATGCCGGGTAATTTGCGGCGAGCGCTTTCTTTCCAAGGACTGACATGAAAAACCTCGCCTTCCTTTTCATCCTCGCCCTGGCGGCATCCTGTAACTCGACGCGTGTCGTCGTGCTCAGCGAGCAGCAGATGGAGCTGCGCAACGATGACTTCATCTGGACCCTGTCGAAGCCAAACGGCTGCATCAGCTCGCTCGACAAGGCGGAGAAGCCCTGGTGGAATCCCTGGGCCCAGGAGACCCGTCATCGCCTGCAGGAAGCCATCCCGGAGGAATATCCCGCGCCGGCGCAAAGCGTCCTCAACCACGATGACGCCTCCCTCACTCTCACCGCCGCGGCGGCGGCGATGGCGTGGAAATTCAGCCGCACCTACACCCTCGATCCCGACGGCACCCTGCAGGTCCAGTGCAATCTCAACAACCGCAGTGACGACGATCTGCCGTGGAATTGGCGTCTGCGCCTGCCCATCCCCCTGCAAGGCGGCTACGCCCAGGATGTCGACGCGCCGCGCCGCGTCCGCGCCGGCGAAAGCGCCGCCTGGCACTTTTCTCTCAAACCCCAGGAGTAAATCATGCTCAGTCTTCTGCTTGCGATGAACGTCATCTCAACCGGTGGTGGTGAAGGCGGCCAAACGCCACCGCCACGCCAAGAAGGCCCCTCGTGGTCCAGCATGATGCCGGTGATGCAGCAGACCTGCATGAACAACGCCAACACCATGCTCGGCGCCATGGCGCTGGCCAGCTCCCGCTCCGACCGCCACGCCGGCGAGTGGTTCCAGAATCCTGAGCTCAGCCTCGACAGCTCCTACTCGCGCCAGCATTTCGATGGCATCGGCTCGGGCTACACCGTCAGCAACCGCCTCGGCCTGAGCAGCGAGCTCGGCAGCGGCAGCCTCGCCGGACTCGGCATCAACCATTCCCGCAGCACTACCGGCGATGAAATCGAAACCCTCGGCGGCGACCTGTTTTTCCACCAGGAGCTGAACGAGCACTACGGCCTCGCCGCCTTCGTCCTCGCCGACCATGTCGACATGACGGCCCGGAATCGCGACAGCTATATCCTCGGCGCCGGCCTCTCCTTCACCACCTTCCATGATCTCGGCGGCAATTTCGACTTCTCCAGCATCCACACCCTGTCGTGGATCGATTACGAAATCAACGCCGGCTTGATGGGGATGAGCACCGGCCGTCTCGACTACCACTGGAGCGAATCGCTCGAGACCAGCGTCTTCGGCACGGTTTTCCAGGACTTCGGCCCGGATGTCGGCCAGGACAACACCTGGTTCGACGTCGGCATCGACCTGAACTGGAAGCTCAGCGCCAGCCTAGAAGCTGGCCTCAGCTACAGCCGCAACGTCCGGCTGGATGACGTCCGCAACAACACTTACGGACTGCAATTGATCTGGCGTTTCTGAGCTGGCATGGAGTCTGCGGTCTTCAAGTTCGCGACAGATCTGTCCGACCCCGAGGAAATGCATGAACAAGGCTCAGAGCTACCGACAAGGCCTGCAAGGACTGGCTTCCCCCCAGAGCCTGGACCGGGCTGCGGCCGCCGTCGATTCGCCCCTCGCGCCCCTGCCGGACAATCCCGCCGTCCTCGCTTGCCGGGATGAGGCCGGCAGCTTCCTGCCCCTGCACTCCGTCCGCGACCCCCGGCGCGAGGCTGAGGCCCAGGCCCAATCGGTGCTCGCCGATCTCAGCCTCGAACAACCCCTTTTCGTCCTTGTCGTCGGCATCGCCTCGGGCCACCACCTCGCCAGCCTGGTCCACCGCCTGCCTGCCGGCTCGACCTTGGTCGCCGTCGATGGCGACGCCGCCACGCTTCTTTATCTCGACGGCGCCGCCCTGCGTCAGCCCGGCATCGCCGTCCGCCTCATCGCCGGCGCCGATTTCGATGCGGTCGCGATCGAATACAAAGAATGCCTGCGCCGCGTCGGCCGCGTTCCCGACGCGGTCTTCCTGCACCCGGCCAGCCGCCGCCTCTGCCCGGGTTTCGATTCCTGGGTCGAGCGACTGCGAATGGAGACCCGGACCGACGCGATGGACCAGATCACCGTCGCCTCCTTCGCCGAGGAATGGATCCAGAACGGCATCCTCAACCTGCGCCAGATCTGCTCCAATCCGGGCATTCCCGCCTTGCAGAAGATTTTTCCCGGCAGGCCCGCTTTTGTCCTTTGCGCCGGACCCAGCCTGCAGGAATCGCTGCCCTTCATCGCCGCCCTCCAGGATCGGGTCCTGATCATCGCCGTCGGCACCGCCCTCGCTCCGGCCCTGCGCGCCGGGATCCGGCCGCACCTGACCATTGCCGTCGACTCAGACCCAAAGGTCTACCTGCAATTCCAACGGGCCCTGCCCGATCTCCCCGGCTATCTCGTCGCCTCGCAGGCGCTCTTCCCGCCGATTCTCGATCTCTATCCGGACCGCCTCTTCACCTTCGGCTCCGGCTCGCTGCCGGAATTCGGCGCCTGGCTGAAACGCCGCGGCCATGACTGCGGCGGCCTCAACACCGGCGGCACGGTGTCGCTCAGCGCCCTCGACCTGGCCTATTGGATGGGCTGCGGCCAAGTCGCCGTCTTCGGTCTCGACCTCGCCTTCGCCGAAGATGGCACAACCCATGCGGCTGGCTCGATGTATGATCGGCAGCGGCTCAGCCGAGGCCTCATCCGCGTCCCCGGCAACTGGGAGGCGGAAGTCCCCACCACCCGCCAATTCGCGACCTACATCCAAATGCTCGAAAACTACCTCCACCGCATGTCCGAGTACGCCGCCCTGACCACCAGCGTCAGCAGCGGCGGCGCCCGCATCCGCGGCCTCAAGGTGCAGCGCCCGGCCGAATTCTTCGCCGCCTTCCAGGCCGAGCCCTTTGCCGTCGCCGCCGAGCTCCAGGCCGCCCGCGACCGCGCCGTCCTGCCGCCGCCCGAGGCTTTCGCCGCCGCCTTGAGCCAGGTGCTGGCGGAACTGGATCAGCTCGCGATTCTTGCCGACAAGATCGAGCCGCGACTCGGCCGCTTTCCCGCCAGCGACTTCCCGGCGCTTCGCCGGCTCGAGAAGAAACTGCAGAAATCCGAGGTCGCCGAGGCCTTCCTTTCTCCGGTTTTGCAGCGTCTCATCCTCGGCCTTGAGCATCTGCCCAAGGACGAATTGACGATGCGTTTCCACCAGGCCGCCCGTTCGGCCATCCATTGGATCCGGCAGTTGCTCGGTCCAGTCAGCGGCTTCTTCACCCCCCAGGAGGATTCCTCATGTTCCCGAAAATGAACCCCTATCGGCAATCCCAGATCTCCACCGCCAGCCCCGGCCAGCGCGTCGTGATGATGTATGAAGCTCTCTGCCGTGAGCTCCATAAAGCCGAAGACGCCTGCATCAAAATTCCCGATGACACCACCCAGATCGAAGTCGCCCACAACGCCTTGATCACCAGTGACCGGATCATCACCGAGCTCCGCCTCGCCCTCGATCATGAACTCGGCGGCGATCTCGCCAAAAACCTCGAGAACCTCTACGACTTCTGGATCCGCCATCTCTCCGATGCCAATCGCTTCAAGGACGCCAAACGCGTCGCAGAAGTCCTCAAGATGGCCCAGGAGCTCCGCGAGACCTGGCGCGAAGCCGCAGCCAAGGTCCGCAGCGGGGAAGTCTGATGGAAGAGGAATCCCAGCACGAACGAGCCTGCCGCCTCTACCGCGAATGGGGTGCCGCCGCCGCCAGCGCCCGTCTCGCCGCCGAAGCTCGCGACTGGAATGCCTTCCGCCACGCCGCTGGACGCGGACGCACCGCCTTCAACACCGCGACTCAAAATGCCGATCCCACCGCCGCGCCGGAAGAATCCGCCGCCGCCGCCGCCGCCTGGGACGAACTCACCCCCATGCTCGCCGGTTGGAAAGAAGAGATCGCCGCCGAACTCGACCGCACCAGCAAACGCCGCCGCACCGGCCAAGCCATGCAAAAAGCCTACGGCAGCCCCGGTGCCGGTCCCGGCGCCCAGATCAATACCAAGAACTAAAGCTCCAACTGGGACACAGTTGGGACACAGTTGGGACACAGTTGGGACACAGTTGGGACACAGTTGGGACACAGTTGGGACACAGTTGGGACACAGTTGGATAAGCTCCTTAAACTTTAAACTTTAAACCTTAAACTTTAAACTCCTTAAACTCGAGATCTCCCCATGGCCGAACCGAAAAACAGCAGCTTCACCCATGTCGTCGGCGGCCGCATCGACCGCACCGTCTCCTCGCCCTCGCCGCTGCTCGGGAAACGCATCGTCAAGGCCAAGGATCTGCAGGCGTCGAACCGCAGCGTCGTCGTCGGCGGCGACGGCCCGGGCGACAAGATCAGCCTGCCGGCGATCCTGATCGAGAAGGATGACGGCCGGATCATCCGGATCTCGGTGAAATGCCCCTGCGGCCGCAACTGCGAGCTGGTGCTCGAGGAGGAAGACCATGACAAGCCTTAAAGCCATCCTGACGCTGCTGCTCTGCTTCACCCTCGCCGGCTGCCCGAGCGCCCCGGTCGCCACCCGACTTGGCGAACGCACCCTGGTGCTGCCGATCTCCGGCGTCGATCACGCCGCCGCCGAGACCCTCGCCAGCAACCTCGTCACCACCCTCACACGCCTCGGCTACAACGCCATCGACGTCCGCCTCAGCCAGTCCGCCAGCACCCTCGCCCGGCCGGAATCGGTCCGTCCCGACGGCGAGATTGAGCCAGTTGAGATCGCCCGCATCGCCCAGCTCCTCGAAGCCAGCGACGCCGTCACCGTCACCCTGCAGGAATACGTGCCCTGGAAGCCGATGCGCGCCACCCTGCGCCTCGCCTGGCTCGACACCCGCGGCGGCCAGTGCCGCCGCCAGGAATCGGCCCTCAGCGTCGATCTCAACAACCCCGGCGAAGCCCTCTCCTACAATCGCTTCCACAACGGCGGCATCCCGGCGACTCCGGAATCCCACAAAACCGCCAGCGCCCAGCTTTCCCCCGCCGCTTTCAACCTCTATCTTGCCGAGCGCGCCGCCAATGAATTGCTGCGTCTCCAACAAATTTCTCAATCTGGCCTTAAACTTGCTAAAGAGAAAGCCGAAAGATAAGAACCAGAGAGGTGGGACTCTCGCCACCGCCGAAGGATCGGCCAACCTTTTAACCCCCTGCCACACCATGCGCATCGATTCCAACAGCTCCGCCAACATCCCCGCCGCCACCCCTAGGAAGGCGGCCGCCACCTACGCCCAGGCTAGCAACGGCAAAAACTCCCCCTCCCTCGACCTCTCTCTGTCCGACAACTCCCGCCGCCTCCACAGCGCCGTGCGTCAGTTCGACAACGAGGAAGACAGCCCCCGCGCCGACAAGATCGCCGAGGCCAAAGAAGCCCTTGCCAACTGGAAGCCGCTCAATGACCAGAGCGTCGACCGGATCATGCAGCGACTTGCCTCCGAAATCTGAAGCCGATCCCTTCCTTTCCCCAAGCGCCGCCCTGCGGCGCTTTTTTTTGCTGCCGAGTTTCTTGTGGGAGGAGCTCCAGCTCGCCACAGTAAAACAAGGTATTGAATCGGCACTTCAACCTTTCAACCCGGTTCCATTCCTCTGCTGCGGTTTTTAGGATGATCCATCCTGGTGATCTGCGTTCTCAGCAAAAACAGCCTGCCTTTGTCTATTCGTCTCGGACATTCCGGCCGCAGTCGCTACGCGGACTGCCGCGCTCCATTCACTTGGGCCGGCCACTTCCGGCTTCAGGAAAATCTCGACCTGTGCAATTCTGTTTGAGCTTGGTTTGTGCGTCGCGAAGCGACAGGATGAGTGTAGCCGGGGGTTTCAACCCCCGGTATAGGATGGGTTTGAATCGCCGTCGCGAAGCGACAGGATGAGATTTTGGCGGTGGCGTCGCAGAAGACGCACACCCGAACGCATCTGTCACCGCGTCGCTACCGCGACGCCAAATCAATTGCCAAACGTACCGGGGGTTGAAACCCCCGGCTACAATCACATCGTCGCTTCGCGACGAGCGCAGAACACCCGGCACGGAGGCCGGTGCTCGCAGGCCTTCCTTCGCTTCGCGACGAGCAACTGAAGCCTGATTCGAATTGCACAGGTCGGAAAATCTTAGCGATCACCAACCTTTGGTGAAGGCCTCGAGACGTTTGACTTCCGCTTGCGCCAGCTTCGCGGCTTCGGTGCCGGCGAATTCCGTGCTCAAACGTTGCATTTCTTTGAGTGCCGCCTGGTTCGGGCGCTGCGCCACTTTTTTGATCAACTCGATGTCGGGCGCGCCTTGGAAAGTGGCTTTCGACGGCAGGACCTTGGCCAGAGCTTCGATGCAGTATTTCTGGTAGGAAGCGCGGAACTGCTTCATCGCTTCCGCTTCCTTGGTGAAGCCGGGGGCCTTGAGGATCTTGTTCAAATCCGCCTCAAGTCCAGCAGCAAAGATCTTGTAGGCGGGCAGGGCCGCAAGCTTGGGGCGGGCCTTGAAGATGTCGGCGCAACGGCTCAGACATTGATGGCGATAAAGTGCCGTCACCTGGCCTGCGGCTTGAGCTCGGAGACGCTGAATCGTGCGGACCAGTTCTTCGTCGGGCGGCGGCACTTTGTTGCGACAGGCGATGCGCCATTTGAGCCAATCCAGAGCTTCTTCGCCGGATTCCTTGTCGTACCAGGCCTTGCCGCTGGCGAGATAGCGGTAGTAGCCGCGCTTGTCGCAATCATCGAGACTGAGCTGCATTTCGCTCAGGGCCGGATCGTGGTCGCCAAGCAGGAGGGCGCCTAAGATATGGGTGGTCTTGGTGGCGTAGTTGCTCGGGGCGCCGGCGCCCGACATCAAGACGCCGCCAGTGTATTCCTCCAGCGCCGGCGAAAACATGCCGACGCGACGGGCGCCGCCGGCAAAACCGGTGAATATGCCGGCGCCGGGAGCGAGGCGGAATCGCTTCGGCAGATCGTCGAGAATCGCTTCGTAATGCATCAGGATCGGCGCGATGTCGCCGTCCTTGAGCTCCACCGGCATGACGCAGATGACCTCGTTGTCAGTCGCCCAGTTGCGGAACAGGTCCCACTTGTCGCGGGCACTGCCGGCGTCGTTGTCGACAAACAGGAAGGAGTATTTCCGCGTCGCATTGGCCTGATATCCCTTGGGCAGCCAGACGTGATAATGGCTCAAAGCCGACTGCCCGGCAAAGCCGCAGGCGATCAGGCTGATGGTGTCATCAGGGATCTTGTCGGTCCGCGGCGTGATCTGCGGATGATCCTTCTTCTTCTCGGTTTTTTTGTTGATCGGAATGACCGGGTGAACTGAAGGGACGGTGGGGCCAAAGAGCAGGCCTCCCAATAGAATCAAATTCAACATTGTAAACTTCCTTTCACTTTTTTATTTTCTGCAGTCACGATTGTAGAAAGACCGCAAGGGAAAGTCAAGAGATTTTTGAGGGATTGGCTGCTTGCGGACGACCGGCGTTCCGCCGCCAGCTTCAGGTAGGCTTGCGGTTCCTGCATCGGATCGATGACCGCGGCAAGACCGTCGGACTCGATGTAATAAGCGGCTTCGGCGAGGCATCCGGTATAGATCCGTTCGATGTACATTCTCACTATCCTGGTTCATTGGGTTTCAGTCTCTTAAAGAGGAACTCCTGTCAGCAGGCTGGTGTTGCACCTGGGCAGAAGAAAAATTCCATCCGAGGAAATTATTCGACCTCCCAATCCCTCGCACCAATCGTCTTCCGTGCGGGTTATTTGGGAGGTCGCAAAATTTGAAAACAAACCGGCCGCCTCCGATGAAGAAGGCGGCCGGAAGATAAGGGATCTCGATCAGAGGGGCATGATCTCGATTTTGCGGAATTCGATCGGAGCGCTTTCGGCCTGGATCGAGATGCTGCCGGCTTCGATCATCGTGCCCTTGGGTTTGTTCTCGAGCTGGATGTCGTTGACTTCATGAACCAACTTGCCGTCGATGAAGTGCTTGACCGACTTGCTGCCGTTGACTTCGATCTCGATGTTGACCCATTGGCCTTCAGGGAAGCTCAGCCCGACGTCTGGGGCGATGATGTGATTTGTATTGAACTTGCCTTTGTGGACGCAGTGGGTGCCGGGGGTGCAGACGGCGAGCGTCGGGCGGATTTCGCCGGCATTGGCGGTGCCGAGAAGCTGGGATTCGATCGACGCCGGGAAGGGCTGGTCTAGGGTCATGCTTTCGGCGGTCTGACCAAGGACCATAATGCCGTTGTTACGGATGGCCCAGCCGGGGCCTTCGGGGACTTGTTTGCCGACGAAGCGGTACTCGGCGCGGAAGCGGTAGTGGCCGTAGCTGCCTTTGTAGAAGATGTGGCCGAACTTG
Source organism: Lentisphaera araneosa HTCC2155 (assembly GCA_945877655.1). Classification (GTDB taxonomy): domain Bacteria; phylum Verrucomicrobiota; class Lentisphaeria; order Lentisphaerales; family Lentisphaeraceae; genus CAMCSH01. The sequence continues at coordinate 4,953 of CAMCSH010000049.1, read as the reverse complement.
TTGTCGAATTTTTCGTACTTGTCGTAGGAGACGACGAGTTTGCCGTCGACGACGCGGAAGGTGTCGAGATGGTTTTCGCCAAGGGGGAAGCCCTTGATTTTCGGGGTCCAGCCGGTGAGGTCTTTGCCGTTGAAGATCGGCGTCCACTGGCCTTTCGGCAGAGCGGCTTCGTCAGCGGTCTGGGTGAAGGCGGCAGCTGGAACGGCGGCATCAGCCGCAGTGATAGCGACGGCAGCGCTGCCGAGAAGCGCGGCAAAACAGAGTGAGCTGAGGAATTTCATGCAGGTCTCCAATCTGGGTTTAAGGAAGCTTGGGTCGATGAACCTCGACGTGAGGGGTAGACGCATTTCTTCAGGATAAGTTTCGGCGATGCCTAGATACGTCTGACATAAGTGTCACGCTCAGATTCGACTCAGGCCCAGAGTTTGGTGTCGTAGCCGAGCTTGCGGGCGCGCTGCTGCAGCGAGTCGAGAACTTCAGGCGAAAAAACCGGCCGCCTCCGATGAAGAAGGCGGCCGGAAGAGAATCACCCAGGAATCAGAGAGGCATGATCTCGATTTTGCGGAATTCGATCGGGGCGCTTTCACCCTGGATCGAGATGCTGCCGGCTTCGATCATCTTGCCTTTGGCTTTGATTTGATCGTCGATGTACTTCTCGGCGCCGCCGCCGCAGCCGTATTTCGGGTCGAGCTGGACGTCGTTGATTTCATGGACCAGTTTGCCGTCGATGAAGTGTTTGACCGACTTGCTGCCGTTGACTTCGATCTCGATGTTGACCCATTGATCCAGAGGGAAGCTCAGCCCGACGTCGGGGCTGATGCCGTGTGCTTCTGTGAACTTGCCTTTGTGGACGCAGTTGGTGCCGGGGGTCATGATGGCGAGGGTGGGGCGGTTTTCGCCGGCCTTGGCGGTGCCGAGAAGCTGCGACTCAATCGACACCGGGAAGGACTGATCTAGGGTCATGCTTTCGGGGGTCTGACCAAGGACCATAATGCCGTTGTTACGGATGGCCCAGCCGGGACCTTCATTGACTTGTTTGCCGACGAAGCGGTACTCGGCGCGGAGGCGGTAATGACCGTAGCTGCCTTTGTAGAAGATGTGGCCGAATTTCTCGGAGAACTTGTCATACTTGTCGTAGGAGACGACGAGTTTGCCGTCAACGACGAGGAAGGTGTCGAGGTGGTTTTCACCAAGGGGATAGCCCCTGATTTTCGGGGTCCAGCCGGTGAGGTCTTTGCCGTTGAAGATCGGGGTCCACTGACCTTTCGGCAGAGCTGCTTCGTCAGCGGTCTGGGTGAAGGCGGCGGCAGGAGCGGCTGCATCGGCCGCAGTGATGGCGACGGCAGCGCTGCCGATAAGCGCGGCAAAACAGAGTGAGCTGAAGAATTTCATGCAGGTCTCCAAGTGGGTTGTAGGAAGCTTGAGGCGACCGGCCTCAACTGGAATATAGATGCGTTTCTCTCGGACAAGTTCCGGTGACGCGCAGACAAGTCTGTCACAAGTGTCAAGTCAATCTTTCTGCTCGACCCAGACGAAGCGTTGCGTGTCGTAGCCGAGCTTGCGGGCGCGCTGCTGCAGCGAGTCGAGCACTTCAGGAGGAAGTTGCGGTGTCCGCGACAGGATCCACAAATAATCTTCGCCGCTGGAGACCAGGGCCCAGCGGTACTGCGGATCGAGTTCGACGACGCGGTATGGCGCGTAGAAGGGGCCGAAGAAGCTGACCTTCAAGGCGCCGCGTCCGGCAGTGATGAGCTCGGCCTTGCCTTCGGCTTGGCGCCATTCTTTCTTCGCCGCGTCGTAGCCGCGATTGAGGACCCGCACTTTGCCGTCGTCACGCCAGGAATATTCCGCCGTCACCCGGGTCAAACCCTTTTCGAAACGGTGCTCGAAACGGGCGATCTCGTACCATTTCCCGAGGTATTTCTCCGCCTCGAAACCGCTCACCACTTCCGGCGGAATCGTGTTGCTGCAGCACGAGCTGCCGAAGAGCGCGAGGGGGATGCAGAGAGCGAGCAAGATCAAGATTCGGCGTTTCATCGGGTGAGGTCCTTTGGATAAAATTTTGAGCTGTATCATTCGGGATTCTAATATCCAGGCTTGGGAGTGAGGGAACTAGGGAGTTGGGGAGTGAACTCTTATGCGTTTCCGCTTTACTCCCTCACTCCCTGCCTCCCTCACTCCCTAGTTCGACGCTGACTGCGAAGACAATCCAAGATCAAAATGGAGTGATACAGGTCGTAAAATTTCAGCTCTTCATCCCGGCGATTTTCAGGAAGTTGGCGAGCATGGCGTGGCCGTGTTCGGTGAGGATCGCTTCGGGGTGGAACTGGACGCCGTGGACCGGCAGGGTGCGGTGGCGGATGCCTTGCACCACCTGGTCGTCGGCGCTGCGGGCGGTGACTTCGAGGCAATCGGGAATCGAGATGCCGCAGAGCGAGTGGTAACGGCAGGCTTTGAAAGGAGAGGGCAGGCCGGCGAAGAGGCTCTGGCCCTGGTGGACGATGTCGCTCACCTTGCCGTGCATCGGATAGGGGGCGCGATCGACGATGCCGCCGAATTCGGCGATGGTCGCCTGCATGCCGAGGCAGACGCCAAGGACCGGCACGCCGCTCTCGGCGAAGGCGCGGATGGCGGCGCAGGAGACGCCGGCTTCTTTCGGTGAACAGGGACCGGGAGAGATGACTACGGCGGTGGGACGCAATGCCATCAGAGCCGAGACGTTCAAGGTGTCGTTGCGGATGACTTCGGGGCGATGGCCGAGTTCGCCGAAATACTGCACCAGGTTGTAGGTGAAGGAGTCGTAGTTGTCGATCATCAGCAGCATGGCGGGATTCCTCGGATTTGTCTGGCCGCAACTTAGCTTGAAATCCGCACTTGAAAGGGCGCGCCGCGGTGCGGGACGGGAAAATCCCTTCGCCAGCTCCGCCAGCGCTGGAATGCTAGCGAGCTGGCGCGCCAGTCCTCTGGCGCTGTGCTGCTGCTCGCCTGGGAGCGCGCCAGCCCTCTGGCGCTGTTCATCGTTTTGCACTTGAGCTCTCAACGCGCTTTCGCCTTTGGCGAAAGCTAATGGCGCCAGGGGGCTGGCGCGCTCCCAGGTTGAATTCCCGCGCCATAACAAAGCCGCTCCGCGGACTGCCGCGCTCCGGCTTGAGTGCTGCAATCCAAATTCAAACTCCGCGCTCCATTCTTGATCGGGACGATCGAGACACATTGAGCCGCCCTCGATCGGGACGATCGAGCCACATACCGGGAACGACCCGCCGACCCGCCGTTTCCGACCTACATTGTCGCCATCCCCGGAACTCAGTTCTCATGATCGGCGACAACCCTCACCTCGCGCAGTTCTTCGACCAGGCGCAGCACTGCCTCGACGGGGACGGCAACGGCTTGCTCGCCGATCTCAGCGGCGAGGCCTGGCCCTACGAACAGGACGAGCTGCTCGACCAGGGCGGCAAGAAGCGCATCCTACGCTGCTTCGACCGCCGCAGCGGCCGCATCGTCGCCCGGGCCGAATGCCTCGGAGAAGGCGATGCCGCCGAAGAAGAGAAGTTCCTCCGCGAAGCCCGCCTCACTGCGCAACTGCAACACCCCAACATCATCCCGGTGCACGAGATCGGCCTCAACCCCGACGGCCACCCCTACTTCGTCATGAAACTGGTCGAAGGCCGCAGCCTGCAAGCCCTGCTCGACGCACTCAAGGCCGGCGATGCCGAAAGCCTGCGCGACTTCCCCCTCGCCACCCGCGTCGATATCTTCAGCCGCATCTGCGAGGCGGTCGCCTACGCACACCGCCGCGGCATCCTCCACCTCGACCTGAAACCCGCCAACATCCAGCTCAGCCAGATCAGCCGCCACGGCGAAGTCCTGGTCTGCGACTGGGGACTCGCCCGCGTCCTCGACGCGATCTGCGAGGACCCGCAACTGCTCCGCCTCTCCCTCGACCCGCATGAGCTCAAAACCCTCACCCGCGACGGCTTCGTCAAAGGCAGCCCCGGTTACATGGCGCCCGAACAGGCCGGAGCCGTCCACAGCGTCAAGGACCGCCGCACCGACGTCTTCTCCCTCGGCGCCCTGCTCTACGCCCTGCTCTGCTTCGACGCGCCCTTCGATGGCAAGGACCTCGCCGAGATCCTCGATGCCACCCGCCGCGGCCGGATCAGCCCCTTTCCGAGCCCGCCGCCGCCCGGACTCGAAGCGATCTGCCGCAAGGCGCTGGCGCGGCGTCCGGAAGATCGCTATGACGACGTCGATGCACTTCTCGACGATCTCGGCGCCTGGCGCTACGGCTTCGCCACCGCGGCCGAGAAAGCCGGCTTCGTCCGCCAGCTGCTGCTCTTCGGCCGCCGCCATTCCCGCATCATGGCCCTGCTTGCCGCCTCCATCCTGGTCCTCGCCGCCGCGACCCTGCTTTTCATCCACGGATTGAACCAGAAAGAAGCCGCGGCGCAGGACGCCCGGCAACGCGCCGAAAACAGCGAGGCGAAGCTGCGTCAGGAAACGGCGATGCGCCAACGTCTGGCCCAGGACGTCGCGCCGCGCTACATGCAGCTCGCGCTCGAGGCGGAGGAGAAAATGGACTTCGACGCCGCCCTGAGCTACGGCAGCCAGGCGGTCGCCATCGAACCCGGCCTCAGCCGCGCATGGCAGAGCAAGGCCCTGATCCACCTCGGACGGCAGAACTTCACCGCCGCGGCGGCCGCCTACCGCAAGGCAGGGGGAGCGGACAACCTGCTTCTCGCCCAGTGGTCGGAGGAACTCGCCGCCAAGGCCGGAGCCGGCGATCTTGCCATCGCCGATTGGCTCCGCCTCTTCGCTCGCCTCCAGGCGCTGAAACGCGACTGGATCTTCGACCGCCTGCTCCGCCTTCACGTCGAACGCAATCTCAGACTTCCTGACCCGCCGCACGGCGCGGCTGTGAAGGCCTTGGCACCTTGAGCCGCTAAAGACAGCGAA
>CAMCSH010000048.1 GCA_945877655.1 Lentisphaera araneosa HTCC2155 | reverse complement strand
GTCATGCGAAGCTCAAGGTTGACAGTGCTTAGTTATGCCGGAGCCCTCTTGATCGTCTTTTGCTGCCAGCCGCCATTCTTCAGTCCCCCCGACATCACACCTCATCCACCCCGACAAGCTCAGGGTGTGGCACCCACCAGTTTGCTTGCGGGAGCGGGCGGGCGCAAGTGGGCAAAGGAAATAGGGATGTCGCGGCGCTGCCCATCGCCTTTTTGTCCCTTGACTTCGGCGCAAGCCGCCGCATTTTAAGCGGCCCTAATCTGCTTAAACGGAGACATAACTTGAACAACGCCTACCTCGCCAAGGCCCTCGAAAAGATCAGCGACAAGAACATCTTGGTCAACCTTGCCGCTAAACGCGCTGGCCAACTGTCACACAATGAGCGCCCCTTGGTCGATCTGCCCCGCGACCGCGACGGCAAGCCCTTGGCCCTGTCCTTCATCGACATCGCCCTCCTTGAGATCGCCGCCGAAAAGGTCAAGTGGGAAGCCTTCTCCCCCGAAGCCTGATCAGTCCCCGGCCTCACCCTTACGCCGCCCAGAATCTCGGGCGGCGTTTCCTTTGACACTCAGGAGCTACCATGAACTTTCTCGACGAGCCCGCCGCCATCTCCGACTTCCTTCGTTCCCTCCATGGCGTCTCTGCCGTCGCGGTCGATACCGAGTTCATGTGGCAACACACCTACCGCCCCATTCCCGCCCTGCTGCAGTTCTCCTCCGGCGGCCGCACCGCCCTGATCGACGCCACCCGCCTCGAAGACGCGGAAGCCCTGCGCATCCTTCTCGAGGATCGCGACACCCTCAAGATCCTCCACTCCTGCGAACAGGATCTGCTGGTCTTCCACATGCTTTGCGGCGGCCGCATCAGCCCGGTCTTCGACACCCAGGTCGCCCACGCCTTCTCCGGCGGTCCCCTGCAGGCTTCCTACGCCAAACTCGCCGCCGAACTTCTCGGATTGACGATTGAAAAAGACGAGCAGAATTCCGACTGGTTGCGCCGGCCTCTCACTGACAAACAACTGGCCTACGCCGCCAACGACGTTCTGCACCTTGAAGCCGCCCAGGCCTCCCTCGTCCAGCGCTTGAAGGCCTCCGGACGCGCCGCCTGGTTCAAGGAAGAATCGCGCCGCTTCGACACCGCCGACATCTACAACACCGACAAGCCCGAAGACACCTGGCTGAAGCTCAGTTTCGCCCCCTTCCTCACCCGCAAGGACCTGCCGCTCGCCCGCGAGCTTTGCGCTTGGCGCGAAAGCACCGCCGTCAAGGTCGATCTTCGCCCCCGCCGCCTCCTCACCGACGACCAGATCGGCGACATCGTCCGCCACAAACCCGCCACCCTGCAGGCGCTCGCCCAGACGCCGGAAATCCATGAGAAAGTCATGAAGCGCCACGGCGCCGAAATCCTCGCCGTCCTCGACGCCGCCGCCAAGCTGCCGCTCGACAATCTCCCGCCTCTGCCGATCTCCGACCGCCTCGACAAGACCATGAAAGACAAGTTCGATGCCTTCGCCAAAGATCTCGACGCCGCCGCCCTTGAGGTCAAGCTCGATCCCTCTCTCCTCGCCTCGCGCGGCCGCCTCCGCGCCGCCATGGCCGCCTGGCTCGCCGGCCAGCCCTACGTCGAGCCGCAAGGCTGGCGCGCCGAAATCCTGATGCCGGTATATCAGCGGCACCTGCCTAAGTAATTCTCACAAATGCAATCCCCGCTCGCAAGAACGGGGATTCGTTATTCCTCGGTTTGCCATATGACACAAAGTCCTCCCGGGCCTATAGTGTTCCGGGCACGCCCAAAGACCGGCGACGCCTGAAAGGAGTCTCTCATGAGCCTGCTGATCAATGGCCTTTGGATCCCAGGAGAAGCCGCAGACTTCGCCTCTCGTCATCCGGTGACGCAGGAAGCCGTCTGGAGCGGCCAAGGCGCTTCTGCAGCGCAAGTCGACACTGCCATCCACGCCGCCCGCGCCGCTTTTCCCGCTTGGCGACGCCGCGACTTCGGCGAGCGCGAAGCTATATGTCGGCGCTTCGCCGAACTGCTGGGCCGCGACAAAGATCAGCTGCGCGATCTGATCGGACGCGAAACCGGCAAGCCGCGCTGGGAATCGGCCACCGAGGTCGCCACCATGATCGCCAAGATCGACATCTCGGTCAAGGCCTATCACGAACGCAGCGGCCGCAAGGACGGCAGCGCCGGTGATGCCCGCAGCGTCCTGCGCCACCGTCCGCACGGAGTCGTCGCGGTTTTTGGTCCCTACAACTTCCCCGGCCACCTCCCCAACGGCCACATCGTCCCGGCTCTTTTGGCCGGCAACTGCGTCGTCTTCAAACCTTCGGAAATCTCGCCCGGCGTGGCGCAGAAAACCGCTGAACTCTGGTTGGAAGCCGGCCTGCCGCCGGGCGTGCTGCAACTGCTCCAGGGCGGACGCGACACCGGCATCGCCCTCGCCTCCCATGCTGGTCTCGACGGCCTGTTCTTCACCGGCTCCTCCGGCACCGGCGAGGCCTTGCATCGCCAGTTCGCCGGCTCGACCGGCAAAATCCTCGCCCTCGAAATGGGCGGCAACAATCCGCTCATTTACTCCGACGCCTCTTCGCTCGACGCCGCGGTTTTCACCGTCATCCAATCCGCCTTCCTCTCCGCCGGACAGCGCTGCACCTGTGCCCGACGCTTGATCGTCCCGGCCGGAGCGACCGGCGACAGCTTCCTCGCGGCACTGGTCGCGGCCACCGCAAAACTCAAGGTCGGCAATTGGGATGCCGAGCCTCAGCCCTTCATGGGCGCCGTGGTGTCTCTCAAGGCCGCCGAGCAGCTCCTTGCTGTCCAGGACGATCTTCTGCGCCGCGGCGGCCGGGCCCTGTTGACGATGAAACGCCTGATCGAAGGGACAGCCCTTCTGTCTCCCGGCATCCTCGAATTTACGGATGCCGCAATACTGCCCGACGAAGAGCATTTCGGCCCCCTGCTGAAGGTCCTGCGCTACCGCGACTTCGACGAGGCGATTGAGCTCGCCAACTCCACCCGTTTCGGCCTCTCCGCCGGCCTGCTCAGCGAGGACCCGGAGCTGCACCGTCGTTTCCTCGAAGAATCCCGCGCCGGCATCGTCAACTGGAACCGCCCCACCACCGGCGCCTCCAGCGCCCTGCCCTTTGGTGGCACCGGCGCCAGCGGCAACCACCGCGCCAGCGCCTACTACGCCGCCGACTACTGCAGCTACCCGGTCGCCTCGGTCGAAGCCGATGCCGCGGCACTGCCGGCGACTCTTCCGCCTGGTATGGGGTGAAGGAGGAACCGGGAGCGTCGGCTGGTCTTGTGTGGCATTAGACTTGATGTAGATTCAATGTAGATACGGAGGTGTTTTATGGAAGGAACAATTCAGAAGTGGGGCAACAGCTTGGCTTTGCGCTTGCCGCGACAGTTGACCCAGGAGGCAGGGCTCAGTGAGGGTTCGTTGATCAACATCGTTGAAGACCACGGACGAATCATCATCACGCCTAAGCCGCGCACTTACAAGCTTGAGGAGTTGTTGCAAGAAGTGCGAGACGACAATCGCCACGATGACTACGGCAGCGGCAAACCCCAAGGCCGGGAAATTTGGTAATGCCCAGCTACGTCCCCCAACGCGGTGATCTGATCTACCTCTCGTTTGATCCCCAGGCGGGACATGAACAGGCGGGGAAGCGCCCGGCACTGATCCTGTCACCTCAATCCTACAATCGCAAGCTCGGTATGGCGATTTGCTGCCCAGTCACCAGCCAGGCCAAAGGATATCCGTTTGAAGTTGTCATTCCGGCTGGACACAAAATCAACGGCGTCATCCTCGCCGACCACATTAAAAATCTCGACTGGCAGGCTCGTCAGGCGCGTTTCATTGAACGAATACCGGACGACACCCTTCACGAAGTCTTGAATAAACTCAGCACTCTTCTAGCGCTTAAACCTTAGGGAGCACCCCGTGGCAAAGCCAATTGAGCTCAGTGAGCCGATGACTCCCGAAGAATTCGAGGAGTTTGTCCGAGTCGTCACTGAAAATGAAAACAAACCACTGTCGGCGGAAGTACTCTCCATGGTGGCCACTGCAAAACCCTCAGTGGAGAAATTCCTCAGCGACTTAGCTAGTAGATCTCCACAAGCTGACCCACTCCCATGACCTCCCACGAAATCAACTTCGACGGCCTCGTCGGCCCCACTCACAACTACGCCGGACTGAGCTTCGGCAACGTCGCTTCCAGCGCCAACCTGAACGCCCCGGCCTTCCCTCGCGCCGCCGCGCTGCAAGGCCTGGCGAAGATGAAGGCGCTGCACGACCGCGGCTTCAAACAAGGCGTCCTGGCGCCGCAGGAACGCCCTTGCCTGAGCAGCCTCCGCCAGGCGGGATTCACCGGAAGCGATACCGACATCCTAGCCAAGGCCGCCAAAGAAGCCCCGGCCCTGCTCAGTGCCTTCTCCTCCGCTTCGTCGATGTGGGTCGCCAATGCCGCCACCATCTCGCCCAGCGCCGACAGCGCCGATGGACGCGTCCACTTCACCCCGGCCAATCTCAACAACAAGCTGCACCGCTCGATCGAGCACCCGGTCACCGGGCGGATCCTCCGCGCCATGTTCGCCGATGAAGCCCGTTTCGCCCATCATCCGGCCCTGCCCGGACAAATGGCCTTCGGCGACGAAGGAGCCGCCAATCACACCCGTTTCTGCCCCGATTACGGCCAGCCCGGGGTGCAGCTCTTCGTCTACGGCCAGGCCGCCTTCGATCCGAGCCGGCCGCGGCCGCAGAAATTCCCCGCCCGCCAGACTCTCGAAGCGAGCCAGGCCATCGCCCGGCTGCACCAGCTCGATCCCGCCGCGACCGTCTTCGCCCAGCAACGCCCCGCCACCATCGACGCCGGCGTCTTCCACAACGACGTCATCGCCGTCGGCAACGGCCGACTCCTCTTCTATCACCAGCTCGCCTTCGCCGACCAGAAAGTCATGCTCGACGAACTCCGGCCCAAGCTCGCGAGCCGCGGCGCCGAACTGGTCGCCATCGAGGTCGCCGACGACGAAGTCGGCATCGCCGAAGCGGTGAAAACCTATCTCTTTAACAGCCAGCTCCTCAGCAAGCCCGACGGCAAAATGCTCCTCGTCGTCCCTGAGGAATGCCGCCAGAGTGCCGCCGTGTGGAGCTGCCTGCAGCGCCTCATGACCAGTGGCGGCCTGATCGACGAAGTTCTGGTTTTCGATCTCAAGCAATCGATGCAAAACGGCGGCGGCCCCGCCTGCTTGCGCCTACGCGTCGCCCTCACCGCGACCGAGCTCGCCGCGGTCAATCCCGGCGTTCTGATGAGCGATACCCTCTACACCCGCCTGCACGACTGGATCAGCCATCACTACCGCGAAGAACTCCGCCTCAGCGACCTCGCCGATCCGGCGCTTCTCGACGAGAGCCGCCGCGCCCTCGACGAGCTCAGCGGCATTCTCGGCTTGGGAGCGGTGTATCCCTTCCAGCAGTGATTTTAAAGGAGCGCGGCAGTCCGCGTAGCGACTGCGGCCGTAACTTCCGCGACAGGGCTGGCGACAGGAATAAGGGATTACTGAAGAGGCGGACCCCGACGATGGGCAAGTGCCGGAGATGAGGGGCCGCAGTCGCTACGCGGACTGCCGCGCTCCAGCTTGTTTTGCCTCGCACAAGTGGAAGCCTTGCCAAGCCACCGGAACGCCATAAGGTTGTGATTGAGGAGATCACCCCATGAGCAGATTGACCCCCGAGCTGATCGAACAAATCCTTGCTCTTCCTCGTGAGGACCGGGCCTATCTGGCGCAACGCCTGCTCGAAAGTCTTCTGCCTTACCCCGAAGGGGTTTCATCTGTCAGCCCAGGGTTGCGCCGAGGTACGAGGCGCTACCCTGGGTCCCTACCTATGGCGTCATACCCCAACGGGGTTTCATCCTGCTGGTGTTTCCCGGGCGCTCAGAAGGCGACGCAACCCCGTTGGGGTAGCCCATTAATTCCCTTGACCCAGGGTAGGCGATGCGCCAACCCTGGGCTGGAGGCCGCAACCCCCTTGGGGTTAGAAGCGCGAACCCCCAAGCGTGTTATGATCGCGGAGTCAACTACTATTAAAACCGATTCGGTAGGACAGCCGGAGATTAGAGGAGATCGCAGAAAATGACTCCAGAAAAACCTCAAGCTTATCGGGATATGATCGACGCGATGGTGTCAGTCTGCCAATAGGGACAAGGACAGCTCGGTTCAGAACGTGCTCTAAAAGGAATCTGGAACGAGAATATTCCAGATGCAAACGCACCCAAGCCGGATTGGTTTCCTCCGGACTTATGGGATGATCAAAGATCGATTAATGATCTTCTCTCGAGATTGGCTCCTTCTGATCGCGAAGTTTTAGCTCGTCTGTTATCAAATCAATTTGAGACCGGTGTTTTTGAATCTCTCAAGGTGCTTGAGCATTTTCAAATCCCACCCTTTGAGGATGGTTATGAAGGCAGTCCCTACAACGATTTCATTGGCCGACTCGCCGATTGGCCATGGCCGACGAATGAATCAATAACATTCTATGGGGAGCCAGCGCAGGTTAAAATCACACTCAAAAATCGAGATAACTACCTACAGCTTCAAATGACGAAAGAGACAGACATGACTCTTCCTCGTCAGGATATCCGTGTTCAGGCTGAGGTTGTTTCTTATGGTTTTTCTGGTGGCGTCAGTACGTGGATCGATGGGGTTGACTTTGAAGGATTTTTACTAGAATTAGACCGTCTAGATCGAGAGCTCACAGGTGAGGTTAATTTAAAATCATTGTCTCCAGATGACTTTCATCTGCGCATTCACAGCTTGACTCGACATGGTCACCTGGCTGCTTCAGGTCATTTGGGAGGGTTGATCTACCCACCGCATTTGAGGCACCGACTTCAATTTAGCTTTGAAGTAGATCCACAGCAATTGCGTGACTTTCTCGTCGGTCTAAGACAGATTTCTTTACTCAATGCGCCCCTCCCATGACCCTCCCCATCTACCAAGTCTCCGGCACACCTCGCGACATGGGCCGCCAATTCGGCGAGGCCTGCCGCGCTTCGGCGCGGGAGCTGCTCGAGCTACGCCTCGCGGGCGCTGCCGGACACGCCGCTGAACGCGGCGGGCGCCACCACTCGCGTGCGGATATCCTGGCGCTGTGCCAGAGCTTCCTGCCGCTGGTCGAGAAGTGGCACCCCGATACAGCCGAGGAGAATCGCGGCATCGCGGAAGGAACCGGCCTCAGCGAGGCGGAGATCTTCGCCCTGCAAGGACTCACCGATCTGCGCGACCTGCTCACCTGGGGGCCGCCGCCCGACGGCCTCGGCTGCACCAGTTTACTCGTCTCGCCGGCGCGAAGTAAAAACCATCAAGCGCTTTTCGCTCAGACCTGGGACCTCGCCGCCGACAATCGCGACCACACTTGCCTGCTGCTGCGGCGTCCGCAAAAAGGAGCCGCCACCTTGGCGCTCACGGTCAGCGGCGCCTTGTCGATGATCGGCCTCAACGCCTTCGGTTTCGCCTGCGGCACCAATAATTTGAAGGCGAAGGATGCGCGTCCCGGCCTGCATTACCTGCACCTCCTGCACCGCTGCCTCAACGACAGTCGCGACGTCGCGTCCGCCGCAAAACTGATCGAGACGGCGCCACGTCTTGCTGCCCACGCCTATCACCTCTGCGACGCCTCCGGCTCCATCCTCGCTCTGGAATGCAGCGCTCTCGAGTGCCGTCCTTGGTTGCCCGAGGCCGAGGCCGTGCTGCATTGCAATCACTTCCTTCATCCCGATTTGATTCCCTTCGAAGCGGAGGCCTCGGGGCCTTCGTCGAAAGCGCGTCAGCGTCGCGGCCAGGAGCTTTGCGCCAGTGGCAATTTCGATGTCGCGTCGCTACGAGCTCTGCTTGCCGATCGCGACGGCGGCGACTTGGCGATCAACCGGCGTCCGCCGCTGGCCATCACCACCAATGCCTGTGTCATCCTTGAGCCGGTGGAGCGACGTCTGCACGCCTGCCGCGGTCCTGCGGATGAGGGTGAGTGGGTGACCCTGAGCTTGTGAATCAGCTCAGGCGGCCGATCAATTGGCCGACCTTGAGGCGCTGGCCGGGCTCGCAGACGGGCTCGGGCAGGAAGGCGTCGCGAGGGAAGAGCATGACCACGGTGGAGCCCATGGCGAAGAGGCCGAGTTCGTCGCCTTTGCGCACCGGGACGGGTTGGGCGTAGGTCTCGGCCTTCATCGCTTCGCCGCAGTTCGATTCGGTCGGGGTGTGGGTGCAGCGGATCTTGCCGACGATGGTGGCGCCGACCTTGACGATGGCGCTCGGAGTGCCGGCGTGGTCGAGGTAGCTGGTGAGGCGTTCGTTGACGCAGAAGAGCTGGTCGACGCCTTCGACTGACTTGAGGTTGACCGGCCAGAGGTAGCCGGGCAGGTAGCGGTAGCCGGTGACCTTGCCGTCGGCGTAGTGGTGCATGCGGTGGTAGTCGGTCGGAGCGAGGTAGACGGTCATGAACCAGCCGCCTTGGAAGCGGGCGGCTTCGTCCTTGTTGCCGAGCAGTCCTTCGAGGGTGTATTCGCGGCCTTTGGCCTGCACCAGTTTGCCGTCGCGGATGGGGCCGCATTGGGCGACGGCGCCGTCGACCGGGGAGACGACGGCCTTGGCATCGCCTTCGCCGGCGATCGGGCGTTTGCCGGGCTTCAGGTGGCGGGTGAAGAAGGCGTTGAGAGTGGGGTATTCCTCGATCGGCTTGCCGGCTTCTTCGAGGGAGATTTTGTAGCGCTTGGCGAAGCCGGGGATGAAGGGCTTGGAGATCCTGGTGTCGGCGAGGCAGCCGACGAAGCGGGAGAGGAGATTTTTCGGCACGATTTTCAGGAAGGTCAGCATCATGGGGAAAGGCTCCGGATTATGGGGCTTATTTGTCGGAATGGATTTTGCCGAAGATGAGGAATCGGTGGGTGACGCCGCTGGCGTCTTCGCGACGCGACCAGATCAGGGGGAAGTCGCAGATCTGGGGCAGGAAATTGGTGAACGACGAGCCGTCCTTGCTCTTCTGATTGCGGTAAAGGAAACCGCCCCAGCCGATGTCCTGGCAGCTTTCCTTCTGATCTTCCCAGGAGCGCAGGAAGAAGAGGACGAGGCCGCCTTTGTGTTCGTCTTTATGGCTTTCGTAGAGGCCGAGAAGGCCCCAGCCGAAGGCCCAGGACTGGCCGTCGGGATAGGACTGGGCGCTGACGACGCTGAGGGGTCCGCTCCAGGCGGAGGAGTGCTTGTTGCTCGTGCTGGCGGCGAGCAAGCTCCAGCCGAGGGAGAACTGGGTCGAGCTGCCCTGCGAGTGCCAGGTGGCGAGGGAGAGCGGAGCCGACCAGTCGCAGTATTGCGTCGAGCCGTGGCAATCGAAGATCCAGGGGAGGCGGAAGCAATAGGGATCGGCCTTTTCCTGGTAGTCGCCGCGGCGGAGATCGCCGAGGGCTTGGCTGCGGCGCCAGATTTCCGATCCGGCTTCGTAGCCGCGGATTTGGAGCAGCTTCTCGAGGCCGGGCAGCTGCTGGGGGGCGCAGAGGATGGCGATGCGGCGCGGCAGGGTCTTGCCGGGCTGCTGCGTGGTCGCCTGGTCGATCAGCAGGGCGATGCTTTCGTTGCGGTGGAAGATCAGGTTGGTGTCATCGGTTTCGAGGCCGGCTTCGGACAAGAGATCCTGGCTATAAACGCGGCGCAGCCAGGCGTCGTAGGCGTCTTGCTGCAAGGCGAGGGCCGACAGGCCGCGACCGAGGCCGAGTCCGGCGAGATTGAGCTCGCGTCCGAGGCCTGCCACCGGCATGGCGAGGAAGCGTCCGGTGTTGACCCAGGCCGAGGGATGGACTTCATCAGAGCCGACGTAGGAGATGATGCCGTTGACCTTGCGCGGCGGAACGGCCTCGGCCGGGTGCAGGCGCATCAGAGTGGCGAGGCGGAGATGGTAGTCTTGGACAAAAAGATCCGGGGCGGCATTGAAGCCTTCGGGGCGGAAGCTTTCCTTGACCGCCAGGTCCGCTGCAGCGATGTCCTGGTTGACGGCCTCGTAGTAACTGGCTTCGGCAAAAGCGGGCAGGGCGATGAGGCGGATCTCTTCCGGGTGGCCGGCTTTGCGGAAGGCGCGGCTGCGGCTGTCGAGGTTCCAGTTGCCGGGCTCAGGCGAGGCCGAAGCGCGCTGGTAGGCATTCTCGGTGGCGGCGGGCGGAGTGTTGCTGCAGGCGGAGAGAAACAGGGCGCCGAGAGAGAGGAGCAGGAATCGTGACATGCGGGAGGGCTCCGGATTCGTGAAGAGGCTTGTCATTCCTTGCCGCGCATCTTGGCGTCGAGTGCGTCGCGCATGCCGTCGCCGACCAGGTTGAAGGCGAGCACGGTGATCGAGATGAAAGTGGCGGGGACGATCAGTTCATGCGGCGAAAGGCGCATGGCGCGGACGCCGGATTCGCACATCGCGCCCCAGGAAGTCTGCGGCGGTGTCACTCCCATGCCGATGAAGGACAGGAAGGCTTCGGTGAAGATGGCGCCGGGGACGGCGAAGGAGAGCGACACCAGGACGACGCCGAGGGTGTTGGGCAGCATATGGCGGAAGATGAGGTAGGCCGGCGAAGCGCCGAGCAGAGTGGAGGCCTGGACATAGGCTTCGTTGCGGATCTGCAGGATCTGGCCGCGGACGAGGCGGGCGGCGCCGGGCCAGGAGAGCAGGACGAGGGCGACGAAGATGACGGCGATTCCCGATTCGCCTGGGCGGATGCCGGAGGCGACTTTCAGGAGGATGACGCAGAGGATGAAGGGGAGTGCGACGATGAAGTCGGCGAAGCGCATCAAAGCGTTGTCGGTCCAGCCGCCGAGATAGCCGGCGAAGCCGCCGTAGAGGACGCCGATGAAGATGTAGAGGAGAGGGGCGAAGAGGCCGATGAAAAGCGAAATCTGGCCGCCCTGGATGACCCGGGCCAGCATGTCACGGCCCATCGAGTCGGTGCCGAGCGGATGGGACGGAAGCTGGACGCGATCGCCGGCTTTGGCGGTGCTGAAGCCGAGTTCGTGGGCGCGGGATTCGACGATGCCATAGTCGACATCGACCTTTAGTTCGAGCGGAGAGGCGTCCAGGCCTGCGACGACCGCAACGACACTGTAGAAATAACCGGTCTTCTCGATTTTTAGTGCGTCGGTCCAGACGCAGTCGCGGCTTTGGCCGAGGGGGATGCCGAGGTCGTTGGCGTCGGCGGGTTTGGCTTCATTGCGATAGACGCGATACAACTCGGCGCCGGGCACGGCATCCCAGGTCAGCGGCACATCGACGGTGGTGGCCGGGCGGAGAAGTCGCAGGCCTTTGCCGGAGCTGGGCTGGGGAGTGAATTCATCGGTGACGACCAGGGCTTCGGCGCCGCGGAAGGAGAAGGACGGGGCCATGCGCATCTGGTCGAGGTTCATTTCGGCCGGGTCCTGGGTCCAGACCAGGCGTCCGAAGAGGCATAGGGCGACCATGGCGACGATCACGGCGAGGGCGATCAGGTTGCGCGGCTGTTGACGGAAGCGCCGCATCGCATCGCGCCAGTAGGACAAGGAGGGGCGTGAGATCTGCTGGAGCTCGCCCTGGCGATTGAGGGGCTTGAAGTCTTCGGACTTGAGTTTCGGCTCTGTCATGGTGCGGACCTGGGGATTGAAAAGTCGGCCAAGATAACCCGGCGTCCGGGGATGTCATCGGCTGAAGCCGGGGCGAGATCAATTCCGGCTTTGCGGCGACTGAAATTCCCGCATCGCCCGGAGAGCGTAGGCGGTGCCGTAGACGGCGCCGTAGGAATAGAGCGGGAAGTCGAGGAAGGAGCCATCGGGGCTTTGCAGGCGGACGAGGCGCTGGGCGATCCATTCGCTGGTGGCGCGGTCGCCGATCCGTCCGGCCGCTTCCAGGGCGTAGAAGTGGCCGAAGAAGACGTAGTAACCGGCGTTCTGATAATAGCCTTCATGCGGCCGCGGGCGGCCCTGGGCGGAGATCAGGAAGGGGTAGGCGAGGCGGAAGCCCTGGAGGGCGAGGGCCAGTCCTTGTTGGGCGCTTGTGTCGCCGCAGTCGGCGAGGGCGAGCCAGCAGACGCTAGTGCGACCGGCAGCTCCTTTGTGCTGGCTGGGGCCGGCCATCGGATGGATTTCGAAATTGGGGCCGTAGGTGAAGGCGCCATCGGGCATTTTGCAGCGCCGCAGGCAATCGGCGGCGGCGGCGATACGGGTTTCCGGGATGTCGACGCCGCAGCTGCGGGCGAGGAGGAGGGAGCGCAGGGCGACGGCGGTGTTGAAGGAGGTGGAGTAGGAGCCGCTGTGGGTCTTGGTGACGTTGCCGAAATCGTAGTAGGCGAAGCCGCCGTCGATGCCCTCCAGAGCCAGCATGGAGGAGCTTGAGGCGCGGATCGCCTTCAGCAGTTCAGGGCGCTCGTCGGGGAAAAACGGGCTGTGATAGCAGCGGCAGAAACATTCCAGTCGATAGGAGTGGGCCCAGACGTCGTAGAAGACCGAGGGGCTGCTGCGGGGGCGCAGTTCCTGGCGCATCAGCAGGCGCAGGCCCTTGAGGGTGGCGGCATGAACTTTGCTGTCGTCGCAGGAAGGCAAAAGCGCAATCAGGGCGAGGGCGCCGCTGCCTTGCGAAAAGACCGCGAAGGTGTTGGGTGATTCGGTCAGGACTTCCGATTCCCGCAGCGTCTCATAGGAGCCCCAGGAGCCATCGGGCTTCTGGTTGTCGAGAAGCCAGTTCTGGGCTCGCTGGGCCGCTGCAGCGACGCCCTCGGCGGGATCGCCACTGCGGCAGGAGACGAGGAATCCGAACAACAGGCAGAGAAGGAGACGCGGCGCCATGAGCCAGCTCAATTGATTGACAGTTTGAGTTCCATGCCGGGGCGGACCCGATCGGAAAGCGGGACATCGAAGACGAGGTCGCTGACCAGGCCGGCTTTGTCGCGGCGGAGGCCGAAGGAGTGGCTGACGACGCGGGCCTTGATCGCCTCGCCGGTATCGGCGTTGTGCAACTCGATCTCGCTGCCGGGAACCAGCTTCGACTGCAGTTTCTCGGGAATGGCGAGGCTGAGGCTGCCGCGGTCGGCGCGGATGAAGCGGATCAGAGGACGGCCTTTGTCGACCACTTCCTGGGCCACAGCGCCATCCGCCAGGACGTAGCCTTTCATCGGCGCCCGGAGGTTGAGGTTGGCGAGATCCTGTTCGATCTGGCGGTAGTAGAGAAGCTTGTGGAGGACCTTGCGATCGCCGTCGGCGGCGGCTTCGGTTGCAGCCTGGAGGCTGCGGGTGGCTTGGAGCTTGGTAGCTTCGTCTTGGAGCTTGGCACGCTGGATTTCGAGTTCCCAGCGATGATCACCGAGGACGAGGTCTTGGAGGATGACTTTGTCGCGCTTGGCTTTTTCGCCGGGCATCTG
Organism: Lentisphaera araneosa HTCC2155; assembly: GCA_945877655.1. Classification (GTDB taxonomy): domain Bacteria; phylum Verrucomicrobiota; class Lentisphaeria; order Lentisphaerales; family Lentisphaeraceae; genus CAMCSH01. The sequence goes on along the minus strand of CAMCSH010000048.1, from coordinate 4,390 downwards.
GCGTTCGAGGCCGGCGAGTCTGCGGCTGGCGCGATTGAGGACGATGTCGCGGGTGGTCTCATCAATGCCCGCTTTTTCGTACATCGATTTGAGCTGGCGCAGCTCGTCGCGGCATTCTTCCAGTTCGCTGAGTTTGCGTTCCTGGGCGAGCTCGGCATCGACCGTGGCATCGGCCTTGCCGGAGACGCGCCAGAAGACGGCGTCCTTGGTAGCGGCTTCGAGGGCGAGGGCGGACTGTTCCAGGCTGAGCTGGTTTTGCTGACGCAGGCGTTCAAGATCCTCCTTCTGGGCCGCGGCTTGGCGGATGGCTCGCTCCCAAGCGGTCTTGGCTTCTTCGAGTGCCATGTCGGCATCGGGCGATTCGAGGCGGAGGATGACGGCGCCGGGAGGGGCGTCGCCGACACGGAGGACGCGTTCAGCCACACGCACCTGGCCGTTGAAGGCCTGGGGCTGCCAGCGCAGCGGCAGTTCTTCCGACTGGATGACGCCTTTGATCTCTTCGGCTGCGAGGGTCAAGGAGCTCGAAATCAAGGCCAGGAAAACTGCGGTTCTGAGCATGTTGAGACTTCCTGATTTCTAAGCTTCGCGTGAATTTGATCTGCGGCTTAATGACGCGGCAAGAAACCTACAAAAGTCGGTTTTTTGCCACAAGTCACCTGGCTTTTTTTGGACAACAAACCGGTGTCCTTGTTGATTTCAAAAATCGTCACGTAATTGGCCTCTTGGCTGGCCACGATCATGAAATTGCCCGAAGGATCGATATTGAAATTCCGAGGGGTTCGGATTTCGCCGTTGGCGGATTCATGCCCAACGACCGCGAGTTTGCCACTCACAGGTTCGACTTTGCAGATGACGATAGTGTTATGGCCTCGGTTCGAGCCATAGACAAAGCGCCCGTCGCGGGAAACCATCACGTGTGCGCAACTGCCCTTGCCGGCGTAATCAGCCATCGTGGGAATGGAGTGAGCACCGCTGACGCGCCCTTGTTCCGCATCATAACTAAAACTGGTCAAGGTCCAATTCAGTTCGTTAATGACATAGGCATGTTTCTGATCTGGAGAGATCGCCATGTGGCGCGGACCGGCCTTTTCAAGGAGAGAGATGAAGGGCGGATTGTTTTTGATTAAGCGGCCAGTGCTTTGATCGATGCGATAGACTTGAACTTGATCGAGGCCCAAGGTCGGCACGAATAAAAACTTGCCTTCTGCGTCGGTAATGGCCATATGGGCTTTCTCGCCGGCTAAAATGACTTCACTCGGCTCGGAAAGCGAAGCATCGGAAGCCACAGGGAGCACCGATAGATGCCCACTGCTGTAATGGGCAACATAGACCCATTTCCCACTCGGGTGGACACTCAAATGACAAGCGCCGGCACCGCCTGTTTTAGTCGTACTGATGAGTGTGAGTGCCCCATTAATGGGATTCACTCTGTATGCCTGCACGGTGGCGCCAGAGCCTTCGTTCACCACATAGGCGGTTTTATGATCCGGCGCAAAAGCCATGTAGGAGGGATTATTCCCACCATCGGAAACACTCGAGGCTGTCAGAGCACCACTTTTGGCATTGTAAGTGTAGCAATGGATTTCGGGAGAATTGCCGCTGACATATACGAAAGAATCGACTCCTGAACCACTCTCAAAGGCTGCACAGCCCCAAGAGAGCATCACCAAAACGAATGCATTCAGAGTCAAGAGAAGCCGGGACGAAAATGAACTCAGAGCCGATGTGGGCCCAGACTCAGTCATTCCATCGCGTCCTGTGAAAATAGCGGTTCTGAGCATGATTTTGACTCCCAATTTTTTAAGTGCGTTGGGGCTCAGACCAAAGTGAGGAGAGAAAGTTCCCGGGGACTTATGTCAATTTTGCCGGGACGGGGTTTTCTCCGGGGCAGTAGCGTTGCGGCCGTCCGGAAACACTGTCATTGAAGAAGCCCAGCGGCTTGAGCCCCATCAGGTCGAGGATCGAATAGGATAGCTGCGGCATGGTGGCACCGTTGCTGACCGTCATGCCGTCGGCGCCGGAATTGCCGACGCTTTGGCCCTTGATGGAGCCACCGATGAGGGCGAAGGTGTTGTTGCCCGGGAAGTGGTCGCGGCCTTCGGTGCCGTTGATTTTCGGGCTGCGGCCCATTTCGCCGCCGACCAGGATCAGGGTCTGATCGAAGATCTCCATCGCCTTCAGTTCCGAGATCAAGGCACCCAGGCCTTTCGACACGGAGCCTCCGAGCCTGGTGGTGGCATCGAAGTTGTTCTGGTGGGTGTCCCAGCCCCCGAGGCCAACATGGACCGAGGGGATTCCCGCCATGAAGAGCCGGCGGGCGAGGAGGCAGGAGCCGCCGAAGCCGGCGCCGTACATCTCGCGTGTCTTGGCAGATTCCAGGGAGGTGTCAAAGGCCTTGTTGGAAATGCCGAGTGTCAATCGGGAGGCGCGGGACTGGTGCTTCACTTCTTCCTGGAAGTCGTTGGCGGCGGAAATCGGCGATACGGCGTAGTACTCGTCGCGCATCTGGTCCGCCTGCTCCAGGGGTTGACGCCATTTCCCGTCGACCTCCAGTTTTTCGCCGGCGGCATAGGGGTCGAAGGCGTTGCCGAGGAAGCCGGCGCTGCGGCCATTGCCGATCGATACCACCGGAGGAAGGTCGCTGTCAGGATTGTTCAGACCCCAACCGACGGTCGAACAGAGGCCGGGATGTTGCAGGACGGGGTTCGGGGCGAAGCCGCCGGTACTGACGAAGTATTGTCCGAGTTCATGCTCGCCAATGCGCGAGACGGTGCGGATGACGGCGATGTTGTCGCTGAATTCGGCCATCGGCGCTAGACCTTCGGCGAAAAGCATTCCCGGCACTTTGGTTTTGACGCCTTTGGTCGGGCCGCCGTTGGCGTGGCCTGGCTTCGGGTCCCAGGTTTCCATCTGCGAGGGGCCGCCCTGCAGGTTGACGAAGAGGAAGTGCTTGATCTTGCGTCCGTCGGTAAGCTCACCTGCGCGGAGTCTTCCTGCACCCAACATCATGGCAAGGCTGGCGGCGCTGCCGCCGATGAAATTACGCCGGTGCATGGGAACCTCCTGAATTCGTTGTGGTTTGCGACTCATCCTCGTGAACGATATGCCATTGGTCGAAATTGTCTGCGTCAGGTGTTTTTTCTTGGATCGTGTAGCATGGCCGAAAAATTCCAAAAAATCTCCGAAAACTCAAAAAGCCCGCTTGACGATCGGTGAGGCAGCGATATAATCTTCACCGCTTACCCGATAGTGTAATGGTAACACTACAGGTTTTGATCCTGTCTTTCTTGGTTCGAGTCCAGGTCGGGTAGCCAAAGTTTCTGGGCCGCTTTTCTTCAACGGAAAGCGGCCCACACTTTTTCGACCTTTATCACTCCGGTTGAGCTTGGTTCGTGCGTCGCGAAGCGACAGGATGACAGGTTGGCGGTGAAATCCCCGGCTACAATCACACCGTCGCTTGGCGACGAGCGCAACAAGCCTCCACAGAGGCCGTGGTTCCCAGGAATTCCGCGTCGCGTCGTGACTTTCAACCTTTCAACTATCGCAGCGCTTGCAGATGACATGGAACAGCAAGCAACAGAAATCCAGGGCTACCGCCCTGGATTCTGCTTGGGGGCTCGTCTCCGAACCCTCTATGACTTGGAGATCCTGCTAGGACAAGCCGTAGAGCCGGATTGTCCTAGATCCTTTCAGTTCTTTATTTCTCACTCAACTTCAGATCCTTGAATTGGATCTTCATTGCCGGGCCCGAGTGGACTTGCAGGGCGAGGATGCCGCTGCGCACTGCTTTGCCGGTGGTTTCATCGTTGACTTCGAAGGTCCGTTTGCCGTCGATTTCGGCGAAGAGATGGGCTCCTTTCGCAACGATGCGGTAGCTGTACCAGCGGCCTTTTTCGAGCTTGAGGTCTTTGACGCCTTCGAGCTTGCCGACGGCGCTGCCTTTGCCGCTGGCGTCGAAGTCGATCTTGTCGCCGCGGTTGCAGAGGATGCCACGGCCGTCCTGGTCGTAGAGGATGCCGGCGTAGTTCGGCCCCATTTCGAGGTCGGCCTGGTAGCCGCCGACGTGGAAGCTTTTGGCGTTGATGATACGGCTGCGGAACTGGATGCCGGAGTTACCCCAATCGGAGAGGAAGCGGAACTGCGCGGTGAGCTCGAAGTCGCCGACTTCCTTGTCCTTCAGGGCCAGCCAGGTGCTGCTCTTGCAGGGATGCTCGGCGCTCGATTCGCCGGTGATGCAGCCATCTTCGACTTTCCAGAAGGTCGGGTCGCCTTCCCAGCCGCTGAGGTCCTTGCCGTTGAAGAGGCTGGTGGTGGGTTTTTCGACGGGAGCTGCTTCGGTGAGGAATTTCATCAGGTCGCGCAGTTCCGAAGGGTTGAGGGAGCTGATCAT
>CAMCSH010000047.1 GCA_945877655.1 Lentisphaera araneosa HTCC2155 | reverse complement strand
GCGCTTGCTCACCGGCATGTTCTGGTTCATCGAGCGGTACAGGCGCTCCATGTTGGCCGACATGGCATGTTCGTCGGCAACCAAGCAGGCGGGGGATTCGTCGAGACGCGAAGTGAAGCGGACTTCCTTGACGTCGGCGTCGAGGGCCTTGCGGACCGCATCGAGAACGTCCTTGCTCTCGGTGGTGGCCTTCTTGGTTTCTTCGGAAGCGGCTTCATCGAACTTGACGTCGCCCTTGGTGATGTTTTTCACCGGCTTGCCGCCGTATTCGGTGAGCGACTGGGCGACCCATTCGTCGATCGGCTCGGCGAAGAAAATGACTTCCCAGCCTTTTTTCTTGAAGCCTTCGAGGACGGGGGAGTTGGCGCAGGCGTCGCGGTCGGGACCGGAGATGTAGTAGATCTCGGTCTGGCCTTCGGCGAGGCGCTCGACGTATTCTTTCAAACTGGTCGGTTTGTCGGCGCTGGCGCTGGTCGATTCCCACAGCATCAGGTCCTGGATCCTCTCCTTGTTGGCGAAGTCGGAGTGCATGCCTTCTTTGATGACGCGGCCGAATTCCTTCCAGAACTTGAGGTATTTCTCGCGGTCGTTGGCGAGGGTGGCGGCGAGGGTGTCGAGGACTTTCTTGACTAGGTTCTTCTGGATTTTGCCGAGGATCTTGTCTTCCTGGAGGATTTCGCGGGAGACGTTGAGCGGCAGGTCAGCCGAGTCGACGACGCCTTTGACGAAGCGCAGGTAGTCGGGCATCAGGGCCTTGCATTCGTCCATGATGAAGACGCGTTTGACGTAGAGCTGGACGCCTTTCTTGTCGCCGTTCTGGAAGAGGTCGAAGGGGGCGCGGCCGGGGATGAAGAGGAGCGACTGGAACTCAAGCGAACCTTCGGCTTTGTAGGCGATGGTTTCGAGAGGCTCGAGGAAGTCGTGCGAGATGTGTTTGTAGAACTCGGCGTATTCCTCGTCCTTGACTTCCGACTTGGAGCGGGTCCAGATCGCTTTCATCGAGTTGAGGACGTCGTCTTCGATCTTCTTGGGCGGCTCTTCGCCGTCTTTGACTTCGACCGATTCATCATATTTTTCGACTGCCATGACGACGGGGTGGGCGATGAAGTCGGAGTATTGCTTGACGATCTTGCGGAGCTTCCATTCTTCGAGGAATTCGGCGGCGTCGTCCTTGAGGAAGAGGGTGATCTCGGTGCCGGGCTGGTCCATGGTGCAGGATTCGACGGCGTAGGAGCCTTCGCCGCTGGAGGACCAGAGGGTGGCGGAGGCGGGGCTGGCGCCGTGTTTGCGGCTGCGCAGTTCGACCCGGTTGGCGACGATGAAGGCGGAGTAGAAGCCGACACCGAACTGACCGATGAGTTCGGGAGCGGCGGCGGCGCCCTGGGCCTTGAGCATCGAGGCGAAGGCCTTGGTGCCGGACTTGGCGATGGTGCCGATGTTCTCTTCGACTTCTTCGAGGCTCATGCCGATGCCGTTGTCGGAGAGGGTGAGGGTCTTGCGGGCTTCATCGGCGGCGATGCGGATCTGCCATTTGCCGCCGGGGGCGCTGACCGACTTGTCGGAGAGGGCGGTGAATTGCGCCTTGTCGATGGCGTCGGAGGCGTTGGAGATGAGCTCGCGCAGGAAGATGTCGCGGTTCGAGTAGAGCGAGTGAATGACGAGGTTCAGGAGGTCCTTCACTTCGGCTTTAAAGGTCTTTTCCATGATGTGCGGGTGTCCTTGTGAACTTGGGAGTTTAAAACCGCCGGTGGCGGGGCGAGATTATAGCGCCGGAGTGAGGAAATTGGCAAGGGGCCGAACTTCTGATTTTGTGCTCAGCGCCCGAGGTCTTTCTCGTCGATGTTGAATTTATGTAGGAGGCGGTGGACCAAGGGGGCGAGGGTGACGCCCATGACGGTGACAAAGACCAGGCCGCTGAAGAGGGCGTAGAGCGAGGCGAAGATCTTGGCGCCGTCAGTGGGCATCGGCGACACCGGGCCCATGCCGGTGAGGATCATCGAGGCGTTGAGGACGCTGTCGATCCAGCCGAAGCAACCTCCTGGCGAAGCGCGGCAGGCTGAGGACTTTCTCGTGGCGTTTTTCGTAGCGGTGCAGAGGCATCGGGATCTCCCTTTTTTGCAATTCGGCTTTCAAGTTAGCATCAATCCAGTTAAACCCTGCAAGGCGAGCATGACCCGAGTTCTCTTCATCTGTGGCAAGAACCGCTTGCGCTCGCCAAGTGCCGAGCATCTCTTCGCCGGACGCCTGGGTCTCGAGGTGGCTTCAGCTGGGCTCGATGCCAAGTCGCCGACTCCAGTCTGCGGCGAGCTGCTCAATTGGGCTGAGATCATTTTCGTGATGGAGGAGAGCCATCGCCGCCGCCTCGCTGAAGGCTTCCGGCGCCATCTCAAATCTCAGCGCGTCATCTGCCTTGGCATCCGCGACGAATATCGTTATCTCCAGCCCGAGCTGATGGCCTTGCTGGAGGAACGGGGGACGGCGCATCTGAGAGAATTCATTCATCTAGAACCGGAGAACGACATGGACACACAGCCAGCCGCTTGGGAGCGCTTCGATCGCCGCACCCTTTTCCAATGCCGCATCCTTGCGGTCGACGCAGAACGCGCCGTCAACCCGCGCAACGGTCACAGCGGAGACTACTTCAGCCTGCGTTTTCCCGATTGGGTCAATGTGGTCGCGATCACAGCCGGCGGCGATCTGGTGATGATCCGTCAGTACCGCCATGGCTCGCAACGCAACGAGCTGGAGATTCCTGGCGGCTGCATCGACGCGGCGGATCCCGACCCGCTGCTCGCCGGGCTGCGTGAGTTGGCCGAGGAGACCGGCTATCACGCCGCCTCGGCGCGGCTGATCGGCGCCACCAATCCCAATCCCGCGATCCAGGGCAACACCCTTTACACCGTGCTGGCGGAAGGCTGCTTTCTGGCGACGGAGAGGGCTCAGGACGAGGGTGAGGACATCGAGGTCCTCCTCTTGTCTGCCAGCGAGCTGCGCAGCCGCATTCGCGACGGCGAAATCGGCAATGCCCTGGTGATCGCAGCGCTTTATCTGGCTGGGGTGTAGAAGCCGGAAGCTGACAGGTCTCACGCAAAGGCGCTAAAATGAAACACCCCCGACCGGTGAAGGGCGGGGGTGAAACGGAAGTCTGAAAGAATCAGGCCTTGATACCGGTGATGCGGATCTCGGTGTAGTCCTGACGGTGACCTTTCAAACGGCGGTAGCTCTTACGGCGCTTCATCTTGAAGATGATGACCTTTTCACCGCGGCCTTCGCCGACGATTTCGTAAGAGACGGAGGCGCCTGTGACGTTGGGGGAGCCGAAAACGGGCTGCTCAGTTCCGCCGATGGCCAAGACAGTATCAAACTGGGCCTTGGTGCCGACGTCGCCGAGGAGCTTTTCGACTTTGACCACGTCGCCTTCCTTGACGGTCAGCTGTTTGCCGCCGGTGGAGATAACTGCGTACATGATGAAATCCTTCTTGTGCTTCTCTTTAGGAGATTGGTTCTGTTCCCTCAAGAAAGGGGACGGGAGCGCTGAGATTACTGTCAGATCAAGTAATTGCAAGCCCCTTTTTCACTTCTCTTTGGCCATCACCGAGACTTCTTCGTTGACCCGGAAGGCGCAGCGGGCGTTGAGCTCGGCCGGCAGTTCGGAGATGACGTCGACGGCGAAGGAGGAATTGATGGTGAAGTCATAGGCGCCGTCATTGCGGCGGACCCATTCGACATTGAGGCTGCCATGGGGCGTCTGGAGGCGGCATTTCGCCGATTTGACGCCGCTGTCGAGGGGATTCAGGAAGACCTGGGCGAAGCCCGGGGCGGCGGGGCGGACGCCGATCAGCTCGCTGATCAGGTAGGGTGCCGGGATGCTGCTGAAGACGCTGCAGGGGGCGTGCTCTTCGGCGGTCCAGAAGTCGGCGATGAAGTCGACGGCCCAGCGGTTGCGTTCGAGATTGAGCGCTGCTTCGATGGCGAGGAGGGCGTGGAAGGGGCTGCGTTCGTCGGCGGCGACATCGTCTTTCCAGAACGGTGCGGTGGCATTGTGCCAGCGGTCGAAGAGGGCCTGGGCCTGAGCTTCCGGCAGGATGCCGGCGTAGATGGCGGCGACGGTCTCTTCGTAGGCGGCTTCGTCTGACCCGCCTTCCGGCCAGCAGAGATTGCGCAAGGCGATGCCGACCTGTTCGGCCTGGCTGCGATAGACCGCCGCATCGTCTTCGTCATCCATGAACTCCATCAGCCAGGCGGCGGCCTGCAGGGCGCGGCAGAAGAGGGCGTTGACCAGGGCGTTGACGCCGCCGTCTTCGAGAATCATGCCGGAGGGGGCGGCATCGCGGCTGCACCAATCGAGCAGGGATCTGAGGGCGGGAGCGGCGGCGGCGACGGTTTCGCGTTCACCGGTGAAGAGTGCGTGTTTCTGCAGCCAGATGATCCACATCATCGATGCCAGGGGGTCGCCTTCGTCGCCGCAGGGGAAGCTGGCGGGGATCTCGCCGGTTTCGAACTGGGCGGCGGCAAAGTCGAGCAGGGCCTGGCGATAGGGGCTGAGGTCGGATCCGGTCCACAGGCCGGCGCCACCGAGCAGGGCGGAAGGGAAGAGGTTCTGGCCGGCGGGAGAGGAGACCGCATCGCGCAGCTGCAGTTCGCAGCAGCCGTCGGCGGCTTCGGCGGCGCGTTCCCAGACTTTTTTCAGGCGGGCGTCGGAGCAGTCGAAGCTCGACAGCGCCGCATCGCGGTCGCGGCCGGGGAGGAGGACGTTGGCGTTGCTCACTTCGACGCTGCCGGAGGCGGAGCGGACGGCGATGCTGACATAGCGGAAGCCGCTGAAGACCACCGGGGTCCAGGTATCGAGATGGCCGGAGAGGACAAGGGTGTCAACGCGACGGATGCCGTGCGAGATCGGTTCTGGAACTCCGTCATTGAGCTCTTCAGTGAGAAGGATGTCGACGACGTCGCCGGCGCTGCCTTCGATCTGCAATTGCGGCAGAGCGATGCTGCGGCGGCCGAGATCCAGACTGGCGTATTCGCCGGCGCCGAGATTGACGCTGCTGAAGGCTTCGGCGGCAGTGAGATCGTTGTTGAAGGAGAAGGAAGACAACCAAGCGGCGGCGTCGGCGCCGCCGAGAGGCGAGGGGCTGAACTCGGGGAGGGCCAGCGATATGCCATAGGAACGGGCGAAGGGCACCTTCAGGTGGGCAAGGAGCCAGCCGGTTTCGGCCTGGTCATCAGGAAGCTGGTGGAGGAGAACGGCATCGGGGCGGAGTCCGGGGAAAAGCAGCGTCGCGCCGCAGAGCCGGAGGTCGCAGACGGCGCGGAGACGGACTTCTACCCAATCTTCGGGGAGGTCGATTTCGCAGCTGTGGACGAGGCGGTGGCCGTCGCCGCTGAGGACGGTGGTGCCGCCGATGTCGAGTGCCCATTCGCCGTCGCAGACGACCATCAGGGCGTGGGCGCCGGGAGGCAGGCGGAGGGAAGCGGTGGCGAGAATCGTGCCGCCGCGGCGAAGCGAGGCGACATCCAAGGGCAGGCAGGCGGCCGCGGGGAGCATTTTGCCGCGGGCGACGAGCTGGCGCAAGGGCGACAGGCTGAGCGGCGCCTTGATTTGAAGATGCGCCCAAGCGTAGCGGCCGGGGGAGGGGCCGAGCAGGCTGGCTGGCTTCCAAGAGGCGTCCGAGGCATCGGGATTGGCCCATTCCTCGGGCAGCAGGGAGAGATCATGGAGCTCGCAGTGGCCATGTCCGGGGCCGCGCGACGGCGATACCCGGGCGGAGGCGGCGCTGAGGGCGAGCCAAGACTCGTCGCTGTCGATCAAGCGCTGGCCGTCGGCTGTGAGGATGCAGCAGAAGCCGGGGGCGGCGGTGTCGGCGCCGTGAACCAGGGCGCAGATGCTGTTGCGGCCGGACTGCATCAGGAAGGAGATGTCGAGCTGGTGCAGCGAGCAATGGCCTTCCGGGGCGGGGGCTGGGCCGGAGAAGACGACTTCGCCGTTGACCAGGATCAGGAAGGAGCCGACGGCGGCGAATTCGAGGCGAGCCTCGAGGGGAGGACGGTCGATGGTGAATTCACGGCGGAAGGCAACACGAGGGTCACTGAGGGAGGCTGTCCAGATCCACGACTTCATGGCACTCTCCTGAATTTTATCACCCGAAGTAACGGGCGTTCTTAAGACAATAGATTCCGACCTTGTCGCTGCAAGGGCTGTCAGGGTTTTGTCTCGGTCTTGGCGCTGGCCTTGGGCAGGCGGCTGAGTTGCAGCCGTAGTTCCTGCTGATCGCCTTTCTTGATCAGGTATTTTTCATGGACTGCGGCCAGGGCTTCACCCATGGTGCTGTTGTAGAGACTGGCGAGGGCGGCTTCCGGGTTCTTCGGGTCGTAGACTTTCAGGAAGGCCTTCATGTTTTCGGCTTTGTTGCCGGTGCTGGTGATCAGGCCGGCGCGGTAGATCTCGGCATCGGCGATGATCTTGCGGGATTCGGCGTCGGCCTTGCCGGCGATCTCCAGAGCCTCTTTGCGGGCGGCGTTGACTCGTGAACGGGCCTTCGACTGCGCTGCGACGACATTGTTGAAAGTGCCCTGGACGAGACGGATGGAGCGGCGGTCTTCCGGCTTGATTTCGAGGCGGCCGATGGTGATGCCCATCTGCTGCGCCTTGACCCGGGTGGCGAGATTGCTTTCGACAGCCAGGCGGTAGTCGTTAAGATGGATGTAAAAGGCTTCGTCGACACTGCGGCGGCTGGCCTCGGCGAGCAAGGCCGAGTCGAAGAGCCGGCGGAGAATCAGGTTCGACTGCTTCATCGCGGCGGCGACATCGCCGTCTGCATTGCCGAAGGCCTGCCAGTAACTTGCCGCGTCCGTAATCGTCCAGGTCAGGTTGCCGCGGATGTGGAAGAGGTAGGAGTCGCCGGTCAGGACGCAGCCGTCGCGGCCCATCACCAAAGGATCAGTCGAGTCGACCGATTCATCTGACTTGATCACCAAGGCGCTGTTGGCTTCGGCGGGCCAGAAGCTGTCGCTCATCAGGTTTTGCGGGGCGCTGGCGGCCGGCAAGACGACGACTCGACCGAAGGGACGAGGCAGGATCCAGTGCATCCGTCCGTCGCCTTCCACCGCGTTGTCGCCGACGAGCTTGCCGAAGTGGAAGGGCAGGGCCTGTTTGCCGGCTTCGACCGAGTAGCAACCGGTGCGGAACGCCAGCAGCAGCACCGCAAGGGCGAGCAGGCGGAGCAGGATGGAGAGGAAGCGAAGGGCGCCGCCAACCGCTTCCGCGGCGCCCTCAGGGGTTTTGGCGGGGGCGCGATTCACGGCTTGGCTCCGCTGGTTTTCTCAGGAGTCCGCGGCAGATATTTTTTAGATTCGCTGTCCCAGTAGATCTTGCCGTCGCGGTCGGTTTCGACGGCTGGGGAGGTCGATTGGCGTGGAGCGGCGCCGCGCAGGCTGTCGAGGCTGGATTTCTTCAACAGGTCGAAGGGGCTGGTTTCGTCATCGAGGATGAGGACGGTGTTGGCCCCGGTCAGGGTGGTGCGCAGGGCTTCCAGTTTGAAGAGGAAGGCGGCGAGCTCGGGATCCTGCTTGAAGACTTCGAAGTTGGCCGCGGCTGCTGCTTCTCCGGCGGAGCGGGTCTTCTCCGCTTCGGAACGGGCCTTGTCGATGGTTTTGAGCGATTCGGTGCGGGCATCGGCGATGATCTTCTGGGCTTCCTTCTCGCCTTCGAGGCGGTATTCCTGGGCCAGGACTTGGCGAGCTTCACGCATCCGCTCGATCGCGGATTCGGTGGTCTTGTCGGGCACCAGGCCTTGGCGGTGGACGCCGCAGGAGACGATCTCGATGCCGTATTTTTCGGCCGCCGGGGCGGCGATGGCGCGGATCTCCTTTTCGATCGTCGCCAATTTGCTGTCGCCGTTGGCGGTGACTACGTCGTGAAGGAGATAGCGGCTGTAGACCTGACCGGTGGCGCCGCCGAGAATGTCGCTGAGCGAGGACTCGGCCTTTTTCACGTTGCCGAGGCTGGAGAGAAACATCGAGCTGTCCTTGATCTTCCAGATCGTGTAGGTGCCGACCATCAGCGACTGGGCGTTTTTCAAGGAAGTCTGGGCCATCGGGCGCTCGAGGTTCATCAAGCGGTGGTCGAGGCGGGTGACCGATTCGAAGGGGTAGGGAAGCTTCAGGTTCAAGCCGGGACTGGCTTCACGCACCGGTTTGCCGAAGCGCAAGACCAGGGCGCTTTCGCCTTCACGAGCCTGGAAACAGGCGGAGCTGGCTAGGAAAAGCGCGGCGGCGCCGGCGGCAATGAAGATCGGCATGCGAAGAGAGGTCGAGGGGCTCATTTGTTCTTCTCCTTGTCCGCGTCAGACTTGGCGGATTCCAGTTGGATGGCTTTTAGTTGGTCGAGATTGGCGTCGTTCTCAAGGTTGAGATTGATCACCCGGCGAGCCTGCTCGCCGCAGACGATGTATTTCGGCAGATCCTTCAGGCTCTGGATGACATCAAGGTAGCTGAGGAGGCGGAAGCTGCTGGGATCGATGTCGTTGGCGGCTTTCCGGACGGTGAAGCGGGCGGCCTGTTCGCGAGCGATGGCGCTGCGGTTCGAAGCCTTGGCTTGCGCTTCCCCGATGATCGATGCTTCCTGGGACAGGGTGTCGGCGCGATTCTCCTTCTCCTTCGCCTTGGCGCGAGAGACGCGGGCATCCTTGTCGAACTGGGCTCCCATCACTTCATCATAGGCGGCGGCGGCGCTGACCGGAGGGTGGATGGTTTCGATCGTGATGTAGCTGATGTCGATGCCAAGCTTGAGCTGGTCGGCTTCGGCCTGGATTTTCTCCTTCAGCCGATTGCCTTCGGCCTGGCGGTCGGCCCCGAGCAGATCGCCTATGTCGCGGCTGGCCAGGCTGGCGTTGATGCAGCGGTCGGCGACCATTTCAAGCGTCGCAGCGGCATTGCGATGGCCGTAGAGGTAGTCGTAGAGCTCGCTCGCCCGGATCCGGTAATGCAGCGGGATCTTCACCGACACCAGGTTGATGTCCTTGCTGTCGCTCTTCGACGGCATGGGATAGTTGAAGTCTTCTTTGCCTTCGCCTTGGCCGTGACTGGGGCGGCCCCAGACCATCACCTTGCCTTCTTCGATCTTGTAAGCATCCTCCGGCGGCCCTTGGCGCTCACGGTCGCTGGCCGGCACGGTGCCGAGGGTGAGGAAGTTCAGCTGCTCGACGTTTTCGGTCCGGATGACACCCCAGGGCCAAGGAAGTTTGAAATGCAGGCCGGGAGACAAGACCTCGTGGGATACCTCGCCGAAGCTTTCGCGCAGTCCGGCCTGCCCAGGCTCGATGCGGGTGAAGCAGCTCAACAGCCAGAAGGCGAGCAGCTGCAAGCTGACGAGGGGCAGGACCATGCGGGTGAAGAAGTTGCGGGTCGAACCTTCTTCGACCTTGACGCCGAACTGGTACTCCAGGGCTTTGCCGAGGTTGGCCGCAACCGTGCCGGGCTCGGTGAAGAGGGAGAGGAAGCGGCTCGACAGGACCAGTTGCTCACCGCCGCGGCGGGGACGGAAATACTCGATCATCAAAGTGATTGGGATTTCAATGGCGAGAAGCATCAAAATGCCGGAGGCGATCAGGCGAAGCGGGCGGTGCAGCTCGATCCCTTGGGTGCTGAGGATCAAGGCGGCGGCGTTGGCGCCGGTCATTGCGGCGGCCGCAAGACACCAGGCGGCGGCCGCGCCGAGTTCCCGGCAGGAACCGCTGCGGGCCAGGCCGGCGAAAAAGGCGCCGGCAAGCAGCTGGGCCACGGCGAGGGCGCCGAGAAGCGCTCCGCAGCGGATGGGATTGATTCCTTCAAGCACAATCGTGGTTTCGAGAACGAACCTTTTACTCAGCGAATTGCCAGCCGCAGCGACGGCATCGGAGCTGTTGGCAGTGGGGAAGAATCCTTGCCAGGCGGCGGCGCCGAGGCCGAGTGCGAGAAGAAGACCAAAGGCCGGGATGATCCAGCGGTGCAGTGAACTGTTTTCGCGTTCCGCAGCCAAGACCCCCGCATCTTCCGCGAAGAGATCAGCCTCGGCGCTGCGCTGGCGTCGGGAAGCGGCTTGGCGCTCTTCCTCCAACAGCCAGGCGATGCCGGCTGAACGCATCGCCAAAAGCCCGAAGAGCAGGGCGCCGGCGGCGGGAGCGAAGGATAGAAGTGCGGTGGTGTTGCCGGACCAGCGGGCCATCGACAAGGCCAGAATGGCCAGGACGAAAAAGACGGCGGCAGCGGCGCGAGTTTGGACTCTGAGCTCAGGAGCAGGAGCGGACACATTGACCTCCCGGTTGCGGATCGACCGCTACGATAGCCGCATTACTCAACCCTGCGAGGGGGAAATCGACATCAGCCTCCGCGCCCTTTCTCCACCATCGCCGCAATGGCGGCGTAACGAGGTGCTTCCTCGATGTCGGCGGGGTCGTAAAAACTCATCGCCCGCCCGGATAGCCCCGAACGCCCGGTGCGGCCGATCTGGTGGATGTAGTCCTGCGGCTGCTCCGGCAGATCGTAGTTGCACACCAAGGCGACGCCGGGAATGTCGAGGCCGCGTGCCGCCAGGGCGGTGGCCACCAGGATGCGGCACTTGCCGCTTCGGAACTCGGCCAGCGCCTTGTTGCGGTCCTTCTGGAACATCTCGCCATGGATCGCCCGCACCGGCACGCCGCCCTTCAAGAGACGCTCGGCGACGATCTCGCAGTTGTTGCGGGTCCGGACAAAGACCAGGGCCTGGCCGGTTTCGGTGGTCAGCGCCTTCGCTAAAACTTCGCCGCGTTCCTTGCGGCCGCAGACGATGAACTCCTGCGCGATCTCCGGCGCTGCCGATTCCGGCTCGTCCAGATCGAGACGCAAGGGCTGCTTCAGCCAGACCTTGGCCATCAACTCGATCTGTTTCGGCAGAGTGGCAGAAAGGAAAATCGTCTGCGGCTTGGCGCTGAAGCCGCCGCGAATCGCGTCGAGCTGATCGCGGAAACCAAGCTCCAGCATGCGGTCCGCTTCGTCCAGGACCAGATGGTCGAATTTCTTCAGATCGAGCTGACCTTCGCGCACATGATCGAGCAGTCGTCCGGGGGTCGCGACGACCAGCCGCGGACCGGCTTTCAACTGCACGCTTTGAGTGTTGGCCGATTCGCCGCCGACCAGACGGGCGAAGCGGATCGACGGCAGCTTGCCACCGCGCAGCTTCAGGCAGACCTCGCTCACCTGCGCCGCCAGCTCACGCGTCGGCACCAGGATGAGCAGCTGGCTGCGCTGCGACTGGATCAGCCGCTGCAGCATCGGTAGAACAAAGGCCGCCGTCTTGCCTGATCCGGTCTTCGCCGCGACCAACAGATCCCGGCCCGCCAGGATCGGCAGCATCGTCGCCGCCTGCACTGGCCGTGGCTCGGCGAAACCCGCCGCTGCAATCGTCGTCAAGAGCTTGGGGTCTAGCGGGAATTCGGAAAAAAGCATGGCTCGGCTTCGGGTTGATTGATCTTCGCCTCCCAGTTTCCTTCGCTAGACGCGAATGTCAATCACCCGCCTCTTGCCGACACCCAGGGCGCCATCTTGCCCAACACGAATGATATGACACGGGCAAGCAAAATCCGGCCTAAGGGCCTTGAAGCAAAATATCACACGGAGTGCGGCGGTCCCAGCAAGGCACGCGGAAATCTTACTCCACCAGCGTCCCGGTGACAAAGTCGGCGGTGACCGCATCAAGACGGACCAACGCCAGGCAGTTCTCGAGGGAGTAGCCGGGATCGGCAACGGCAACACGGATGAAATTGGCGGTGTAGCCGCTCCAGAAGCCATCGGTCAACGACTCGAAAAGAACGGTCATTTGGCGCTCGAGGGAGATTTTCTGGAACTCCTCCCGGCGGCGCTCGGAAAGTCGACGCAAAACGGCATTGCGGCGCTGCTTCACCGGCTCTGGCACTTTGCCGTCCATCTTCTCCGCCGGAGTGCCGGGGCGCTCGCTGAAGGTGAATACATGGAAATAAGCGACTGGAGCCTGAGTCAGGAACTCGACGGTGTCGGCAAAGGCATCGTCATCTTCGCCAGCCATGCCGACCATGACATCGGTGCCGATACACAGATCCGGGACGCGGGCGACGGCGTCGTTGACGAAGGCGAGCCATTCTCCGCGAGTGTAGCGGCGCTTCATGATCTCAAGAACCTTGTCCGAGCCCGACTGCAGCGGCAGGTGCAGATAGGGAACGAGGGGGTGATTGGGATCGGCCATACGGCTCAAAAGGCCGTCGGGAATGGTGGTGGGCTCGATGGAGGAAATGCGGATGCGGACGCCGGGGACGTTGGCGGCGACGGCGTCGACGACGCCGACGATGTCGAAGCCGGAATTGTCGTAGGTGCCGACATTGACGCCTGTGAGGATGATTTCCTTGAAGCCTTGAGCGTGTAGGGCGCGAGCTTCTTCAACCAGGTTGGCGAGATCACGGGAGCGGGCGCGACCGCGAGCCATCGGGATGATGCAGAAGGTGCACATGAAGTCGCAGCCATCCTGGATTTTCAGATTGGCGCGGGTGCGAGAATCCGACTGGCCGATGGTGTCGATGACAAAGTCCTCACGGACGATGCGGTCGCGGATGACCAGCGGCGTGTCGTTTTTCCCGAGCTTGACAAAATCCAGGACTTGCAGCTTATCCTGGTTGCCGATGATGAGGTCGACACCGGGGATTTCGGCGATCTGCTTGTAGCCCATCTGCGAGTAGCAGCCGACAACGGCGACAAAGGCCTTTGGATTGCGGCGGACGAAGGCCCGGATGGAGGCACGGCAATCGCTGTCCGCCTTCGAGGTGACGGTGCAAGTGTTGATGATCGCGAGGTCAGCCTGATCCTTGAAGTCGGCGAGATCCCAACCGCGGTCTTCGAGGCCTTTTTCCATGATCGACGACTCCGCCTGGTTGAGGCGGCAGCCGAGAGTGTGTACCGCGGCGCGCGGCTTGGCTGGATCTGAGCTATTCATCGACAAGGATTTCCGGGGTGGTTTTGAAGGCCGCAAAGGTAATCCGGGGCGGCGCTGGCGCAAGGTGAGGGACAGGAAAAACGACAAGGGAGTGAGGGAGGAGGGAGTGAGGGAGTAACGAACACAAGTGAGGGAGTAACGAACACAAGGGAATCGGGGAGGAGGGAGTAACGAAGCCTGTCCTACTCCCTCACTCTCTTACTCCCCAACTCCCTGTTTGAAACGCGAAATCCCGCCTTCGCAGGCGGGATTTCGAGACAGAGACTGATCGGGAGATCAGAAGCGGTAGTGAGCGAACGCTTTGTTGGCGGCGGCCATTTTGTGCGTTTCGTCTTTCTTCTTGACAGCGTTGCCGGTGTTGTTGAAGGCGTCGACGAGCTCTTGACCAAGGCAGATAGCCATCGGCTTACCTTTCTTGTTGCGAGCGTAGTTGACGAGCCAGCGCATCGCCAGCGAGATTTGACGCTCGGGGATGATTTCGACCGGGACCTGGTAGTTGGCACCACCGACGCGGCGGGACTTGACCTGGACGACGGGGCGGCAGTTTTCGATGGCCTGGATGAAAGACTCGACCGGGTTGCGATCGGTGATTTTCTTGCCGAGGGTATCAAGCGCGGTGTAGACGATGGCTTCGGCAGTAGCTTTTTTGCCGGAGAACATCACGCAGTTGACGAGACGGGTGACCAGTTCGGAGTTGTAAATGGCGTCGGGGGTGACCGGGCGCTTGATGGCTCTGTGCTTACGCATGTGTGATCAGCCTTGGATTATTTCTTCTTGCCGGCGGCAGCAGCCTGACCGGGTTTGGGACGCTTGGAGCCGTAGCAGGAACGGCTTTGACGACGCTTGTCGACGCCGAGGCAGTCAAGGGCGCCGCGAACGACGTGGTAGCGGACGCCGGGAAGGTCGCGAACGCGGCCGCCACGAACGAGAACGACCGAGTGTTCCTGGAGGTTGTGGCCTTCGCCGCCGATGTAGGCGGTGATTTCTTCGCCGTTGGTGAGGCGAACGCGGCAAACTTTACGGAGAGCGGAGTTGGGCTTCTTGGGGGTGCGGGTCATGACCTGAGTGCAGACGCCGCGGCGCTGTGGGCAGGCTTCGAGGGCGCGCGACTTGGATTTGGTCGGCTTCTCGGAGCGGCCCTTGCGAACGAGCTGATTGATGGTGGGCATCTCGATGTATCCTGGTTTTCTGGACGGTTGGGGAAAAAGGCCTCTCATGGTAGTGCTTCTTCGACTTGTGTCAAGACCGGAGAAGCACTTTCCTAGAGAATTTTTCAGTCGAGGGCGAGCATCGACTTGGCCATTTTGAGGGCTTCGTCGTTCTCTTCTTCAGCGCTGGCGGCTTCATTGCTCACCGCCACGAAATCTTCAGGCGGGTTGTCGGGAAGTTCGCGGAGAACGCGGATGTTGCGGGCTTCTTCGATGCCGGTACCGGCAGGGATGAGGTGACCCATGATGACGTTCTCCTTGAATCCGCGGAGAGTGTCAGCTTTGCCCAGGGTGGCGGCATCGGTGAGGATGCGCGTGGTATCCTGGAAGGAGGCGGCGGAGATGAAGGACTCGGTTTCGAGCGAGGCCTTGGTGATGCCGAGGAGGACGGGCACGCCTTCAGCAGGCTGGCCGCCTTCGCCGATGACTTTCTCGTTCTCGTCATCGAAGTCACGGCGGTCGATCTGCTCGCCGGTGAGGAAGCGGGTGGTGCCGCTGTCGCCGATGCGCACCTTGCGGAGCATCTGACGGACGACGATTTCGATGTGTTTGTCGTTGATCTCGACGCCCTGGAGGCGATAAACCTCTTGGACTTCGTTGACCAAGTACTCCTGGAGCATCTGAGCGCCGCAGATATCCAGGAGGTCCTGGAGGACGGGGGCGCCGTCAGTGATCGGGGTGCCCTTGCGGACCGATTCACCGTTGGAGACAACGAGGCGTTTCGAGGCCGGAACCTGAACTTCCTCGGTGACCGAGTTTTCGAGGTCGCGGACGATGATCTGCTGCTTGCCCTTGACGAGCTTGCGGGTGATCTCGATGACGCCATCGATGGGAGCGAGGACGGCGGGGTCTTTCGGTTTGCGGGCTTCGAAGAGCTCGGCAACACGGGGGAGACCACCGGTAATGTCCTTGGTCTTGGCAGACTGACGGGGGATCTTGGCGAGGATGATACCGGCCTTGATCGACTTGTCTTCCTTGACCACGATGTGGGCACCGGCAGGCATGTTCGAGTGGGCGACGATTTCGCCGGACTTGTCGAGGATGACGATCTGCGGGTGCAAGTCGTCGCGGTGCTCGAGAACAACGATTTCTTCGGCGCCGGTGGCGGCGTTGATTTCGCGTTTCAGGGTGACGCCTTCGACGAGGTCGCGGAATTCCACTTTACCGCCGAATTCAGCGATGATAGGAATGTTGTAGGGGTCCCACTCGGCGACAACGTCACCGGCTTTGACCACTGCACCTTCTTCGAAGTGGAGGAAGGCACCGGGAACGAGGCTGTGCTCTTCGGCGAAGGTGCCGTCGGTGTTGGCGACTGCGACTTTACCGTTTTTGCTCAGGACGATCAGTTTGCCATCTTCGGCTCGCACAGCACGGACGTCGACGAAGACGAGGTGACCGGGGCGCTTGATTTTGACTTTCGGGTCAGTGAAGGCCGTCGAAGCGGTACCACCGACGTGGAAGGTACGCATGGTGAGCTGAGTACCAGGTTCACCGATGGACTGGGCGGCGATGATGCCGACCGCGTCGCCTTTCTTGGCGATTTCACCGTTGGCGAGGAGGACGCCGTAGCACTTGGCGCAGACACCGCGTTTCGATTCGCAGGTCAGAACCGAGCGGATGCGGATCTCTTCGATCTCGAATTCGGCGATGCGGCGGGCGGCTTGCTTGGAGACCATCTCGCCGGAGCGGACGATGAACTCTTCGCGTTTGCCGAGGGGGTTGTGGATGTTCTCGAGCGAGAAGCGGCCAATGACACGGTCAGCGAGCGAGACTTTCTCGTCGTTGCCGGCGCGGATGGCTTTCAGCTTGAGGCCCTTGGTGGTGCCGCAGTCTTCTTCGCTGATGACCACGTCCTGGGAGACGTCGACGAGTTTACGAGTCATGTAACCCGAGTCGGCGGTCTTCAGGGCGGTGTCGGCGAGACCTTTACGGGCACCGTGGGAGGAGATGAAGTATTCGAGAACCGACAGACCTTCGCGGAAGTTCGAGATAATCGGGCGTTCGATAATCTCGCCGGAGGGCTTGGCCATCAGTCCGCGCATACCGGCGAGCTGACGGATCTGGTCTTTCGAACCGCGGGCGCCGGAGTCCATCATGGCGAAGATGGAGTTGATCTCCTTCAGGCCGTTGTTGGTCTCGATGGTCTTGAACAAGACCTGGGCGACAGAGGTGTTGGCTTTGGTCCAGACGTCGATCATCCGGTTGTAGCGTTCTTGGTTGGTGATGACACCAGCCTTGTGCTGCTTGCGGATTTTCTCGACTTCGGCCTGAGCGTCGCGAATGAAGCCGTTCTTCTCGGTCGGGATGATCATGTCGGCAGTAGCGACAGAGAAACCGGACTTGGTGGCGTACTCGAAACCGAGCTTCTTCAGGCGGTCGAGCATGTCGACGGTCTTGTCGCGGCCGACGGTCTCGAAGGTCTCACCGATGATGTTCTGGAGAGACTTCTTGGTGACGGCGCGGTTGAGGAAGCCGAGTTCTTCGGGCCAGACTTGACGGAAGATGACGCGACCGGGGGTAGTGATGACGTTGCGGGCGTCTTTATCGCCCCACAAGGTGCTCTTGTTGCCCTGGTCGGGGTTCTTGAAGCGGATCAGGTCATGCAGCGCGACGCTCTTGTTTTCGAGGGCCCAGAAGATTTCTTCGAGGGTGGCGAAAGCTTTGAGTTTCGAGTGCTCGGCGCGGAAGTCTTCGGCCATCTTGGCGTCGTCGGCGGAGAGTTTTTCTCCGGCAACACGGCGGCGGATGATCGATTCGAAGGCGCGGTGCTTCTTGGCCTCTTCTTCCTTGACTTTGGGCAAGTAGGCGAGGTAATAGCAGCCGAGAATCATGTCCTGGGTCGGGGTGCAGACCGGCTTGCCGGAGGCGGGCGACAGGATGTTGTTGGGCGACAGCATCAGCAGCTTGGCTTCCAATTGCGCCTCGTTGGAGAGGGGCACGTGGACGGCCATCTGGTCACCGTCAAAGTCCGCGTTGAAGGCGGCGCAGACGAGCGGGTGGACGCGGATGGCTTTACCTTCGATGAGGATGGGGTCGAAGGCCTGGATCGACAGGCGGTGAAGGGTAGGAGCGCGATTGAGCAGGACCGGGTGACCCTGGGTGACCTGTTCGAGAACGTCCCAGACTTCGATGGCGCCGCGTTCGATCATCTTCTTGGCCGCACGGACGGTGTGGACAACGCCCATCTCTTTAAGACGGCGGATGATGAAGGGTTCGAAGAGGGTCATGGCCATCTTCTTCGGCAGGCCGCACTGGTGCAGCTTGAGTTCGGGACCGACGACGATGACGGAACGGCCGGAGTAGTCAACGCGCTTACCGAACAGGTTCTGACGGAAGCGACCCTGTTTGCCCTTGAGCATGTCGGACAGCGACTTCAGCTGGCGGTTGTTGGCGCCGGTGACGGCACGGCCATGGCGACCGTTGTCCATCAAGGCGTCGACAGCTTCCTGCAGCATGCGCTTCTCGTTCCGGACGATCACTTCCGGAGTGCGAAGGTGAAGCAGGTTCTTGAGGCGGTTGTTGCGGTTGATGACGCGGCGATAGAGGTCGTTCAAGTCGGAGGTGGCGAAACGGCCGCCTTCGAGGGGAACGAGGGGACGGAGGTCGGGCGGGATGACCGGCAGGGTCTCGATGACCATCCATTCGGGCTGCGCCTTGTTGGCGATGAAGCCTTCCATGATGCGCATGCGCTTGGCGATCTTCTTGTGGTTAGCCTTCGAACGGGTGACGGCCATTTCGGCGCGCAGCTGTTCGAGGAGAGCCTCGGGATCGGTCTTGCCGAGCAGGTCTTTGAGAGCGGCGGCGCCCATGCCGGCTTTGAAGGCCGAACCGTAGGCGTCGAGAGCTTCTTTGTATTCCTGGTCGGTCAGCAGTTGCTTGGCCTGGAGGGGAGTGTCACCTGGGTCGGTGACGATGAATTTTTCATAG